>NZ_JAOXMC010000008.1:0-309522 GCF_026343815.1 Pseudomonas sp. BJa3 | reverse complement strand
TGCCCGTCACCTCCCTCCGCAAGACCTGCGTTCGGCCTCCTGAAGTCGCAATTTGTGTCGCCTGAACTATCGCGCACTTAGAGTGCAAAAGCAAAAAACAACAGCAACAGCAACAGCAACAGCAACAGCAACAGCGTGACTTAGAGATTCTCCATAGTCGTTCAGCCACGGCGGCGCTTTCATGTCACGGCTGAATAAATACGCTGAGCAAAAGTTTCATTAAAACCAACACCCTCGCCAATGACACCTGCAACCAATCGCTATACCCCCCCTGCTCAGGACAGTCTCGAAGTTTTCCGGGGCAGCCACGCGGCAAATTACACTGAACGCTTGCACGCTGAGCAAAGTCTGCTGGATATCACCAACCTGAGGAGACCCGGCAATGCACGATATCCATTGGACAACGGACACACCGGAACACAATGTCCAAGGCCTGGAGCGCATCAGCTCCCTGGCTGGGGGCGCGTTGATGATCAGCAAGGGGCTACGCCACGGTGGCCTGCTGGGGATGTTGCAGGTTGCCGTCGGCGGCCTGGCGCTGGCCCGTGGTGTAAGCGGGCATTGCTCGACCAAGGCGTGGTGGTTGCGGCATCGCGCCGAATATTTGCGCCTGCATCGCGACATAGAACGGGGGGCTGCCGAGCTCAAGGCGCTGAAGGCCAGTGCCGAGGCAGCAACCCGTACCGCAATGGTGACCGGCGGTTGAAAGCTTCGCGGGGCAAGCCCGCTCCCACGAGCCCGCGTTCAAAATGATTGTCCGGGGTCGTGGGAACGGGCTTGCCCCCGCGATAGATCTTGGGTCTAGCGCAATACCTTGCTTTGCAATACTTCGGACTGCCGCCCCAGGACGTTCTCGCTGATCTGCACGAACTCCTCGGTGCTGACGCTCGACAGGCGCATCAGAGCCCGGGCGACATCGTCCAGCGAGCGCTTGTCGTGGTTGTGCAGGCGGATCTCGCGATCCAGCGCCTGCAACAGCAGCACGCCGCGAGCCACCTGCGCCGAGCTGGCCTTGGCACCCTTGAGGTGATTCACTCTGTCGCCAAGTTTATGCAAGCGCGCCTGCAACGCCTCGTAACGGTCGTCGCTCATGCCTCCAGCACGCCGCAGCAGCTCGCTGGCGTAATAGTCGGCCAGGCTCTCGCCGAGCCAGTCGCTGCCATCGCGGTCGTTGATCTGGGCGAACAATTGCACCAGCTCGCGCAACAGCGGGCTATTGCCGTTCTCGCTGATCAGCGGCCGGCCACTGTGCAAGTACAGGGAATTGTTGCCTGGCAGCACGCCACGCCACATCTCGTCGCGGGCACCGACCAGCAGCAACTTGGGCGGGTTGCGTGGAAACACCGACTGCAACTGCGGCCAGACGAAGGTCAACAGGGTCAAGGTGTCCATGCGGCGCATGCCCTGCCCCTGCGGCGCGGCGACGGTCACCTCGGTGTCGCCAAGGCGCGCACGGCGGCTGCCCAGGTTGCCGGCGAGCATCCAGCCAGTGGGGCGATCGAACAGGCGCGATACGTCATCGATGCGGAATTTCTGCCGGCCGATGCGCGGCCAGGCGGTTTCGACACTCTTCCAGCCGGCCGGCAGGTCGAAGGCCAGGCGCGACACCAGCTCGGTGCCGTCCTGCTGGTCGAGGCGCGCCGGCGGCACCAGCTGATCGCCACGGAACAGCGCCCAATGCGCGGTCATGCGGGTTTCATGGACACCGCCCTTCGGTTGCTGGTCGAGCAGCACGCGGTAGCTGAGGCTGGTCTTGCCTGATGCCGGGTGCCAGACGCCGCGCCCGTTCTGCACCTGCCACTGGCCATCAGCAAGGAAGTCGCTGTAGACGCCGGCTTTGCCCAGGTCGAAGTCGAGGCTGCGCACCACGCTGCCGTCGGCCAGGGTCAGGCGCACCTCGGCCTGGCCGCTTTGCGGCAAAAGGCGAACCTGATAGTCCAGATCGACTTTCCTGGCCAGCGCCTGAGTGCTGAGCAGCAGGCCAAGCACCATCAACAGCGGGCGACGCATAGCGAAACTCCTTGTAGCCGCGCGGCTCAACCCGCGCGAAAAATCAGGTGGTCTTCCCAGTCGTCTTCATCCACATCGTTCTCGCTGAGCATCCGCCCGGACCGGGAAATGCGTTGCTCATGCACTTGCCCGCGATCGCCGCAGACCAGGTGGTGCCACGACGGCAAGTCCTGGCCTTCGCTGACCAGGCGATAAGCGCAGGTGGGCGGCAGCCACTTGAACTGGTCGGCCTTGCCTGGGGTCAGCTGGATGCAATCTGGCACGAAGCGGAAGCGATTGGGATAGTCGCTGCACTGGCAGGTCTGCAGGTCAAGCAGCTTGCAGGCGATGCTCGTGTAGTAGACGCTGTTGTCCTCTTCGTCCTCGAGTTTCTGCAGGCAGCACAGGCCGCAGCCGTCGCACAGCGACTCCCACTCTTGCGCATCGAGCTGGTCGAGGGTCTTGCGCCGCCAGAAGGGCGCGGTATCGGCGATCATCACACGTGTTCCTGCAGTCAACATGAATCCGCGGCGCGCGGCGGCGCCAGTCTAGAGGCAGTCCGGCGGCAACGCCAGACCGCTTGTCAGTGCTCGCCGGACGCAGTAGCGTGCGGTCTTTGTCCCAGTCCTTGCAGGAGCAACCATGAGCGCCACCCCACGCATCGCCGACTATGCCATCAACGAGCAGTTCATCAATCGCTGGTCGCCCCGCGCCTTCACCAACGAGCCGATCAGCCAGGAAACCTTGCTGAGCTTCCTCGAAGCCGCGCGCTGGGCGCCGTCGGCCTACAACTCGCAGCCGTGGCGTTTCCTCTATGCCCGCCGCGACACACCCAGCTGGGCGCGCTACCTGGACATCCTCAACGAGTTCAACCGCAGCTGGGCGCAGCATGCCTCGGCGCTGGTGCTGATCATCTCCAAGACCACCTTCGCCGCACCCGGCTCCGATGAAGAGAAGCCGGCCCTGTGGCACACCTTCGACACCGGCTCGGCCTGGGGCCATCTGGCGTTGCAGGCCAGCATCAGCGGCTGGCACACCCACGGCATGGCCGGCTTCGATCAGGACCTGGCCCGGCGCGAGCTGAAGATCCCCGAGGGCTACGCACTGCACGCAATGGTGGCAATCGGCAAGCTGGGCGACAAGGCGACCCTGGCCGAAGGTTTGCAGGCCCGTGAAATGCCGAGCCCGCGCCGACCGTTGAGCGAGCTGGCGGCCGAAGGCGATTTCAGCTTGTAAGGTTGCATCTGATTCATCGCGGGACAAGCCCGCTCCCACGGGTCACGGTACACCCCGTGAGAGCGGGCCGTAGAGCAAACGTCTGTCAGTAGCCCCGCGCGAAATCCACTTCCCCACGTAACCCCTGCCCCGCCGAATACGCCCGCGCATTCCCGACGAACAACCGCACCATCGCCGTCGGCGAAGTCGGCGCTGAGCTGTGCCCGGTCAGCAGCAGCCCCCAGGCAGTCCAGAATGGGTGGCGCTGGGGCAACGGCTCCTGGCGGCAGACATCGATCACCGCGCCGGCCAGGTGCCCTTGCTTGAGCGCCTCGACCAGGTCGGCATCGACTACCGCCACGCCGCGCCCGGCATTGATGAACAAGGCACTGGAGCGGAAGCACTTGAACAATGCCGCATCGTACAGGTCATGGGTGGCCGGCGTGTCGGGCAACAGGTTGAGCACGTAGTCGGCCTCGCCGACCAGGCGGGGCAACTGGTCGAGCCCGGCAACCTCGACGAAAGGCGCCTGCTCACGGGCACTGCTGGCTACCCCGGACAAGGTGACGCCAAAGGGCACGAGGAACTCGGCGACTTGCTGGCCGATATCGCCGGTGCCGACGATCAGCACCCGCCGTCCTTCCAGGGTCCGCCCGGGCCGATCATCCCAACGCCGCTCGACCTGGCTGACCAGGCGCGACAGCACATCGCGCTCATGGCCAAGCATGTAGGTGAGCATGTACTCGGCCATCACCTGGCCAAAGATCCCCACCGCCCGGGTCAGGCGGTAGTCGCGCGGCAGGCCGTCGGCCAGCAACGGGGTGATGCCGGCCCAGGTCGATTGCATCCACCGGGGTTTGTGGCCCTGGCGCAACAGGCTGGCCAGCAGGTCGGGCTGGCCCAGCCATACCGGGCAGTCGGGGGCCAGGCGGGCCAGTTCGGCGGAATCGCCACTGGTCAGGACCTCCAGGTCCGGCGCCGCCTCGCCCAGCAGGCGGGCATAGTTGGCATGATCCTGTTCAGCGATCAGAACGCGCATGTGACACACAACCTTGGCAAACAACGGAAGCGGCCCGCCAGGCGGGCCGCAGACAGAGAAGAGACCGCGCCCGGATCAGGCCGGGTCGTTGCGGCGCAGCAGTTCTTCGGGCAGGTGCTCGATGTAGTCGTCGTCCGGAGGCGGCATCTGCAGGTGGTAGCCCTGGTTGTCGAGGTTTTCCAGCACCTTGGCGATGTCCTCGCGGGCCAGCTTGCGCTCGGGGCTGAGCACCAGGTCGAAGGCGTGCACGGGCGTGCCGAAGAAAGGCAGCAGCCCCTCGGGCACACGCTCCAGGCCATCGGCCTTGAGCACATACAGGTACATTTCGTTCTTGCGGGGGCTCTTGTAGATCGAGCAGATACGTTTCATCGTGAATCTCCGGCACCGGCCAGATCGTCCAGCAGGGCCTGGCCCATGCGCTCGCGACGCCAGCCGCGCAGTGCATCGGGCAGTTGATAGGGACCGTCGGGGTAGCCGCTCTTGAGCAGCGCTTCGAGGGCTTTCTTGCGCAGCATCAGTTCCGGGGCGATGCCCAGGCGCTCACCTTCAGCCTGTCCGATGGCGCGCAGGCGCTTGAGAATGCCGGCGGCTTCGATCGGCAGCGGCTCGGGCAGTGGCGCGGGCCATTGCTCCTGCGGCAGGCTGGCGGCGCGCTTGATCAGCTGGATCAACGCCTCGCCGTCCTGGCGGATGGTACGCGGGTGCATTTCGTCGATTTTCGCCAGCGCCGACGGGCTGTCCGGCTGGCTCTTGGCCATGGGCCACAACGAATGTTCCTTGAGGATGCGATTGCGTGGCACATCGCGGCTGCGGGCCTCACGCTCGCGCCAGGCGCACAGCTCGCGCAGCACGGCCAGCTGCTGGCGGCCGAGCTTCCAAGCCAGCTTGACGTCGCGGTAGAGGGTCTCGGGCTCGACTTCACGGCGCAGCGCGGCAACCAGCTCGGCACCGTCCTCGAGCACCCAGGCGTACTTGTCATCCGACAGCCGCGGGCGCAGGGCGGTGAACAGCTCGGCCAGGTGAACGGCGTCTTCGGCAGCGTAGCTCACCTGGGTGTCCGACAGCGGGCGCTGCAGCCAGTCGGAGCGAGTCTCGCCTTTGGGCAGCTCGAGCCCCAGCACGTCCTGCACCAGACGCGAATAGCCCATGGAGAAACCGATGTTCAGGTAGCCGGCGGCCAGTTGGGTGTCGAACAAGGGTTGTGGCAGCTTGCCGGTCAGGCGCAGCAAGACCTCCAGGTCTTCGCTGCAGGCGTGCAGCACCTTGACCACGCTATTGTCTTCGAGCAGCTCGGCCAGCGGCTGCCAGTCGCGAATCAGCAAAGGGTCGATGAGGAAGGCACGTTTGCCGTCACCGATCTGGATCAACCCGGCTTTCGGGTAGAAGGTGTCGACCCGCATGAATTCGGTGTCGAGGGCCACAAAGGGCAGCTCACGCCAGCTTCGGCAGTGCTGGGCCAGGGTCTGGTCGTCACGGATCCAGTGAATTTCGATGGCCACGAGGCTCTCCCACTAACATTGGCGCGCAGTATATACGGCGCGGGCGCAATGGGTGAAACCTCGCAAGCCACGCCATCCTTGGTGCTGATCGTCGGTACGCTCAGCGATCGGCCGCCAGCCAGGGGCGGCAGCCGGCAAACAGGTCCAGCGAGCGCTGGTAGACCTCGGTGCGCACCTGCAACAGGCCGAGCATCGAGTGGAACAGGTTGTCCTGCGACAACGGCGCATCGCGCAGCTTGCCCAGGCATTCGGTGTCCACGCCGAAGTCCTCGCGGTAGCTGTCGGAGAACCAGGCCAGCAGCGGCACATGCTTCTGCTGCTCTGGTGCGATCATGTAGGGCGTGCCGTGCAGGAACAGGTTGTACTCCCCCAGCGACTCGCCATGATCTGAAAGATAGATCATCGCGGTGTCGACCTTGTCCTGCTTGCTGCGCAAGGTATCGATCAAGGTCGCCAGCACCTTGTCGGTGTAGGCCAGGGTGTTGTCATAGCCGTTGACGATCTCCTGCTGGCTGCACTGGTTCAGAGCGTTGCTGCGGCACACCGGGGTGAAGGGTTCGCTGCCAGCCGGGTAGCGCTTGAAGTATTCCGGGCCATGGCTGCCCATCTGGTGCAGCACCAGCACGGTGTCCTGATCGAGGTTGTCGAGCAGCTCCGCTAGCCCCTGCAACAGGATGGCGTCGTGGCATTCGCCACCGCCGCACAAGCTCGGATCCTTGAGGTTGCTCACATCGATGAACTGCACCCGGTCACAGGTGCCCTTGCAACCGGACTGGTTGTCACGCCACTGTACCGCCAACCCCGCGCGCTGGAGGATGTCGAGCAGACCTTCGCGGTTCTTCGCCACGCGGGCGTCGTAGTCTTTGCGCGGCATGCCGGAGAACATGCAGGGCACCGAAACAGCGGTCTCGGTCCCGCAGGAGTGGACGTCGGTAAAGCTCAACAGGCCCTGCTCCTTGCTCAATTGTGGGGTAGTGTCGCGGGCATAGCCGAGCAGGCCGAAGTTTTCCGCCCGGGCACTCTCACCGACCACCAGCACTGTCAACGACTTGCGCTGGTGCCGCTGCCAGGCCGCATCACGGCGGGCGTCCTCGCCATAGCGCTGGAAAGGTCGGGTAGCCGTGCCCACTTGCTCGCTGGCATAGCCGATGGAAGCCCCAACGATGTTGCTCGGTGTAAGCATCAAGCGCAGTTCATGGTGATTACGAAACAACGAGGCCAGGCCCTGGTAATTGACCAGCGCCACTGAGCCCAAGGCCGCGACACAGGCACCACTGACCACCAGCTTGCCCAACAGCTCGCGGTGCCAGGGGCGATAGGCGATCCTGGCTTTCCACACCAACAGCGATGGCAGCACCCCCAGCAAAAATAAATAAACGGCAAACTTCAGTGAAAGCAGGTCGCGCACTTCCGCGACATTGGTTTCGGCCACGTTGCGGAACATGCCGGCATCAATAAGCACACCGTATTGATTCATAAAGTAAGCGACACTTGCGCCACTGATGAACAACACAATCAATACCGGTTTCAATACATAACGAAACGCGAGCAATGTGAGTATGAGATTGAAGGCGAACAGCATCAGCACGGCAAACGCCAGGCTCAACCAGAGCCCCACCATACCCGGCGGCACGATGGACTCAAGGTGTTCCCACAGCATGGTATTGAAGCCGATCAACAGGTACAGGCTGGCCAGCAACGTGACCCATTCGGTGCGCAGGGATCTGAGTTTGAGCATGAGCGTTCGCAACAAGAGTTGATCAGCGGCCAACCCGCCCGGACGGGCAGGTTGGAAAGTTGGCCGAACTCTAGAAAGCCTAGCATCAATTTTTTGTGAAAAAGACGCCAACAATTGGTGGGCCAGCGTCTTTCATTAATTAAATGAATGTCATTCAGCTGCCATTCAGCCAGGCAGGCGAAGTTTGGCGTACGGCTCGCGGTCGATGTCCAGGACTTCGACGCACAACTGAATGTCCAGCCCAGGCTGGGCCGGGATCGCCTCGCGCAGCACCTCGAGCAGGCTGTTCGACAACTGCTGTTTCACCTGCTGCGTACGCCCACTGAGGATCGCCAGGCGCACGTGGGCGAAGGCCCGTTCGGCCGGGGCGGTACCGACCCGGTATTGGGCAAAGGCCTGGGCGCGGCTCTTGATGTCCAGCTCTTCGGCGAACTGGCCACTGCCGACCAGGGCGTGGTTCAGCCGCAGCAGCAGCACATCGACATTGAGGTCGCGCAGATTGTCGCTGTATTCCAGGTTCAGGTGAGGCATGGCGCAGGTTCCGTTCACGCAGGGGGAGGCGACAGCCTAACCCAGTCCCGTACTACGGCAAAGGCGACTATCCTCTTGGTTCAGGCTCGTTTACCAACCCTGAGAGAGGTGAAGAAATGCCAGTTCCGCATGATTTGCTCGCAGACCTGCACGTGACGGCCGACCAGTTCCAGGCCCTGATCGACAAGAACCAGGACCTGCACAAGCTGCACAAGGAATACAACGCCAAGGACAAGGAAGTGCTCGCCGCCGAAGGCAATGCCACCGGCGACGACACCGTAAACCGCCTGCGCAAGGAGCGGGTGCTGATCAAGGACAAGATCGAACGCATCGTCCACCCACCAAAATCCTGATTCCCCAACCGACGCTATCGCGGGGCACGCCCGCTCCCAGGTACCGCGCAGACGCCAAGGCATACGCGGCCATCGCGGGAACGGGCTTGTTCCGCGATGACGTCGAAAGCCCTTAAGCGGAAGCCATCAGCGCCCCCTCCAGATCCTCGATCAGATCGCGGCAATCCTCGATCCCGATCGACAGCCGCAGCAGGTTCTCACTGATCCCCATAACGCCCTTCTGCTCCGGGCTCAGGGAGTTGTGCGACATGCTCCAGGAGTGGTTGATCATGCTCTCCACACCGCCCAGCGAGTCGGCCAGGACGAAGATCGACAGCGCCTCGACCAGGCGGTTGACCGCAGCCCGGTCGCCCTTGATGCGCAACGCCACCACCGCGCCGCCCGTGCGCATCTGGCGTTTGCACAGTTCATGCTGCGGGTGGCTTTCCAGGCCAGGGTAGTAGACCTGCTCGACCTGCGGATGCTGTTCGAGGAACTGCGCCACACGCAGGGCGTTGGCGCTCTGGCGCTCCATGCGCACATCGAGGGTCTTCAGCCCGCGCAATGCCAGGTAGCAGTCGAACGGCCCCTGGATCGCGCCGACCGCCATGCTGATCTTGCGCAGGCGCCCCAGCAACTCGTGGTTGGCCGCCACCACAACGCCACCGGTGAGGTCTGAGTGGCCGCCGATGTACTTGCTCGCCGAATGCATCACCAGGTCCACGCCCAAGGTGATCGGCTGCTGGTTCCACGGCGAACAGAAGGTGTTGTCGATGCAGGTCATCACCCCCCGCTCACGGGCCAGTTTGCAGACTGCCTTGATATCCACCAGGTGCAGCAGCGGGTTGGTCGGCGATTCGATCCAGATCAGCTGGGTCTCGGGGCGGATGGCCGCAGCCACCGCCTCGACGTCGTTGAGGTCGACGTAGGTGGTGGTCAGGCCCGAGGTGCGTCCACGGTAGTCTTCCAGCAGGCGGAAGGTGCCGCCGTAGACGCCGTTCATCACCACCACATGGGCATCCTTGGACAGCAGCTCGAGCACCGTGGCGGTGGCGCCGACGCCCGAGGCGCAGGCGACCGCGCCGACGCCCTCCTCCAATGCGGCCACGCAGGTCTCGTAGGCATGGCGGGTCGGGTTGCTGACCCGGCTGTAGGCGTATTCGGGGTTGTCGTCCAGGCCGCGCTTGATGAACGAGCTGGAAGTGACGATGGCCGGGAAGATGGCGTTGTCGGCGACGCTGGACTGCTCGCCGGCGTGGATGGTGCGGGTGGCGAAATTGCGCGGTTTGTCGGACATGGTCGGGTCCATTGCCTGAGGGTGGAAAACCACCACTATCTCATATCCACCACCCCAAGGCGCCAGCGGAACAATTCCATCGACGCAGCGGCTGAAACGGTTCCAACGTTCCGAGCAAGCGGCTACTCTCGGGAAACTTTTCTCGCAATCGGCCATACGACGTCATGGACAGTTTCGACCAGCACATCCTCACCCTGCTCCAACGCGACGCCTCGCTGTCCCTCAAGGACCTGGCCGAAGCGGTCAACCTGTCCACCACACCGTGCTGGAAACGGGTCAAGCGCCTGGAAGAGGAAGGCTACATCCGCAGCCGCGTCGCCCTGCTCGATCCCGAGCGCCTGGGCCTGGGCCTTACGGTGTTCGTCCAGCTCAAGACCCAGCGCCACGACAGCGCCTGGCTGGCGCAGTTCGCCGCCACGGTGACGGCGTTCGAGGAAGTGATGGAGGTGTATCGCATGTCCGGCGACTGGGACTACATGCTGCGGGTGGTGGTGGGCGACATCGCTGCCTACGACCGCTTCTACAAGAAGCTGATCACCAGCACCGACGGGCTGTCGAACATCACCTCGAGTTTTGCCATGGAGCAGATGAAGTACACCACGGCGTATCCGGTGGGGCGCTGAAATGGTCGCTGGCAGGACCGGTCTCACCCCCGGCAAGCCGGCTCCCCCCCGACCGCGTCCACCTCAAGCCGAACGATATCCTTGTGGGAGCTGGCTTGCCAGCGATGAGGCCAACCCTGTCAGTCAGCCAGGGTAGCCTCGATCCGATTCCCCGCCCTCGCCTTCTCCAACTTGATCGCCACGAACTTCGAGGTTGGTGTGTAGGTCCCCTCACCGTAGCTTTCCAGCGGCACCAACGGATTGGTCTCCGGGTAATACGCCGCCGCCTGACCTTCAGGCACGTCATATGCCACCAGGCGGAAGCCCGACACCCGCCGCTCACGGCCATCCTCCCATAGCGACACCAGGTCCACGTGCTCACCCGGCTCGAAGCCCAGGCGGCGTATGTCGGCCTCGTTGACAAACACCACCTCGCGCAGGCCGAACACCCCACGGTAGCGGTCATCCAGCCCGTATAGGGTGGTGTTGTACTGATCGTGGGAGCGCAGGGTCTGCAGGATCAGATCTGGCTTGTCACCACGGGCCAGCACGGTCGCGTTGACCAGATGCTCCGGCAACTGACTCGGTATGAAACGCGCCTTGCCGGTAGCGGTGCGGAAGTTGCGTTCGGCGGCCTGGTTGCCCAGGTGGAACCCACCGGGATGCTGTAGGCGGGCGTTGAAATCGGCGAAGCCGGGAATCACGTCGGCGATCATGCTGCGGATGCGGCCATAGTCGGCAATCGCGTAGTCCCAATCGATGGGCCGGTTGCCAAGGGTGGCCTTGGCCATGCCAGCAACGATCGCCGGCTCCGAACGCAACTGCGCTGATCGTGGCTTCAGCTGCCCATGGGAAATATGCACCATGCTGAAAGTGTCCTCCACGGTGACGCCCTGCGGCCCCTCGGCCTGGATGTCGATCTCGGTGCGGCCCAGACACGGCAAGATCAGCGCATCGCGCCCGGTAACCAGGTGCGAGCGATTGAGCTTGGTGGAGACCTGCACGGTCAGCTCGCAGTTGCGCAGTGCGGCGTGGGTCCGCGGGGTGTCGGGCGTCGCCTGGGCGAAGTTGCCGCCCAAGCCGATGAACACCTTGGCCCGACCTTCTTCCATAGCCTGGATCGCCAGCACGGCGTTGTGACCGTGGGCACGTGGCACTTTGAAGTGGAAGCGCTTCTCGAGGGTGTCGAGCCAGGCAGCGCTGGGCTTCTCGTCGATGCCCATGGTGCGGTCGCCCTGCACGTTGCTGTGGCCACGCACTGGCGACAGGCCAGCGCCGGGCTTGCCGACGTTGCCGCGCAGCAGCTGCAGGTTGACGATTTCCTGCACGGTGGGCACCGAGTGGCGGTGCTGGGTGACGCCCATGGCCCAGCACATGATGACCCGCTCGGCCTTGCGGTACATGCGCGCGGCCAGCTCGATCTCAGCCTTGTTCAGGCCCGACTGCTCGACGATATGTTCCCAGGGTGTGGCGTCCACCACAGCCAGGTAGGCCTCGACGCCACTGGTGTGCTCAGCGATGAAAGCGTGATCGAACACCGGCGGCTCGTCGTTCAGTTGCGCTTCGCGTTCCCACTGCAGGAGGAACTTGGCGATGCCGCGCATGGCCGCCATGTCGCCACCCAGCGCCGGGCGGAAGTAGGCGGTATTGGTTGGTTCGGAGCCATTGCTGAGCATCTCGAACGGGTGCTGCGGATGCTGGAAGCGCTCGAGCCCGCGCTCTTTGAGCGGGTTGAAGCAGACCACCTGGGCACCACGCTTGACCGCCTCGCGCAGCGGTTCGAGCATGCGCGGGTGGTTGGTGCCGGGGTTCTGGCCAATCACGAAGATCGCATCGGCCAGCTCCAGGTCATGGAACACCACCGTGCCCTTACCCACGCCAAGGGTTTCGGCCATGCCCACGCCGCTGGCCTCGTGGCACATGTTCGAGCAGTCGGGGAAATTGTTGGTGCCGTAGGCACGCACGAATAACTGGTAGAGGAACGCCGCCTCGTTGCTGGCCCGGCCCGAGGTGTAGAACTCGGCCTGGTCGGGCGAAGCAAGGCCGTTCAGGTGCCGGGCGACCAGGGCAAACGCCTCGTCCCAGCTGATCTCGACGTAATGATCGGTGGCCGCGTCGTAGCGCATCGGGTGGGTGATGCGGCCTTGGTACTCGAGCCAGTAGTCGGTCTGTTCGAGCAAGGCGCTGACGCTATAGCGGGCGAAGAACGCCGGATCCACTGAGCGCCCGGTGGCTTCCCAGTTGACCGCCTTGGCGCCGTTCTCGCAGAACTTGACCATGTCGCTTTCCGGCGATTCGCCCCAGGCGCAACCCGGGCAGTCGAACCCACCGTTCTGGTTGGTCTTGAGCATGGCCCGCAGGTTCTTGAAGGCGTTCTCGCTGCCCAGCCAGCTCTTGGTCACGCTCTTGAGCGCACCCCAACCGGCGGCCGGCCCCTTGTAGTCCCTGATGTGTTCGTCCTGGCTCATGCTGCGCTTCTCCGCACGGTGTTTTTTCCAGCCTAAGAAGCGCCCCCTGCTGCGTCCAATCGAAATAAATGACGGCGTGATAAACCGTTTCGATCACCGGGCCCAGACCTTGGCCAGCGCGGCCTGCAGCCGTGATAGAGGGGACTGATCGAATGGTCGGGCAAAGCAATTTGACGCCAATGGGCGCAGGTTATAGCTTGGACCTTATCCGCGGCGTTTGGCCGCCCCCAGCCACTTCAATGTCGAGCGCGAACGTGGAAAAGAACGCCCAGGCCCTGATCGACGGTTTCAACCGCAAAGTCGATTACCTGCGGATGTCGGTTACCGACCGCTGCGACTTTCGCTGCGTCTATTGCATGGCTGAAGACATGCAGTTCCTGCCGCGCCAGCAGATTCTCAGCCTCGAAGAGCTGTACCAGGTCGCCGAGCGCTTCGTCGCCCTGGGCACCCGCAAGATCCGCCTGACCGGCGGCGAGCCGCTGGTGCGCCAAGGCATCGTCGAGCTCTGCGGGCGCATCGCCGCCCTGCCCGGCCTGCGCGAACTGTGCCTGACCAGCAACGGCTCGCAGCTCGGCCGCCTGGCCCAGCCGCTGTTCGATGCCGGCGTGTCGCGCCTGAACATCAGCCTCGACAGCCTCGACTCCGAGCGTTTCCGCGCCCTGACCCGCACCGGCGACCTTGCGCAGGTGATCGCCGGCATCGACGCCGCCCGCGCCGCGGGCTTTCGCCGCACCAAGCTCAACGCGGTGGTGCTCAAGGGCCGCAACGACCACGAGATCGTCGACCTGGTGCGTTTCGCCATCGACCGCGAACTGGACATCTCCTTCATCGAAGAGATGCCCCTGGGCGTAATCAGCGAGCACGAGCGCGGCGAATCGTTCTGCTCCAGCGACGACGTACGCGCACGCCTGGCCGAGCACTTCACCCTGGTCGAGTCGGCCGAGTCGTCCCAGGGCCCGGCGCGCTACTGGCGCCTGGCCGAGGCGCCCAACACACGGGTCGGTTTCATCTCGCCCCACAGCCACAACTTCTGCGCCACCTGCAACCGCGTGCGCCTGACCGTTGAGGGCCGCCTGTTGCTGTGCCTGGGCAACGAACACTCGGTGGACCTCAAGCAGGTCATGCGCCAGCACCCCGGCGACAGCGCCCGCTTGGAAAAAGCCATTCGCGACGCCATGCAGCTCAAGCCCTACCGTCACCACTTCGAAGTGGGCGGCGAGGTGCAGATCCTGCGCTTCATGAACATGACCGGCGGCTGATCGGCCGCCTCTGGAACCGCCTTGATCGTCCACTCACGCCCCGACATGCTGCGCGTGCTGTTCACCCTCAAAGGCTCGATCGTCCAGCGCATCGCCCTGCGCTGCCTGGCGGTGACCTTGCTCGCGGCGCTGATCGTGCTGGTCGAGCGGCATTACCCGGCGCTGTTCTACCCGGTCAGCGCCACGCCCTTCACCCTGTTGGGGCTGTCGCTGTCGATCTTCATGAGCTTTCGCAACAACGCCTGCTACGACCGCTGGTGGGAAGGCCGCAAGGCCTGGGGGCGGATGATCATCGAGGTGCGCTCGTTCGTGCGCGAAAGCGTGGCGATCAAGGACGCGGCGCTGCGCGAGGAACTGCTGCGCAGCCTCTGTGCCTTCGCCCATGCCCTCAATGCCCGGCTGCGCAACGAAGACGAGCTCGGCGCCGCCCGCCCCTGGCTGGGCGAAAGGGCGCAGATAGTGACGCACAATGTCTGCGACGGCATCCTGCGCGAGGTGGGCGAACATTGTTCACGGCTGGCGGAGCGTGGAGCGATCAGCGAGTTCCGCTACACCTTGCTGGAGCAGCGTCTGGCCGGCCTGTCGGACGTGCAGGCCACCTGCGAGCGGATCAAGGGTACGCCACTGCCGTTCCCCTACACCCTGCTGCTGCACCGCACCATCTACATCTTCTGCCTGCTGCTGCCGTTCGCCCTGGCCGAACCGCTGGGCTGGCTGGCACCGCTGTTCACCACCATCGTCAGCTACACCTTCTTCGGCCTGGATGCGATCGGCAACGAGCTGGAGGACCCCTTCGGGCGGGATGAGAACGACCTGCCGACCGATGCACTGGTGCGCACCATAGAGCGTGATGTGCTGTCGGCGCTGGGGCATGAGCCACTGCCACCGGCGTTGGTGCCGGTGGATCATGTGTTGAGTTGAAGTCTCATCGCGGGGCAAGCCCGCTCCCACGCCAGCGTGTGTGCTGAAATAAGATCGGCGTGGGAGCGGGCTTGCCCCGCGATGGAGCCCTGAGGTCAGCCGCGGCTTTCGCAGGCCCCGATCGGCTTCAGGTGCGGGACGAAGTTGCACGGCCGGTGCCGCGCATCCAGCTGCTCGGCCAGGATCCCCTCCCATGCCGTGCGGCAGGCGCCGGTCGAGCCCGGCAGGCAACACACCAGGGTACCGTTGGCCATGCCGGCCAGGGCCCGGCTCTGCACGGTCGAGGTACCGATATCGAGAATCGACAAGGCGCGGAACAACTCACCGAACCCGTCGATGCGCTTGTCCAGCAGGCAGTCCACCGCTTCCGGCGTGCTGTCGCGGCCAGTGAAACCGGTACCGCCGGTAATCAGCACCACTTGCACCTGTTCGTCTGCGATCCAGGTGGCGACCTGGGCGCGGATCTTGTACAGGTCGTCCTTGAGCAGCTCGCGCGCCACCAGGCGGTGGCCCACGCCGACGGCGCGGCTGGCCAGCAGCTCGCCGGAGGTATCGTTCTCGAAGGTGCGGGTGTCGCTGACGGTCAGCACCGCGATGTTCAGCGGTACGAACACCGCGTCCGGTTTCACGCTCATGGCCTTTGCTCCAGGATTGGCTTGTCGGCCACGTTAGAGACAAGCCCCGGCAGCGTCCAATCGATAGGGCGTACCGGATGATCGACGATTTCTATCGCCGATCTCGGCCCCCCTACCGGGTCGGTGAAATGTTCATCAAGGATTAGCCAGGTGCTTCACTCTTGGTTAAGGTCTACCCACCCCCGCAACCCCAGGCCGCACCATGGACATCAAACAGCTCAAGTTCCTCATCGCCCTCGACCAGACCCGCCACTTCGGCCAGGCTGCAGCGCTGTGCCACATCACCCAGCCGACCCTGTCCATGCGCCTGCGCAACCTCGAGGACGAACTGGACCTGGTGCTGGTCAAGCGCGGCCAGCGCTTCGAAGGCTTCACCGAAGCCGGCGAGCGCATCCTGGCCTGGGCCCGCACCCTGCTCGCCGCCCATGACGGCCTGCAGGCCGAGGCCGCCAGCTGCCGGGGCCAGGTGGTCGGCAGCCTGCGCCTGGGCACCGTGCCGCTGGCCAGCTTCAACCCCATGCAACTGCTGATGCCGCTGCGCGAGAAGTACCCCGAACTGCACTTCCAGCTGTCGTCGCTGAGCTCCGAGCAGGTGATCGACGGCCTGAGCCGCAACCAGCTCGACCTGGGCATCTGCTACCTCGACCAGGTCAACACCAGCTTCTTCGAAGTGATCGAGCTGAGCACCACCACCATGGGCCTGCTGCACGACACCCGGCACTTCCAGTTCGAGGCCGACAGCCTACGCTGGGAAGACCTCGGCGAGCTGCCGCTGGGCCTGCTGAGCAAGGGCATGCACTACCGCCAGTCCCTCGACCTGAGCTTGCGCAGCCGGGGCCTGGCGCCCAATGCCGTGCTCGAGAGCGACTCGACCTTCCAGCTGATCCAGGCGATCAGCTCCGGCGTGTGCTGCGCGGTCATGCCGCTCGACTGCGGCCTGGAAGACCTCAACCAGCACATGCGCATCATCCCCGTGCAGGAGGCCAGCATCCACAGCCCGGTCGGCCTGCTGCTGCGCCGCAGCGAGCCACGCTCGGCCATCGCCGAGCAGTGTTTCGACGAGGCCCGCGCCCTGTTCAGCAGCGAGTGATCAGCACTTGATCAATGCGAGCATGGCCATGTTGCGTGGGCGGGTGATCCCGGAGTAACCACGGTCACCGAACAGACCTGGCAATGCATAGTTGACCCGCGCATCGACCCCACCCAGCGAAATGGTCGAATACTCGTCGGTGGAGTAGGCATCCACGCCCATCGCGACTTGCGAAGCGGGACCTGTGTTCTGCGTGGTGGATGCACTCCAGACGCCGTTGGCTATGTTCTCGGTGGTGTCGTAAGGGTAGAGGCTGCCTTTCTGCCAGGAGCCGAACGCCCGGCCTTGGTCTACTCCACGGCCGTCATCGAAACCACGGATGAACTCACCGCGCAGGTCAGGCAGACCAAAGGTCGTGACACCATCGCCAGCGCCATAGGTGGTGCCGATGGCGGCGAACAATGCGCCATGCTCGGCGCGAGACACCAATGCCCCATCGGCCTTCAGCCAGCCCACCGGCGCCTCGTTGGCTGCGGAGAACTTGATGTCACCAGGCGCGGCTCCGGAGAAACCGATGATCTGGCCAAGCGTCACGGCATGCTGGCTATGCGTGGCATTGGCCACCTGCTGGGCACCACCCTCGCAGTTCAGCAGGATCCAGCACAGGGCCCCCTGGTTGAGCAGTGGACCGAGATAGGAAACTAGCGTCACGTTGCCGCCAGCGACAATCTCGTTGCCTTGCAACAGCTGGCCACCGAGGCCGTAGATCGGCGCAGCTGCCAGACCATCGGGAGCATAGGACGCATCCGCTACGTTGGTGCTGGTCGCACGAAAGTACTGAACGACACCATCGGTAGTAGGTAGCGCTGCAAAAGGCAGGGAATTCTTGGCGGTGTAAGCGGTTGCCATCGTGAACATCCTGTATCGATTGAGTTTATGCATGCTACTGAGTAGCGCTGAAACTCATTTTATGCATAGAAGCATAACAAATCAATGCATTTATGCATCAGCCCTTAATTCGTTGCCATCCGGTACTGCCGCGGCGTAAAACCGGTCAGTTGCCTGAACTGCCGGCTGAAGGCGCTGTGATCGGTGTAGCCACAGCGCAGGGCCACCTCGATGATCGGCAGGTCGCTGTGCAGCAACTGGTGCGCATGCTCCAGGCGGGCCTTGTGGATCATCTGCCGGGGCGTGAGGTGGAATATCCGCTTGCAGTAGCGCTCCAGCTGCGCCACCGAGATCCCGGCGATGCGGGTCAGCTCGCCCATGCTGATCGGCTGGTGGAAATGCGCGCGGATATGCGCATCCACCGCCGCCAGCCGCTGGTAGGCGGGGTGGGTGTCGGCGGCTGACTGCAGGTCGACGGAAATGCCCACCAGGCCGATGATCCTCCCCGCCGGATCGTACAGCGGACGCTTGTGGGTCAGGCACCAGCCCGGTTCGCGGCTGCCGTACAGGTGCAGCTCCAGCTGGTCTTCCAGCACCAGGCCCTGCTCCAGCACCCGGCGGTCCTGCTCGGTGTAGCCGGGGCCCAGGCGCGCCGGGAACACTTCGGCGCTGGTCTTGCCCAGCAGCGGCTGCAGGCGCTTGAGGCCGCAGCGCTGGACCAGCGTGCGATTGGCCAGCACGTAGCGGGCCTGGTCATCCTTGATGAAGATCGCCGCATTGGCGATCACGTCGAGCATGGGCAGCAGCCAGACCACACCGGTGAGCAGGGCCTCGAGGGATTCGGGGCGGTGCTGGTCGAGGTGCTGGTACAGCGCTGTCAGTGGGGTCTTGAACATGCGGGATTTCTCTTTGGGATTTACCAGCCCTATCGCGGGGCAAGCCCGCTCCCACGCCAGCTGCACGGCACGCGTGGGAGCGGGCTTGCCCCGCGATAGGCCGGCAACGCCAACCTAAATCACCCCAAGCCCGCCGCACCAGCCTTTCTGCCTGACTGTGCCGATTTCGTCACTCACCTTGCAGAAAACCATCAAGAACCGACGCCTCGATCGGTCCACTCTATGCCCCACGCAAGCCGCCCCACGACCTACAAGAGCGCGGCCGACCAAGCCGCATCGTGACATCAGACCTGCCTATCCAAAACCTACAAAAAGGCGCACCCATGTCAGGCAAATTCAAGAAACAGCTGTCATTGCTCGACCTCACCTTCATCGGCCTCGGCGCGATCTTCGGCTCCGGCTGGCTGTTCGCCGCCAGCCACGTCTCGGCCATCGCCGGCCCGGCCGGCATCCTCTCCTGGTTCCTCGGAGGCTTCGCCGTGCTGCTGCTGGGCATCGTCTACTGCGAGCTCGGCGCCGCCCTGCCGCGGGCCGGGGGCGTGGTGCGCTACCCGGTGTACTCCCACGGCCCGCTGCTGGGCTACCTGATGGGTTTCATTACCCTGATCGCCTTCTCCAGCCTGATCGCCATCGAAGTGGTCGCCTCGCGCCAGTACGCCGCGGCCTGGTTCCCGGCCTTGACCAAGACCGGCTCCAGCGACCCGACGGTGCTTGGCTGGCTGGTGCAGTTCGCGCTGCTCGGGCTGTTCTTCCTGCTCAACTACCGCAGCGTGAAGACCTTCGCCAAGGCCAACAACCTGGTCAGCGTGTTCAAGTTCATCGTGCCGCTGCTGGTGATCGGCGTACTGTTCACCTTCTTCAAGCCGGAGAACTTCGAGGTCCAGGGCTTCGCGCCGTTCGGCCTGTCCGGGGTGGAGATGGCGGTGTCGGCCGGCGGCATCATCTTCGCCTACCTGGGCCTGACCCCGATCATCTCGGTGGCCAGCGAGGTGAAGAACCCGCAGCGCACCATCCCCATCGCGCTGATTCTCTCGGTGCTGCTGTCCACCGCGATCTATGCCCTGCTGCAACTGGCGTTCCTCGGCAGCGTGCCGACCGAGATGATCGCCAACGGCTGGGCCGGGGTGACCAAGGAACTGGCCCTGCCCTACCGTGACATCGCCCTGGCCCTGGGCGTCGGCTGGCTGGCCTACCTGGTGGTGGCCGACGCGGTGATCTCGCCCAGCGGCTGCGGCAACATCTACATGAACGCCACCCCGCGAGTGATCTACGGCTGGGCGCAGACCGGCACCTTCTTCAAGTACTTCACCCGCATCGACGAGCAATCCGGCATCCCGCGCCCGGCGCTGTGGCTGACCTTCGCCCTGGCGGTGTTCTGGACCCTGCCGTTCCCGTCGTGGGAGGCGCTGATCAACGTGGTATCCGCCGCCCTGGTACTGAGCTACGCCGTAGCCCCGGTGTCCGTGGCCGCCCTGCGTCGCAGCGCCCCGGACATGGCCCGGCCGTTCCGGGTCAAGGGCATGGGCGTGCTCGGCCCGCTGTCGTTCATCATCGCCGCGCTGATCGTCTACTGGTCGGGCTGGAACACCGTGTCCTGGCTGCTGGCGCTGCAGATCGTGATGTTCGTGCTGTACCTGCTGTGCCGCCGTTTCGTGCCTACCGAACACCTGTCGCTGGGCCAGCAGGTGCGCTCGTCGGCCTGGCTGATCGGCTTCTACGCCGTGACCATTTTCCTCTCCTGGCTGGGCAGCTTCGGTGGCCTGGGCGTGATCGGCCACCCGCTGGATACCGTGGTCGTGGCTGCCAGTGCCCTGGGCATCTACTACTGGGGCGCCGCCACCGGCGTGCCGGCGCGGCTGGTGCGCCTCGATGGCGACGATGAAAGCGAAGCCAGCAGCGAAACCCATGCCGGCCGACAGCCCGCCGCTGTCGCCTCCTGACCCACTACACAATGGACACGCTGATGAAACAGGTTCATGTCATCGACTCCCACACCGGCGGCGAACCGACCCGCCTGGTGATGAAGGGCTTCCCGCCACTGCACGGCCACAGCATGGCCGAGCAGCGCGACGAACTGCGCGAGCTGCACGACCACTGGCGCCGCGCCTGCCTGCTGGAGCCGCGCGGCAACGACGTGCTGGTGGGCGCGCTGTACTGCCCCCCGGTGTCCGCGGATGCGACCTGCGGGGTGATCTTCTTCAACAACGCCGGCTACCTGAACATGTGCGGTCACGGCACCATCGGCCTGGTCGCTTCGCTGCGCCACCTCGGCCTGATCGAACCTGGCGTGCACAAGATCGATACACCGGTCGGCCAGGTCAGTGCCACCTTGCATGACGACGGCTCCGTCACTGTCGGCAACGTGCCGTCCTACCGCTACCGCCGGCAGGTCGCGGTGCAAGTGCCTGGGCATGGCCAGGTGCATGGCGACATCGCCTGGGGCGGCAACTGGTTCTTCCTGGTCTCCGACCACGGCCAGCGTATCGAGCTGGACAACCGTGAAGCCCTCACCGACTACACCTGGGCCCTGCTCAAGGCCCTCGAGGCCCAGGGCATCACCGGCGAACACGATGCCCCGATCGACCATGTCGAACTGTTCGCCGACGACGCCAACGCCGACAGCCGCAACTTCGTCATGTGCCCCGGCAAGGCCTACGACCGCTCGCCCTGTGGTACCGGCACCAGCGCCAAGCTGGCGTGCCTGGCCGCCGACGGCAAGCTCGCCGAAGGCCAGACCTGGGTCCAGGCCAGCATCACCGGCAGCCGCTTCCAGGGCCGCTACGAACGCGACGGCGAACGCATTCGCCCGTTCATCACCGGCCGCGCCCACATGACCGCCGACAGCACCCTGCTGATCGACGAACAGGATCCGTTCGCCTGGGGCATCTGACCCCATTCATTTCCCACTGAATACCGCCAGGAGTGACAACAATGACCGACAACATCTTCACCGGCACCATGCCCGCCCTGATGACCCCCTGCACCGCCGAGCGCAAGCCGGACTTCGACGCCCTGGTGCGCAAGGGCCGCGAACTGATCGACGCCGGCATGAGCGCGGTGGTGTACTGCGGCTCGATGGGCGACTGGCCGCTGCTGACCGAGGCCGAGCGCCAGGAAGGCGTGGCGCGCCTGGTGGCCGCCGGCATCCCGACCATCGTCGGCACCGGCGCGGTGAACACCCGCGAAGCCGTATCCCATGCCGCCCACGCCGCCAAGGTTGGTGCCGCCGGCCTGATGGTCATCCCTCGCGTGCTGTCCCGTGGTGCCTCGCTGATCGCCCAGAAGCACCACTTCTCGGCGATCCTCGCTGCCGCGCCGAAGCTGCCGGCGGTGATCTACAACAGCCCCTACTACGGCTTCGCCACCCGCGCCGACTTGTTCTTTGAGCTGCGCCGCGAGTACCCGAACCTGATCGGTTTCAAGGAGTTCGGCGGTGGCGCCGACCTGCGCTACGCCGCCGAGCACATCACCTCCCAGGACGAGGCTGTGACCCTGATGGTGGGCGTCGACACGCAAGTGGTGCATGGCTTCGTCAACTGCAACGCCACCGGCGCCATCACCGGCATCGGCAACGCGCTGCCCCGCGAGGTGCTGCAGCTGGTCAGCCTGAGCAAGCGCGCCGCCAAGGGCGATGCCAAGGCCCGACGCCAGGCCCGGGAGCTGGAAGCAGCGCTGGCGGTACTGTCGTCGTTCGATGAAGGCTGCGACCTGGTGCTGTACTACAAGCACCTGATGGTGCTCAACGGCGACACCGAGTACCGCCTGCACTTCAACGAAACCGACGCCCTCAGCGACGCCCAGCGCAACTATGCCGAGCAGCAGTACGCGCTGTTCCGCAGCTGGTACGCCAGCTGGTCGGCCGAGCAGAACATCGCCTGATAACGAGGACACTGGTGGGAGCGGGCTTGCCCCGCGAAGCAGGCGATGTAGCACCTGGCACCGGATTGGTCGGTGTTCGCGGGGCAAGCCCGCTCCCACGCCCTCCGCTCCCATACTTGATTCCAAAGGACGCCCCATGACCCTGACAGGCAACCTGCTGATCGGCCAGCGTGCCGTGCCCGGCAACCGCGAAACAATCCGCGCCATCGATCCGAGCAGCAACCAGGCCCTGGAACCCGCCTATGCCGGCGCCAGCAGCGAACAGATGGCTCAGGCCTGCACCCTGGCCTGGGCGGCATTCGATACCTACCGCGAAACACCTCTCGAACAACGCGCCGGTTTTCTCGAAACCATCGCCGAACAGATCGAAGCCCTGGGCGATGCGTTGATCGACCGCGCCCACGCCGAGACCGGCCTGCCCAAGGCCCGCCTGCTGGGTGAACGTGGCCGCACCTGTGCCCAGCTGCGCACCTTCGCCCGGGTGGTACGCGCCGGTGAGTGGCTGGATGTGCGCGTGGACAATGCCCTGCCCGAGCGCCAGCCGCTGCCCCGCCCGGACCTGCGCCAACGCCAGGTGGCCCTGGGCCCGGTGGCGGTGTTTGGCGCCAGTAACTTCCCGCTGGCCTTCTCGGTAGCCGGCGGCGACACCGCCTCGGCACTGGCCGCGGGCTGCCCGGTGGTGGTCAAGGCCCACGGCGCCCACCCCGGCACCAGCGAACTGGTTGGCCTGGCCGTGGCCCGGGCAGTCGCGCAGTGCGAACTGCCCGAAGGCGTGTTTTCCCTGTTGTACGGCGCGGGCCGTGAAGTGGGCATCGGCCTGGTCACTGATCCACGCATCAAGGCGGTCGGTTTCACCGGTTCGCGCAGCGGAGGCCTCGCCCTTTGCCAGGCGGCCCAGGCGCGCCCGGAGCCAATCCCGGTCTATGCCGAAATGAGCGCTATCAACCCGGTGTTCCTGTTCGATGGCGCCTTGCGCTCGCGCAGTGAAACCCTGGCGCAAGGCTTTGTCACTTCGCTGACCCAAGGCGCCGGCCAGTTCTGCACCAATCCCGGGCTGGTGGTCGCCCGGCAGGGCCCGGCCCTCGAGCACTTCCTGGTTGTCGCCAGCGCCCATGTTGGCCAAGCGGCGGCGCAGACCATGCTCACCCCGGCTATCGCCGATGCCTATGCTGACGGCGTGGCAGCACTGAGCGAGAACCAAAACGCCCGCTGCGCGGCGAACAGCCTGCCGGCACAGGGGCCGAACCAGTGCCAGGCTCAGTTGTTCGTCACCACCGCGCAGGCGTTTCTTGCCGACCCTACGCTGCAAGCCGAAGTGTTCGGCGCCGCCTCGCTGGTGGTGGCATGCGACAACGATGAGCAAATCCGCCAGGTGGCCGAGCATCTGGAAGGCCAACTGACCGCCACCCTGCACCTCGACGAGGCCGATCTGGACAGAGCCCGCCGCCTGCTGCCAACTCTCGAACGCAAGGCCGGCCGAATTCTGGTCAATGGCTGGCCGACCGGAGTTGAGGTCAGCGACGCCATGGTCCATGGCGGCCCGTTCCCGGCCACCTCGGACGCCCGCAGTACCTCGGTGGGCACTGCGGCGATCCTGCGCTTCTTGCGCCCGGTGTGCTACCAGGACTTCCCCGACGCCCTGCTGCCCGGGGCATTGCAGCAGGCCAATCCGCTGCACCTGCGGCGGCTGCTCGATGGCCAGCGGGAAGCCTGAACCATGACCGCCACTGACACGGACATCGCCGTGGTCGGCGCCGGCATCGTCGGCGTCGCCTGCGCCCTGCAGCTGGCACGCCAGGGCCGCCGGGTGCTGCTGATCGATCGCCAGGCACCGGGCCATGGCGCTTCGTATGGCAACGCCGGGCACCTGGCCACCGAGCAGGTGTTTCCCATCGCCGACCTGTCGATCCTCAAGCGCCTGCCGGCGATGTTGCTGGACCCGATGGGCCCGCTGCGCCTGGACTGGAAGTACCTGCCCCGCGCCCTGCCCTGGTTCACCCGTCTCCTGCTGAACCTGCGCCCGGCGCCGTTCCAGCGCAGCGTGGCCGGCATTCGGGCGTTGAATGAAAACAGCCTTGGCGCCTGGCAACGGCTGCTCGCATCCATCGACCGCAGCCCCTTGCTCAAGGAAGACGGGTCGCTGCTGGTGTTCGAACGCCACGAATCGCGCCAGGCCCTCGCGGCGTTACGCGCCCGCATGCAGGCACAGGATGTACCCGTGGACCAGTGGTCGGCAGAGAAGGTGAGCGAAGCGGCGCCGCAGTTGAGCCCGTCGATCCTGGGTGGCCTGTTCTTCCCGCGTACCGGTCACTTCCTCGACCCCTATCATGTGGTCTGCGAACTGTTCAGCGCCGCAAGGGCCGGCGGCGTACGCTTTCTGCGCGCCGAGGTCAGTGGCGGCCGGGTGCATGGCCAGGGCGTCAGCCTTGCCAGCGACCAGGGCCCCGTCGAGGCCAGCCAGGTGTTGATCAGCGCTGGCGCCCACTCGGCCAAGCTCACCGCCACCCTGACCGGCCGGCGGGTGCCCCTGGATACCGAGCGCGGCTACCACCTGATGCTGCCGGCGGAGCAGCAGCGCCTGCCGTTTGCCGTCACCTCGCTGGAGCGCAAGTTCATCATGACGCCCATGGCCGACGGCCTGCGCCTGGCCGGCACGGTGGAGTTCGCCGGGCTCGAGGCGCCGCCGAGCATGCAGCGGGCGTGGCAACTGCACAGGTTGAGCAAGGGTTTGTTCCGGCGCGAACTGGATGCCGAGGGGGCGACGCCGTGGATGGGGTTCCGACCTTCGTTGCCGGATTCGCTGCCGGTGATCGACCGGGTGGCCGATGGCAAGGTGTTGCTGGCGTTCGGGCACCAGCACCTGGGGTTGACCCAGGCGGCGGTGACGGCGGAATGGATGGGGCGGTTGGTAAATGGCGAAGACTGCCCGCAAATCAGCGCCTACCGATTGAGCCGGTTTTGAAACCGGGGCCGCGTGGCGGCCCCTGCCTCACTCAGCGATAACGCTCGAGCCAGTGCGCATAAGGCGCTGGCAAGGTCCACGAGGCCTTGTCCACGCCCAGGGCCTTGGCAGCGGCATACGGCCAGTGCGGGTCAGCCAGGTGCGCACGCCCCACCGACACCAGGTCCAGCTGGTTGGCCTGCAGCGCGCCTTCGGCCAGCTCCGGGGTGCCGAAGCCCCAGGCCGAGGTCACCGGCAGCTTGGCCTCGCGACGCACACGTTCGGCGATCGGGCCCATGAACGCCGGCCCCCACGGGATGTTGGTCTCGGGAATGGTAAAGCCAACGCTGACGCTCAGCAGGTCCAGGCCACCGGCCTTGAACCGGCGCGCCAGTTCGATGGATTCCTGCAGGGTCTGCTCGTCACGGCCGTCATACTCCAGCACGCCGAAGCGAGCGGTCAGCGGCAGGTTCTCCGGCCACACCTCGCGCACGGCGGCCAGGGTTTCCAAAAGGAAGCGCGTGCGGTTGTCGAAGCTGCCGCCGTAGGCGTCGGTGCGCTGGTTGGAATGCTCGGAGAAGAAGCTCTGGCCCAGGTAACCATGGGCAAAATGCAGCTCGATCCATTCGAAACCGGCATCGCGGGCACGCCGTGCGGCATCGACGAAGTCTTGCTTGACCCGGGCGATATCGTCCAGGGTCATGGCCTTCGGCACTTTCGGCAGGTGGGCGCCGAAGGCGATGGCGGACGGGGCGATGGTGTCCCAGCCGCGGGCATCGTCGGCGGCGATGTGGTCGTCACCTTCCCAGGGGCGGTTGGCGCTGGCCTTGCGCCCGGCGTGGGCGATCTGGATGCCCGGCACGGAACCGGCGGCCTTGATCGCCTTGACCACCGGCACGAACGCCTGGGCCTGGGTGTCGTTCCAGATCCCGGCACAGCCGGGGGTGATGCGCCCTTCCGGGGACACCGCGGTGGCCTCGACCACCACCAGCCCGGCGCCACCACGGGCCAGGCCCGCATAATGCACCTGGTGCCAGTCATTGATCAGGCCATCTTCGGCCATGTACTGGCACATCGGCGGAATGGCGATGCGGTTGCGCAGGTTGACGTCTTTGAGGGCGTAGGGTTCGAACAATGCGGCCATGAGGTAACTCCAGGGATGGGGTTGGATACGATTGTTCGATCATATTCGAACTATGGCAATTTGTGAAACCCCCGTTATCATGTCAACCATGCGAGCCTATACCCACCCCAATCCCGAAGACCTGACGCTGGAGCGCTTGCTCTACGCGCTGAGCGACCCTGTGCGCATGGATATCGTGCGCCGCCTGGCGGGTGTCGCCGAAGCCAGCTGCGGCGAGCTGGACGGCGGCCGGCCCAAGTCGAGCATGTCCCATCACTTCCGTGTATTGCGTGACTCGGGGCTGGTGTACACCCGCAATGTCGGTACCACGCACATGAACTCGTTGCGCAGCGATGAGCTCGAAAGCCGTTTTCCAGGGTTGCTGGGCAGCATTCTCGAACAACGTTGAACCCCTGCCTGCCGCCGACGGGGCCGTTTCTCTCGATTATCCAGGCACAAAAAAACCACGAGGCCGCCAGGGGCGATCCTCGTGGTTGGTGTTGCCGGGCAAGCCCGGCCAACATGGGCCTTACAGCGCCATGTCGTTCGCAGGCTTGCTCTCGACCGGCGCGCCTGGGGCAGCGGTGGTCTTGACGCTCTGATCGAGCACCGGCGGCTTCTCAAGTTGCAGGACTTCAGCGGTGTAATCCCACTCTTTCTGGGTGGCAGCGGCCGAGTCGTTCAGCTTGGTACCGTAGCTCGGCACGATTTCCTTGATCTTGGCCTGCCATTCAGGGGTGGCGACCTTCTCCTTGAACACGGTTTCGAGCACGTTGAGCATGATCGGCGCGGCAGTCGAGGCACCTGGCGAGGCGCCCAGCAGGCCGGCGATGGTGCGGTCCTGGGAAGCCACGACCTCGGTGCCCAGCTTCAGCACGCCACCCTTCTCTTCGTCACGCTTGATGATCTGCACGCGCTGACCGGCCTGCCAAAGCTTCCAGTCTTCCTTCTTAGCGTTCGGGAAGTAGGTCTGCAGGGCGGCGAAACGGTCGTCGTCGGACTGCATCAGCTGGCCGGCGAGGTACTCGACCAGCGGGTACTGGTCGATGCCGACGCGGGCCATCGGCCAGACGTTGTGGGTGGTGGCGCTGCTCAGCAGGTCCAGGTACGAGCCGTTCTTCAGGAACTTGGTCGAGAAGGTGGCGAATGGCCCGAACAGGATCACGCGCTTGCCGTCCAGCACGCGGGTGTCCAGGTGCGGTACCGACATGGGTGGCGCGCCGGTCGAGGCGATGCCGTAGGCCTTGGCCATGTGCTGCATGGCAACGGTCGGGTTCTCGGTCACCAGGAACGAGCCACCAACCGGGAAGCCTGCGTATTCCTTGGCCTCGGGGATGCCCGACTTCTGCAGCAGCTTCAGCGCGCCGCCGCCGGCACCGATGAACAGGAACTTGGCGTCGGTGGCCGATTCGGTACCGTCCTTCAGGTTCTTGTACTCGACGTGCCAGGAGCCGTCTTCGTTGCGGGTGATGTCCTGCACTTCGGTGGACAGCTTCAGGTCGAAGTTCTTTTTGGTCTGCAGGCTGCCAACGAACTGGCGGGTGATCTCGCCGAAGTTGACGTCAGTGCCGATCGGGGTCCAGGTAACCGCCAGCTTCTGGTTCGGGTCACGGCCTTCCATCATCAGCGGGACCCACTTGGCGATCTGCGCGTGGTCCTCGGAATACTGCATCGGACGGAACAGCGGGCTGGCCTGCAGGGCGTCGTAGCGCTTCTTCAGGAACTTGATGTTGTCATCGCCCCAGACGAAGCTCATGTGCGGAGTGGTGTTGATGAACGAGTGCGGGTTCTTCAGCACGCCCTGGCGTACCTGCCAGGCCCAGAACTGGCGGGAGATCTGGAACGACTCGTTGATCTCGATGGCCTTGGTGATGTTGACCTTGCCGTCTTTGTCTTCCGGGGTGTAGTTCAGCTCGGCCAGCGCGGAGTGGCCGGTACCGGCGTTGTTCCAGCCGTTGGAGCTTTCTTCGGCGACGCCGTCCAGGCGCTCGACCATCTCCATCGACCAGCTTGGCTCCAGCTCGTTGAGCCAGACAGCCAGGGTGGAGCTCATGATGCCGCCGCCAACCAGCAGCACGTCGACTTTCTTGGTGTCGGCAGCGTGCGCTTGCATGAAGCTCGCCGCGACAGCCAGACCCAGCAAGGTCTTGCCAGCTTTCTTGAACATTGATCGATTCCAGTCAGTAGAACGGAGGGTGGGCCTGTGGCTGGCCCAGGTATTCCATGTTCTTCAGCGCAGGCTTGTTGTGATCATTGTTCAGCAGCCAGAGAGACATTGGACGCGCCAGCCTTTGGTCGGATTGACCGACAAGGCTGAAACGATTTACGGATTGTAACCGAATTGCCAGCACAAACAAACGCGGGCCGGGGCGTCAAGACGACAGGTTGCCACGCGACAAGCCACCACGCCCCGGAAAACAAAAACCCCCGGCCACATCCATGGTCGGGGGTCTTGGATCAGGCCGTGAACGGCCGGATCAGGGTAATCCCAAGATTACTGCTGCTGAGGCAGTTTATCGATCGGACCGCAGCCGCCGATGATCTTGGAGATGGAAACCGATGGGTGGAACAGGTAGTCGTACGAGCAGTTCTTAGGCTGGTTGTAGACCTGGCCGGTGCAGCCGGACAGCAGGGCAACGCCCGAAACGACAGCAACAGCGACAGTAGCTTTGATCAGCTTTTTCATAAAAATCCTTTAGTCCATGATCCACCATCAAACGGATGGCGCGCGGATCATACGGAAAAGGGCCGCGCAGTGAAAGCCATTAGTGCAACGCTGGCCCTGGGGTTACATACACTCACAAGTGTCCAGACTAAAACTAAGCCAGTTCAGCCACTGCTTAATCGTTACAGGATCGGTAGTTTGCATCGTCTGCGCCGAGCGGCCTGATCGAAGGCGACCACTTGATGCTTGAACTAGAAGAGGCAATGGAAAGCGCCGAGCTTGAATACGGTATTTTGCGTAGCGATTGGACAAGCCGGCAAGCGATCTCACCGAAATAGGGTTTGCGGCGCTAGTGAATGAAGCTGTTTTTTACAGCGAGGACAAGCAGTTTCATGGACTGGCAAATGTCGAAATCGTCTCTTCACCGCCGGTTTAAAAAAAAGCCCGCGCAAGGCGGGCAAAGAAGGGGGGTCGGTTAAATCTGGTGGCTGTAGAACAGCGAGTAGGATTCAATACCGTCGTTGGGCTGCTTGATCCCTGCGTTGGAATAATGAATGGCGCGAAGGCCTACCTTTTGGGTTTCACCAATTTTCAGGCCGGCCCCGAGACGGTCTTCGAAGTTGAACGCCGAGCCGAACTCTTGATCGCCTGCCGCCGTTCCGGAGAATACCGCGACACCAATGCCCGCTTCCACGAACGGTTTAATATGGCCGTTACCGAATTCATAGACAAAGACCGGAGCGAACGAAAGCGAGTGTGCTCCGCCGGAAGCATCACCAGCTTCCCAATAGGTGTAACCCGCGTCCCAGTAGCCAGTCAGGCGCCCTGTGCTCGACTCGAACCAGCTTTTATCCCAGTTAAAACCCAGGCCTGCACGAGCGGTGATGCCGCCTTGGCTCGTCGCGCCAATGGCACCAGATAACTCCGCAGCGCCAGTTGTCGCGGCAAAAAGGGACAGCATCGCCACAGCGATGAATGTTTTCATGATCACGGTCTTCCATGGTTTGTTTACTTGGCTAGCGATCAGAAGCAAAGTGACATCAAAACGTTCAATACTTTTAAATTTTTTTTGTCGCGTCTGCCGGAATGCTTGTAGACGCGGGTGCTCCTGACCGACTCGTCACTTGATTTGCTGAGTGTCCAGCGCCCACCAAAGATGCCGAGATGGCACGGCGCCAGCGGCTGATGACAAGCCTCCAGGGCGCGAAGCTGACGTAGGTCGACTATCGCACTCCTTGCTACCCTTCGGCATTCGAGTCGTTCGACAAGGGTCGGTCCAGGTCATCTCTGGCATGTAGCAGTCCATGGCCCCGGCGAGCGCTGTGCTCTCGTTATCGCGCATGTAGACGAAACGCGCAGGCAACATGTCGCCTTCGGCAGCCCATCGCCGGGCTCAGCCTTGGATCCGGGGGCAAGAGGTTGGGTTTTGCCTGCGATGGTTCTGGACGCGCCAGGCCTCGCCGCGCTTTTCGTGGTACGCCTCGGCGGGATGACTTCGAATGCTTGGAGGAATATCACCCTCCCCCCAAATGCACCCAAACGAAAAAAGCCCCGAGGGCTATACAGCGCTCGGGGCCTTCAATATGGCGGAGAGATAGGGATTTGAACCCTAGGTACTGTTGCCAGTACAACGGATTTCGAATCCGTCCCGTTCGACCACTCCGGCATCTCTCCAATGGCGCGCATCATACCAGCGATTTCGTTTCTGGCAAACCTTTTTTGAAAAAAATTCGCGTGGTATCAGGCGCTTGCGTGAACGCGCCGCTTACAGCGGCACGCCCAGGCGCTTGGCAACTTCTTCGTAGGCTTCGATCACGTCGCCCAGGCCCTGGCGGAAGCGGTCCTTGTCCATCTTCTTGCGGGTCTCTTTGTCCCACAGGCGGCAGCCGTCCGGGCTGAACTCGTCGCCGAGGACGATCTGGCCGTGGAACACGCCGAACTCCAGCTTGAAGTCGACCAGCAGCAGGCCTGCGTCGTCGAACAGCTTGCTCAGCACTTCGTTGACCTTCAACGACAGCTTCTTCATCTCCACCAGCTGCTCGGCGGTGCCCCAGCCGAAGGCGACAACGTGGGATTCGTTGATGAAGGGATCGCCCTTCTCGTCGTTCTTCAAGAACAGCTCGAAGGTGGACGGCTCCAGCTTGATGCCCTCCTCCACGCCCAGACGCTTGACCAGGCTGCCGGCGGCGTAGTTGCGTACCACGCACTCGACCGGGATCATGTCGAGCTTCTTAACCAGGCATTCGTTGTCGCCCAGCAGCTTGTCGAACTGGGTCGGCACGCCGGCTTCTTCGAGCTTCTGCATGATGAAGGCATTGAACTTGTTGTTCACCATGCCCTTGCGATCGAGTTGTTCGATGCGCTTGCCGTCGAACGCCGAGGTGTCGTTACGGAACAGCAGGATCAAGCGGTCGGCGTCGTCGGTCTTGTAAACCGATTTGGCCTTGCCGCGGTAGAGTTCGTCGCGTTTTTCCATGATGGGCTCCGCTTGCTTGAGTAGGTGGGCTAGGCGATTTGGCGCCAGTCGAGCCCTTGATCCTGATTCGCCACCTGGAGCCAGTCCGGGTCGCACCCGAGGGCGTCGACGAAGCACTGGCGGGCCAGATGTGGCAGGTTGTTCTTGCTGCTGAGGTGGGCCAGCACCAGGTGCTGCAGGTTTTGCCAGCCCAACTCGGCCACCAGGCTCGCGGCCTGGTGGTTGTTCAAATGTCCCTGGCTGCCGCCGACCCGCAGCTTGAGAAAGCGCGGGTAATGCCCACGAGCCAGCAGGTCGCGGCAATGGTTGGCTTCGATCAGCAGGGCATCGAGCCCCTGATAGCGCTCCAACAACTGCGCGTCGTAACTGCCCAGGTCGGTGAGCATACCGAAGCGGCGGCGACCGTCGCTGATCACGTACTGCAACGGCTCGTAGGCATCATGCTCGACCCGTGCCGCGCTGACCTGCAGATCGCCGATCTGCACGACATCGCCGCAACCGAGAAAACCGGCCACCTCCACCGGCTTGCGCATGCCGCGCAAGGTGCCCTGGCTGAGGTAGACCGGTACATTGTAGCGCCGTGACAGCACCCCCACGCCATGCACGTGGTCGGCATGTTCATGGGTCACCAGCACCGCGCTCAGCTGCGTGGCCGACACCCCGAGCAGCGACAGGCGCCGCTCGGTCTCGCGCAGGGAAAAGCCGCAATCGACCAGGATGACCGTGTCACCACTGGCGATAAGCGTGCCGTTTCCCTGGCTACCGCTTCCCAGAACCGCGAAGCGCACTTAGCCCAGGTGGTCCTGGATCGCGCTCAGCACGCGGCGGGCGACATCGGCCGGGGCCACGGTGTTGATGTTCTTCTCGACGGTCACCTGGACGTTATCACCCACCTTGCTCAGACGTACCTGATAGCGCTCGGCGCGGGCTTCACGCTCTTCCTTGCTCGGCTCGCTGCCGAACAGGCGGCTGAAGAAGCCAGGCTCCTTCTGCTTGTCGTCGGGTTTTTCGGACAGGTTGATGTAGTACAGGCCCAGGCTGCGGTTGATGTCCTCGACGCGCCACTCACCCTGCTCCAGGGCGCGGCCGACGCCGGACCAGGCGCGGTCCAGGTCGGACCCCAGGAACAGCACCGGGTTGCCGCTGCCGTCCTCGCTCAGGCTGACCTGGCTCGGGGCATCGAAGTCGCGCGCGGCCAGCAGCGAGACCGACCCGCCCTTCTCGGCGCTGCGGTTCATGCTGGCGAGCATTTCGTCGACCAGCAGGGCGTCGGTGCCGGTATTGCTGGAGGCGGAGGGGAAGTCAGGCTCGGCAGTGCTGCCGGCTGGGCGCTCGACGCTGACCACGTACACCTCGGAAGTGTTGCGCTGCACGCCGGGCTCCATGCGTACCCGCACGCGGACTTCGCTGTCCGGGCTGCTGGAGGTACTGGCCAGGCGCTGGCCGAGGGAGGCCGACAGTTCGTCGAAACGCTGCCAGGTGGTGTTGAATTCGCCGGTCTGCGGGCGCTCTTCAGCGATGCGGAAACCGTTGTCCTCAAAGAACTGGCGAGTCACCGGCCAGACTTCGGCAGGCGAGCGCTGGGCCAGCACCCAACGGCTGTTGCCGCTGCGCTGCAGGCTGAAATCGCTGATGTCGGCGGTGGCCGACAGCGGCTGTGGACGGGGTACCTCGAACTCGCCAGTGGCGCGATCGTCGGCCACGTTGCGCGGGATCGGCAGCAGCGGATCCAGGCGCTTGACGTTGCTGGCGTCCGGCGGCAGCTGCATCGGCGCGGTTGGCTGCGCCTGCAGGTAGTCGCTGCCACGGTCGCGGAAATAGCCATCCTCGCCCCACAGCCAGCCGCACCCGCTGGTGCTGGAAATGATCAGGGCGAGAGCGGAAAGACCAGCCAGTCGCTTCATGCGGTGTACTTCCTCGATTAAACCAGTACGCCGGACTGGCGCAAGGCAGTACGGACTTTTTCGTGACAGCCTTCGCTCAGCCAGGTCAGCGGCAGGCGGATACCTTGTTGCATCAGACCCATTTCAACCAGCGCCCATTTCACCGGGATCGGGTTGGCTTCGCAGAACAGGTCCTTGTGCAGCGGCATGAGTTTTTCGTTGATTGCGCGGGCCTTCTCGGCATTGCCCGCAAGGGCGGCCTCGCACAGGTCGGCCATTTCGCGCGGGGCGACGTTGGCGGTGACGGAGATGTTGCCCTTGCCGCCCATCAGGATCAGCTCGACGGCGGTCGGATCGTCGCCAGACAGGACGATGAAGTCCTTGTCGACGCCGTCCAGGATCTGTTTGGCACGGGCCAGGTCGCCAGTGGCTTCCTTGATGCCGATGATGTTCTTGACTTTCGACAGCCGGATCACGGTCTCGGCCTGCATGTCGCAGGAGGTGCGGCCGGGCACGTTGTACAGGATCTGCGGGATGTCGACGGCTTCGGCGATGTGCTTGAAATGCTGGAACAGGCCTTCCTGGGTCGGCTTGTTGTAGTACGGGACTACCAGCAGGCAGGCGTCGGCGCCAGCATTCTTGGCGTTCTGGGTCAGGTGCACGGCTTCGGCGGTGGAGTTGGCACCGGTACCGGCGATCACCGGGATCGGCTTCTTGCTGTGCTTGACCCGCTCAACCACGTGCTTGATGACCAGGATGTGTTCTTCGACATCCAGGGTGGCGGACTCGCCGGTGGTGCCGACAGCTACGATCGCGTGGGTGCCGTTTTCCAGGTGGAAGTCTACAAGTTTGTCGAGGCTTACCCAGTCCAGACGCCCTTGTGCATCCATGGGTGTGACCAACGCCACCATACTGCCCGCAATCATGTAATTGCTCCTGCCGGAAAAAGAGAGCGGTAATGGTACTGGCGCCATCGGCCTTGCACAAGCGAAGCAGGCGGGCGGAGCATTCCCCTTCGCGCCGCTTTTCGCTACCCTTGATCCTTTGATCGATACAGCGCGGCCCGTCGGGCCGTCGACAGTGCTCCTCGCCTGCGTCCACCGCCGCCTAAACTGGCCGGGGCCCTGCTGGAAAAGGAGGCTTGCCCCCGTCCTGTACCGACCGCTCATCGCTTTAGGAATGCTGCATGTCCACCCCCACCGTTCGCGAACAATTCCTCGTCATCAGCGCCCTGGGCCCCAACCCCATGGAGCTGGCCAACGTCCTCAGCCGCGCGGCCTTCGACAATCGCTGCGCGGTGGTCACCTCGCGCCTGTCGCGCCACGGCGAAACCAGCGCCCTGGTGCTGCAGGTCGGCGGCAGCTGGGATGCCCTGGCCCGCCTCGAGGCCACCCTGCCGGGCCTGGGCAAGAAGCACGGCCTGACGCTGGACGTGGTCCGCAGCGCCGACCAGGAGGTGCGCCCGCAGGCCCTGCCTTACGTGGCCTACGTCAGCGCCGCCTATCGCCCCGACATCATCAACGAGCTGTGCCAGTTCTTCCTCGACCACCGCGTCGAACTGGAAGCCATGACCTGCGACACCTACCTCGCCCCGCAGACCGGCAGCAGCATGCTCAACGCCCAGTTCACCGTGATCCTGCCAGCCGGCACCCAGATCAGTTGGCTGCGCGACCAGTTCCTCGACTTCGCCGACGCCCTGAACCTGGACGCGCTGATCGAACCGTGGCGCCCACAGAACCCTGTCTAAGGAAGCTCCCATGGCCGTAGCAATCGACCAACCCGTCGCCGATTTCCAGGTCCAGGCCACCAGCGGCCAGACCGTCAGCCTGGCTGAGCTGAAAGGCCAGCAAGTGGTGCTGTACTTCTACCCCAAGGACAGCACTCCGGGCTGCACCACCGAGGGCCAGGGTTTCCGCGACCAGCATGCGGCATTCCAGGCCGCCAACACCGTGGTGTTCGGCGTTTCGCGCGATGGCATCAAGTCCCATGAGAACTTCAAGGCCAAGCAGGCCTTCCCCTTCGAGCTGATCAGCGACAAGGACGAGGCGCTGTGCCAGCTGTTCGACGTGATCAAGCTGAAGAAGCTGTATGGCAAGGAGTACCTGGGCGTGGACCGCAGCACCTTCCTGATCGACAAGGACGGTGTGCTGCGCCAGGAATGGCGTGGGGTGAAGGTGCCCGGGCATGTGGATGCGGTACTGGCTGCGGCCGAGGCCTTGAACAAGGCCTGATACCGGATACCGTGGGAGCGGGCAAGCCCGCTCCCACGAGTAGCCCTAAAGCATCGGCGCCACAGACGTTTCCTGCCGCGGCCAGGCATCCAGCACCGCCTTGAACAGCGTCGCCAGCGGGATCGCGAAGAAGATCCCCCAGAACCCCCACAGCCCGCCGAACAGCAGCACCGCGCAGATGATCGCCACCGGGTGCAAGCTCACCGCCTCGGAAAACAGTAGCGGCACCAGCACGTTGCCATCGAGCGCCTGGATGATCGCGTACACCGCCATCAGGTAGATGAACTGGTCGCCCCAGCCCCACTGGAACAGCGCGATCAGGGTCACCGGCACCGTCACCACCACCGCGCCGACATACGGCACCACCACCGACAACCCCACCAGCAGCGCCAGCAAGGCGGCATAGTTGAGCCCCAGGCTGATGAAGGCGATATAGGTGGCAATCCCGCAGATCAGGATCTCGATGCCCTTGCCGCGGATATAGTTGGCGATCTGCCGGTTCATCTCGTCGCCCACCCGGTTGAGCAACGTGCGCTCACGCGGCAGGTAGCCACTGACCCAGCGCCCGATCAGCTCGCGATCCTTGAGGAAGAAAAACACCAGGATCGGCACCAGTACCAGGTAGATCATGGCATTGACCAGCAACGGCAGGCTCGACAAGGAGAAGGTCAACGCCCACTGGCCGAACTTGCCGATTTCACCGCGCACCGACTCGATGGCGCGCAGCACCTGCTCGTCCGACACCAGGTGCGGGTAGCGTTCGGGCAACAGCAGCAATAGCGACTGCCACTTGCCGAGCATGCCGGGCAGCTCGTTGAACAAGGTGATCAGCTGATGCCAGAGCAGCGGCACCAGCACCAGCATGAACACCGCCAGCGCACCCATGAACAGCGCGAACACCAGCCATACGGCCAGCCGCGTCGGCACCTTCAAGCGCTCCAGGGCATTGACCAGCCCCTGCATGAGAAACGCCAGGACCATGCCCGCCAGCACCGGCGCGAGCATGCCGCCCAGGGTTAGCACCACGGTGAAGGCCAGGAACAGCAGGACCGCCAGCACCACCGCCTCCTCGTCGGAGAAGTAGCGCTGCATCCAGTCGCGAAGTACTTTGAACATTGACGATCCTAGGTTCTGTACGAAAAGCCTTGAGACACAGGTCAGGCAAGGCGAAAACAGCCGCAGAACGGCCGGGGTCGCGCCCGACTGTACTAGAGTACATGAGCATTCCGAGGCTGTTTTCAACGCAGCATGAACAAGTCTCAAGGCTTTTCGTATAGAGCCTAATGAAGGGAATCAGGCCTTGCGCAGCCAGTAGGTGTAGACCCCGGCCTCGGCCGTTTCATGCAGCAGCGTATGACCGGCCAACTGGGCGAACGTGCGGAAATCGCGCTGGGAACCGGCATCGGTGGCGAGCACCTTGAGCACCGCGCCGCTGGCCAGGCGATTGAGCTCCATCTTCGCCTTGAGCAGCGGCAATGGACAGTTGAGACCGCTGGCATCGAGCTCGGCGTCACAAGTCGGGGTGTCACTCATCGGGCAGCGCTCCAGAACCGCATGGGGAAGGCCGCTAGGATACCGCCACTGGTCGGCATCGCGCGACCCGGCTACAGTAAGGCTTTTGACAGACGCGAGCTTCTGCATGAATCTACTGCGCCCCACCCTGTTGACGCTGGCCTGCCTGATGGCCCTCCCCGGCCACGCCGACGACCTGCCGTCACTGGGCGACGCCAGCTCCGCGATCGTCTCGCCACAACAGGAACACCAGCTCGGCCGCGCCTGGCTGAGCCTGTTGCGCGGCCAGGTGAACCAGCTCAACGACCCGCAGCTCAAGGACTTCGTCGAAGCCAGCGTGTACAAGCTGGCCGAGACCAGCCAGCTGCAGGACCGGCGCCTGGAGTTCATCCTCATCGACAGCAAGGAACTCAACGCCTTTGCCGCACCCGGTGGCATCGTCGGGGTCAACGGCGGCCTGTTCCTCAATGCCCAGACCGAAGGCGAGTACGCCTCGGTACTGGCCCACGAACTGGCGCACTTGTCGCAACGCCACTTCGCCCGGGGCGTCGAAGCCCAGCAACGCATGCAGCTGCCGATGATGGCAGCCTTGCTGGCCGGTATCGTGCTGGCGGCGGGCGGCGGCGGCGATGCCGGCATTGGCGTGATCGCCGGCACCCAGGCCGCAGCAATCCAGGAACAGCGGCGCTTTTCCCGGCAAAACGAACAGGAAGCCGACCGTTTCGGCATCCTCAACCTGGAAAAGGCTGGCTACGATCCACGCAACATGCCCAGCATGTTCGAACGCCTGGCCCGCCAGTACCGCTACGATGCCAAGCCGCCGGAATTCCTGCTGACCCACCCGGTCACCGAATCGCGTATCGCCGACACCCGCAACCGCGCCGAACAGGCGCCAAAGGGCGGCGTGGAAGATAGCCTGCGCTACCAGTTGATCCGCGCCCGCGTGCAGCTCACCTACGAAGGCACGCCGGGCATGGCCGCCAAGCGTTTCCGCGCCCAGCTCGACGAAACCCCGAACATGGATGCCGCCCGCTACGGCCTGGCCCTGGCGCAGATCAAGGGTGGCCAGCTCAACGAAGCGCGGGAAAACCTCAAGCCACTGCTGGCCAAGGCGCCCAACGACATCACCTACAACCTGGCACAGATCGACCTGGACATCACCAACAACCGCCTGGCCGACGCCCAGCAGCGCGCACAGCGCATGCAGGCGCTGTACCCAGGCAACTATCCGTTGAAACAGGTGCGCGCCGATCTGCTGGTCAAGCAGAACAAGCCGGCCGAAGCGGAAAAGGTGCTGGATGACTTGGTCAAGAACCGCCCGGACGATCCGGACGTCTGGTACGACGTGGCCGAAGTGCGCGGACTGTCAGGCAACACCATCGGTTTGCACCGCGCCCGCGCCGAATACTTCACCCTGGTCGGCGACTTCGACCAGGCGATCCAGCAGCTCGACTACGCCAAGCGCCGCTCGGGCAGCAACTTCCCGCTGGCTTCGCAGATCGACCAGCGCCAGCGCGAGATCATGGAGCAGCAGCGCATGGTCAAGGAAATGATGGGGCGCTGATACACAGCCAGAAAAAATCGCGGGGCAAGTCGGGTCGCCGCATCGCCGCTCCCACGCCAGGTATCACCGTGGCGTGGGAGCGGCGATGCGGCGACCCGCGACTTGCCCCGCGATGGCTTGTGCAACCAGTCAGGCGTTACCGGACAACTTCAAACGCGCCGCCTGGGTGAAGTCGAGCATGCGGTTCAACGGCTTGATCGCCTTGGGGATCAGCGCCGGCTCGACGAAGATCTCGTTGCTGCCATTGCGCAGGCAGTCCAGCACCCGCTCCAGGGTGTTCATGGCCATCCACGGGCAGTGCGCGCAGCTGCGGCAGGCCGCGCCGTTGCCAGCGGTCGGCGCCTCGACGAATTCCTTGTCCGGGCACAGCTGCTGCATCTTGTAGAAGATGCCGCGGTCGGTGGCGACGATGAAGGTCGTGTTCGGCAAGGTCTGCGCCGCCTTGATCAGCTGGCTGGTGGAGCCTACCGCGTCGGCCAGTTCGATCACCGCTTCCGGCGACTCCGGGTGCACCAGGATCGCGGCGTCCGGGTACAGCGCCTTCATGTCGGCCAACTGGCGCGACTTGAACTCTTCATGAACGATGCAGGCGCCATCCCACAGCAGCATGTCGGCACCGGTCTGCTTCTGGATGTAGCGGCCGAGGTGTTGGTCCGGCCCCCAGATGATGGTCTCGCCGTTGTCCATCAGGCTTTCGACGATTTCCAGCGCGCAGCTGGAGGTCACCACCCAGTCGGCCCGGGCTTTAACTGCCGCGGAAGTGTTGGCGTAGACCACCACGGTGCGCTCGGGATGCTGGTCGCAGAAGTCCGAGAACTCCTTGACCGGGCAACCCAGGTCGAGGGAGCAGGTCGCTTCCAGGGTCGGCATCAGCACGCGCTTTTCCGGGGTGAGGATCTTCGCCGTCTCGCCCATGAAGCGCACCCCCGCCACCACCACGGTCTCGGCGGGGTGATTCTTGCCGAAGCGCGCCATCTCCAGCGAGTCAGACACGCAGCCGCCGGTTTCCTCGGCCAGGGCCTGAATCACCGGATCGCAATAGTAGTGGGCCACCAGCACGGCGTTCTGCTTCTTCAGCTCGGCAGCGATGGCCGCACGGTAATCGGCCTCCTGCGCGGGCGTCAGCGGGTTGGGCTGCTTGGCATCAAGGTGCGCCTGGACCAACAGGCGTTCGGAAATCTGGGTCATGATCGCTGGACCTGCAGGGCGCTTGAGCGCGTCAGTCGAGTGTATCACCCGGCCCTGGCAGATCGGCTAGCGGTGCCGGACGGCCAGCGTCTCGGCCCCTCTGCGGGCGCGGATTATTGTCGGACGCGAAGGCTACAGGCAATCGGAAGGATGCAAAAGGGGTTTTTGCAGCCCTCCGTCGCGGGGTAAGTCGGGTCGCCGCATCGCCGCTCCCACGATGATGGGAGCGGGTCTGCCCGAGAGGTCAGCCCTGCGGCTGCAACGCCGCCAGGTGGCCGCTGATCAGCATGGCGAACTCTTCGACGGTCATCTTCTTGCCATTGAAGTCGACCATGCCATCAGCGTATTGCAGGCTCGATACCACATCAGTGCCTTCTACCGTGGCCATGCCGCTCTGCAATGCCATCATGCCGACCATTTCACCGGCCTGACTGGACTGCTGGGCGATGGCCTGGGCGTCGGTCTCGCCCTCAAGCAGGGCTTGCAATGTGGTCAGGTCGGCGACCATCGGCTTTGAAACGCTGAGCTTGGCCTTCAGCTGGGTCAACAGCTGCTTGCCGAGCTGGTCAGGCGGCAGGTCGAAGGAGCTGGGGCTGGCGAAGTCCATTGCCAGGTTGAAGTGGCTTTCGCCATTGGCGGTCTTGAACGCCAGCTTCTCCACGGCCACCTGGGGTTTGGCCACCAGCAACCGCTGCAGGTCGGCCTGGACCTTGGCCTGTTCCTCGGGGGTCATTTCCAGCGACGGGGCCTCGCCCTCGGCCGCCGCCTGCTGCATCTGCGGCAGCTGGGTCTGGTACCACTCCATCAGCGCCTGCATGGCCGCGATGTCGATGGACTTCATGGTCAGGACCATTTCTGCGCTGCCGACCTTGCGCCCGGCGTAGCTGATGTCGGCAACCTTGTATTCCAGGCGCCCGGCCAGCTTGTCCTTGGCCTCGCCCTCGGCGTTGTACAGGTTGTTCTGCTGCAGGCCCTTGAGCACCAGCACTTCCTGCTTCGGCCCGAAGGTCACCTGGGTGTCGGCCAGGGCCAGGTCGAAGTTGCCGACATAGACCATGTCGTGGGCGGTTTCGTGGAGCTTGCCACCGGCCTTGAAGCCGTTGAGCAGGATCTTCACCGGCGCCTGTTGCTCATCGACGAAATTCAACTCCAGGTGCTCGGCATTGCCGTGGATCTCCACCGCCTTGCCGTCGCGGTCACCGCGCAGTTGCAGTTGCAGGCCGGAGAAGTCCAGGACGTTGCCGTCGTCTTCCTTGAGCGTCACCGGCGCCAGGCGGATATCGCTGTCGACGCTGCCGTTGTAGCCGAGGCTGACCTGGGCGGTGACCGGTGCCTTGTCGCCAGCGGCAGTGAACCAGCCCTCGGTGAAGTCATCCTTGTCCAAAGCGCTGTTGCTGGTGGCCATGACCGGCATCAGCTTGAACGCCTTGACCCGCGACCAGGGGAACGGGCCGTGCTCGATCTGGTCGGTCACGCCAACCTGGAAGTTCAGCGCCTCGGCCTCCCCGAGCTGCACGTTCTCGGCCTTCAGACGGTAGTGCGCGGTGCTGGTGAAGAAGTGCTGGTCCAGCGAGACCAGCTCGATGGTCATGCTGCCGCCGTTGCCTGCTAGGGCCTTCTTCAGCTCTTCGTTGCCGCGCGCCACGGAGCGTTCCAGCTCCGCGGGCAGTTGCTTGCCGGTGTACCAGGCGCCAGCGGTGGTTGCGACGGCGATGGCGAGCGCCAGGCCGGAAAGGATGCCTACTGATTTCTTCATGAATAGAACCGATTGCTGTCCATAGGGAGGGCGATTGGGCGGACCACGGAAACGAGGGCACGCGGGGTGGCAAGAATACCATCGGCACCCGGCCGGCGCGGTAATGCTTGCTGGATTTCGTTTGTCGGCACCCCAAGGACAGCCTGCCTTGGCCAAAAGCAATGTAAATTTTTACGAACATCAAAATCGACTTACGATCCGCTCAATCGGCCAATAACAGTGCATAACGGCCAAAAAAACCGATTCCCCTTCCATCCAACTGACTACCTGTCATGTTTAACTTGACACCCAAACGACCATCGTTGTTTATTTCGCGCACCCTGCAGCTCCAACATAAAAGGTGAACAACATGGAGCCCATCCGCTCGACCTTGTCGTGCCCGTCACTCGCCGTGCCCGTTGTTTCGACACAGGAGCAGCGCCCGCATGCAGCCTGATCACAGCGCTCCCGGCGATGCCCAGTTCCGCAAGTCCCTGCGCCTTTGGCACGTGGTGATCATCGGCCTGGCCTACCTCACCCCGATGACCGTGTTCGACACCTTCGGCATCGTCTCTGGCATCACTGCCGGGCATGTGCCCAGCGCCTACATCCTGGCCCTGGCCGGCATCCTGTTCACCGCCGTGAGCTATGGCACCCTGGTGCGACGCTTCCCGCAGTCGGGCTCGGCGTACACCTACACCCAGCGCGCCATCAATCCACACGTGGGCTTCCTGGTCGGCTGGTCGTCGCTGCTGGACTACCTGCTGCTGCCCATGGTCAATGCACTGCTGGCCAAGCTCTACCTGTCGGCAATGTTCCCCGAAGTGCCGGCCTGGGCGTGGGTGGCCGGCTTCGTCACCCTGATCAGTCTGATCAACATGCGCAGCATCAACCTGGTGGCGCACTTCAACCTGCTGTTCGTCGCCGTGCAGGTGGCGATCATTTCGGTATTCATCTACCTCTGCTGGCGCGGCCTGGGTCATGGCGAAGGCCTGGGCACGGCCTGGAGCCTGGTACCGTTCGCCGATGACCAGACCCAGTTCGCCGCCCTCGCCGCCGGTGCGACCATCCTGTGCTTCTCGTTCCTGGGCTTCGATGCAGTGACCTGCCTGTCGGAGGAAACCCGCGACCCGGGCAAGACCATCCCCCGGGCGATCTTCCTCACGGCGCTGATCGGCGGCGTGGTGTTCATCGGCGTGTCCTACTTCATCCAGGCCTACTTCCCGACCATGCAGCGCTTCCACGACCAGGAAGCGGCCCTGCCGGAAATCGCCCTGTACGTCGGCGGCAAGCTGTTCCAATCGGTATTCATCGCCTGCACCGTGATCAACACCATCGCCTCGGGCCTGGCCTCGCAGACCAGCGTGTCGCGCCTGCTGTACGTGATGGGCCGCGACAACGTGATCCCGGCCGGGGTGTTCGCCCGCCTGCACCCGCGCTACAAGACCCCGGTGCTGAACATTGCGGTGGTCGGCCTGATTTCGCTGTCGGCGATCTTCTTCGACCTGGTCACCGCCACCTCGGTGATCAACTTCGGCGCGCTGGTGGCGTTCAGCTTCGTCAACCTCTCGGTGATCAACCACTGCTATATCCGTGAGAGGCAGAACAAGGGCCTGACGAACAACCTCAAGTATCTGGTGGCGCCGACGATAGGCTTCTGCATCATCGTCTCGCTGTGGCTGGACCTGAACGAACACTCCTTGCTGTTCGGCGGTGTCTGGGCCCTGCTTGGCGTGCTCTACCTGGCCTGGCTGACCAAAGCCTTCAGGGTTGCGCCACCGAACTGCATCGCCGAATGACCCCATCGACGCCCGCCTGACCGCGGGCGTTGTGTTTGCCCGAGAAGGAAAAGCCCATGTCGCAGCGAAGTCTGTCCATCCAGTGGAAGATCACCCTGCTCGCCGGCCTGTGCCTGCTGGCCATCGTCGCCCTGCTGGTGACTACCTCGCTTACCCAGGCGCGGCGCAGCGCAGAGCAGGTGTTCCAGGCCAATACCGAACTGCTCGACCACAGCGCCCGCCTGCGCTTGCAGGCCCACGGCGAAGCCCAGGCCCTGCGTATCCAGCGCTACTTCATGGATGCCTACCAGTACGGCAACGGCTTCGCAAGGCTGGTGCAGGCACTCAAAGCTCGCGGCGGTGACGACCTGCGTGCCGAACTCAGCCGCGAGGCCCGCGCCACCCTGGCCGGCAACACCGACCTGATCGGCCTGTATCTGGTGTTCCAACCCAACGCCCTGGACCAGCAAGATGCGCGCTTCGTTGACCAGGCCGAGAATGGCAGCAATGACAGCGGCCGCTTTTCGCTGTACTGGTCGCAGCCGGGCAGTGGCGCCCTGGAGGTGGAGACCATGCCCGAATCGATGCTCGCCGACACCAGCATCGGCGCCAATGGCTCGCCTTACAACCGCTGGCTGACCTGCCCTCTGGAGACGGCAAAGGCCTGCGTACTGGACCCGTATTTCGATGAAGTCAACGGTCATCAGGTACTGATGACGAGCATCGCCCTGCCGTTGCTGGACAACGGCAAGGTGGTGGGTGTGGTCGGCCTGGATATCGGCCTGGACAACCTGCAGCAACTAAGCCTGGCGGGTCGCCAGGAGCTGTTCGACGGCCAGGGCCAGGTCAGTATCATCAGCCCCGCAGGGCTGCTGGCCGGCCACAGCCAGGATGCCGGCCAGTTGAGCAAGACGGTACAGCAAGCGTTCGGCGCCAGCGCCATCGCCCTGGCAGCGCCGCTGCGCGCCGGCCAGGCTGTCGAGCGACTGGACCAAGGCACCATGCGCATTTCCCGGCCCTTCACGCCAATTCCCGGCGCGGCACCTTGGCAAGTACTGCTCGAATTGCCCGAACAGGTGCTGCAAGCGCCTGCGGTCACTCTCAACCAGCGCCTGGATAGCCAGAACCAGCAGGCCAACTTCGTCAGCCTGCTGATAGGAATGGTTGCGGCCGTGCTGGGCCTGTTGCTGGTGTGGCTTACCGCCCGCGGCGTAACTCGGCCGATCCTGGCCGTGGCTGCCCGCCTGCAGGACATCGCCAGCGGCGAAGGCGACCTGACCCGACGCCTGGAGTACGCCCGCGATGACGAACTGGGCCAGCTCACCGGTTGGTTCAACCGTTTCCTCGACAAGCTCCAGCCGGTGATCGCCCAGCTCAAGGCCTCCTTGCATGAGGCCCGCGGCACGGCAGACCAATCGGCGCTGATCGCCAGTCAGACCAGCGATGGCATGCAGCAACAGCACCGCGAGATCGAGCAGGTAGCTACCGCCGCCAACGAGATGAGTGCTACCGCCCACGACGTCGCCCACAATGCCGCCCAGGCGGCACAAGCCGCGCGCGGCGCCGACCAGGCGACCCGCGACGGCCTGGCGCGAGTGACCGCCACCCGCGAGGCGATCGGCCAGCTGGCGGGCGGCATGGACGCGGCCATGGACGAGGCGCGTGCCTTGGCAAGCCGCGGTGAGCAGATCGGTTCGGTGCTTGAGGTAATCCGTGCCATTGCCGAGCAGACCAACCTGCTGGCACTCAATGCCGCCATCGAGGCTGCCCGCGCCGGTGAGGCTGGGCGTGGTTTCGCAGTGGTCGCCGACGAGGTGCGCAACCTGGCTCAGCGTACGCAGGTATCGGTAGAGGAGATCCGCCAGGTGATCGAGGGACTGCAGCAAGGCACACAGGACGTGGTCGGTGCCATGCATGCCGGCCAGCGCCAGGCTCAGGACAGCGCGGCGCAGATGGAGCAGACCCTGCCGGCGCTGCAACGCATCGGCGAGGCGGTGACGGTGATCACCGACATGAACCTGCAGATCGCCTCGGCGGCCGAGGAACAGAGTGCCGTGGCTGAAGAAGTCAATCGCAACGTGGCGGGGATTCGCGATGTGACCGAGGCGTTGTCTGGACAGGCCGACGAATCAGCACGAATCAGCCAAGCGCTGAACCGCTTGGCCAACCAGCAGCAAGTCTTGATGGAGCAGTTCCGGGTATAGCGCTGTGTTACGCCTGATCGTTATCCACAGATCAACTTCTCCCCACTCGCCACCGCTACGCCAACCCAGCAGCCCTAAAGCCGCGACTTCAGGAGCCACCTTTTGGCCTCCTGAAGCCGCAAGCTGTATCGCCTGAACGATCTCGCGCCTGGCAACAACAAGCTCACCTGCCATGTAGAGCACTCGTCGGTCTCTGCGGGCCCTTCATGAATTGTTGACGATCTTTTCACGCCGCCCCCTTTAGCTTCGCCTGCCAACCGATCCGGCAGGCAACCGCTCTCTGAGGCACACGTGTCCCGCACAACTCTTCCCGCTCGCACATCCATCGACTGGCCTGGCCTCGGCTGGCTCCTGCTGTTCTTCTGGTACTTCTCCGGCGTGACCCAGGCCTTGCTGCTGTTCAGTGGCACCACCGGCTTCGCCGGCTTTCGCGATGCCCTGTTCCTCAGCAGCCTGTGGCTGGCCCCGGTACTGCTGCTGCCGCGCCTGACCCGCCCGCTCGCCGCAGTGATTGGGCTAGTGCTGTGGGCTGGATCGCTGGTGGGCCTCAGCTATTTCGGCATCTACCGGCAGGAGTTCTCACAAAGCGTCATCTTCGTGATGTTCGAATCCAACACCGCTGAAGCCGGCGAATATTTCAGCCAGTACTTCAGCACTTGGCTGTGCCTGGGGCTGCTGCTCTACAGCGCGATCGCCGTGCTGCTGTGGCGGCGCATCCGCCCGGTCACCCTGCCGCTGTACAGCCGTCTGCCGGTGGTTGCGGTGCTGCTGACTGCGACCCTGGGCTACCCGTTCTACAAACAGATGGTCTCCCAGCAACGCAATTTCGCAGACGCTCGCGAAAAGGTTGAACAACGCATGGCGGCTGCAGTGCCCTGGCAACTGGTGGTCGGCTACCGGCAATATCGACAGCAGTTGGACAACATGCAGGCACTGCTTCAACAGAACGCCGCCCTGCCGCCCCTGCAAAACCTCAAGGACAGTAGCGGCGACGCGCCGCGCACCCTGGTGCTGGTGCTAGGCGAATCCACCACACGCGAACACATGCATTTGTACGGCTACGACCGCGACACCACGCCGAACCTCGACGCCCTGGCCGCTCACGACAAAGGGCTCACCGTATTCCGTAATGTCGTCTCGCCACGCCCCTACACCATTGAGGTGATGCAGCAAATCCTGACCTTTGGCGACCAGCAGCACCCTGACCGTTTCCTCACCGACCCATCGCTGATCAACCTGATGAAACAGGCTGGCTACAAGACGTTCTGGATCACCAACCAACAAACCATGACCAAGCGCAACACCATGCTCACGACCTTCTCCCAGCAGACGGACGTGCCGGTCTACCTGAACAACCAGCGCAACCAAAACGCCAGCCAGTATGACAGCGTGGTGCTGGAACCTTTCGACAAGGCCCTGCGCGACCCCGCCGACAAGAAGCTGATCATTGTCCACCTGCTCGGCACGCACATGGACTACCGCTATCGCTATCCCGCCCAGTTCGATCATTTCAAGGACGCGACCGGCGCGCCGGCGGCGCTGGCACCCGAACAGGTACGCACCTACAACTTTTACGACAACGCCGTGCGCTACAACGACTTCGTGGTCTCAGACCTGATCAAGCGTTATTCGGCAAGCACGCCGAACGGCTTCCTGCTGTACCTGTCCGACCACGGCGAGGATGTCTATAGCTCCGGCAACCATGATCGCCTGGGCCGCAACGAGGCCAATCCAACCCGGCCGATGTACACCATCCCTTTCCTGCTCTGGACCTCGCCCAGCTGGCAGGCGACGCACCCGCGCGACCTGCAGGCGATGGTCAACCGTCCGTACAGCAGCGCACACCTGATCCATACCCTGTCCGACCTGGCAGGCCTGAGCTACGACCGCTACGAGCCGGCCAAGAGCCTGGTCAACGACAGCTTCACCGCCAGCCCGCGCTGGATCGGCGACCCGTACGCGAAAAATGGGCTGCACAAGTTCGACAACCTGCCCGGCACCCAAGCCAAGCCAGAACAACGGACCGCTAGCAGCAGTACGCTTCACCCTGACGAAGGCTGACTGCCCGCGACCAGGAAGCCCCCATAGCACGCCCTTCGCTTGAAGGGCTCCCCCCAAAAACCGATATCTGGCCTCCAGGTATCGGTTTTTTTGCCGCTAAATGATGAATAAATTTCCGGCATATTGTTTCGTACATTTCATACCGATGACAAAACGACAATATAACAAAGCAAAATGACGTCTATTGCCCTCAGTAAACATGGGCAATTCAGTTGGATGCGTGCAACTAAACGGTTTTACTCAGGAAAATATGACGAAACCATGCATTCCAAAAAGTAATGATGTAGCAACTAATTGTCGTTTGTTGCGAACACCTTTCAACGCCAATACTGATTTCAATCAAAGTAATCGTTCCGCGCCGCAGCTCTGGAGAAGCTGTAGGCAGATCGAGGGCCTATCCGCCCGACAACTGCAAACTTGAAGTGGTCAGTTCACAACAAAAACAACAACTCACTCGCATGCAGATCCAATAGGTTGCCCATGACCCATTCGAACAACAACGGAAGTTTGACTGCAGCAGCCCCACCTTCCGGACACCTGAAACGCACCCTCACCAGCCGTCACCTGAACATGATCGCCATTGGCGGCTCTATCGGGACCGGCCTGTTCGTATCCTCTGGCGCCACTATTGCCCAGTCCGGCCCCGGTGGCGCGCTGCTGGCCTTCGCGGTGATCGGCCTGATGGTGTATTTCCTGATGACCAGCCTCGGCGAGCTGGCCGCATGCATGCCGGTCAGCGGTTCGTTCTCTACCTACGCCTCACACTACGTGGACGAAAGCTTCGGCTTCGCCCTGGGCTGGAACTACTGGTATTCATGGGCAGTGACCATCGCCGTGGACCTGGTGGCCGTGCAGATCATCATGGTCTACTGGTTCCCGGACACCCCGGGCGTAATCTGGAGCGCAGCCTTCCTGGTCCTGCTGTTCGCCCTCAACGTCGCCTCGGTGCGCTTCTTCGGCGAAGCCGAATTCTGGTTCGCGCTGATCAAGGTCGTCACCATCATCCTGTTCATTGGCGTGGGCATCCTGATGCTGCTGGGCATCCTTGACGGTGGGCAGGAGGGCGGCACCCACCTCTGGCAGCTCGGCGATGCGCCGATCGCCGGCGGCCTGCCTGCCCTGATCGGCGTGGCGATGATCGTCGGCTTCTCATTCCAGGGTACCGAGTTCGTCGGCATCGCCGCAGGCGAAACGGAAAACCCTGGGCGCAACATTCCCAAGGCAGTTCGCCAGATCTTCTGGCGCATCCTGCTGTTCTATGTGTTCACCATCATCGTGATCGGCCTGTTGATCCCCTACACCGACCCCCGCCTGCTCAAGGACGGCCTTTCGGACATCACCATCAGCCCATTTACCCTGATTTTCTCAAAGGCTGACATGCTCGCCGCCGCCGCAGTGATGAACGCGGTAATCCTGACCTCAGTGTTGTCCGCCGGCAACTCGGGCATGTACGCCTCCTCGCGCATGCTCTACAGCCTCGCCCTGGAGCGCAAGGCGCCGGCGATATTCGCCCGGGTGACGCGCAGCGGCACCCCGGTGTGGGCGCTGCTGGCAACTGCAGCGGTCGCCGGCCTGTGCTTGCTGAGCTTCCTGTTCAGCCCCGGCAAGCTGTACCTGTGGCTGCTGAACACTTCCGGCATGCTCGGCTTCATTGCCTGGCTTGGCATCGCCATCAGCCACTACCGCTTCCGTCGCGGATACCTGTTCCATGGCAACGACCTGGCGAAACTGCCGTATGTCTCGAAGTACTTCCCATTCGGCCCCCTGTTCGCCTTCGGCCTGTGCATGGTGGTGATGCTCGGGCAGAACTACCAGGCCTTCATCGGCGGCCAGATCGACTGGATCGGCGCCTTCGCCACCTATGTCGGGCTGGTGCTGTTCGTGGTGGTGTGGCTCGGACGCAAGCTGCTTAGCGGCTCCAGGGTGGTGCGCTACAGGGAAATGGATTTCTCCTATATCGAGACACGCAAGGCCCAACACAGCAACGCAGAGCCCTGCGTCGAGGCGGTCGCGGCCAGCCAGCAGCCCGCCTGAAAACTCCATCGGCGGACCCGCCTCGGTCCGCCCACCTGCGTCATGGAACCCTTATGAACAGCACCCTCGACTCCTACTACGAAGCCAGCGCCAGCAGAACCCTCTACCCTGCCCAAACGGGACGCACCGATGCCCGTGTGTGCATCCTGGGCGGCGGTCTGGCCGGGCTTTCGACCGCGATAGGGCTTGCCGAGCGCGGAGTGAGCGACGTGACGATTCTTGAATCACAACGTATCGGCCACGGTGCCTCGGGGCGTAATGGCGGCTTCGTCTTCGGCGGCTACAGTCTCGGCAGCGCGGACTTGCTGTCGGCACTGGGCGCCGACGAGGCCCGCAAGCTGTATCGACTGACCCTCGAGGCCGTCGACCTCATTCGCGAGCGCACCCATCGCTACGCCATCGATTGCGATCTGGTCGACCAGGGCGTGATCCTCGCCAACTGGTTCAACGACCCATCGCGCCTGGACAAGCCGCGCCAGTTGATGAAGGAGGTCTATGGCGTCGACTGGCAATACATCACCCCAGGCGAACTGAAGGAACAGCTCAGGACCGGACGCTATTACGGCGGGTTGCTGGAGCGCAACGCATTCCACTTCCACCCGCTCAAATACGTCTGCGGCATCGCCGAGGCTGCCACCCTAGCCGGGGTGACAATCTACGAGCAGTCGCCGGTGACCGGCATCGAAAAGAAGGCTGGCGGTTACATCGTGCGCACCCGCCAGGGCGAGGTTCATGCCGAGGAGGTCGTGTTCAGCGCAGGGGGCTACGCCCGAGGCGTCTACCCCCCGATCGAGCGCGCCGTGCTACCGATCGCCACCTATATAGTGACCACCCCACCACTGGGCGCGCACCTGCCGGATGCCATCAACTGCCAGTCGGCCATTTACGACACACGCTTCGCCTTCGACTACTACCGCCCGTTGAAAGACACCCGGATCCTCTGGGGTGGACGCATCTCCATCCTCGACCGCGGGCCCCAGGCCATCGCCAGGTTGCTCAAGGCTGACTTGGTCAGCGTCTACCCGCAACTCGAAGACGTGGAACTGGAATACGCCTGGGGCGGCTTGATGAGCTACGGACGCCACCAGATGGCGCAGATTGGCCAGGATGGTAACGGCATATGGCATGCGGTCGGATTCGGCGGCCATGGCATGGCACCGACCACCGTTGCCGGCGAAGTCCTGGCGCAGGCCATCGCTCACCGCCAGCCGATCCCGAGTGGTTTCAGCCAGTTCGGCCTAGACCGGACCTTTGGCGTGGCCGGCCTGCTGGCGGCGCAGGCCACCTACACCGCTTATCAAGCACGAGACGCCTTCGATGCACGGCGCCTTAACCGCTGACGTCGGCACGCCATTGCTGGAAATGCCGAGAAGAAGACCGTACGCCATCAGCCCAAACGCACCACCGCGCCCTTGACCTTGTCGAGCAACTCCGACATTTTGAATGGCTTGACCAGCATGTCCATCCCAGCCCCCAGGAACGCTTGGCGGTCCAGCGCCGCATCGGCATACCCGGTCATGAACAGCACCGGCAGCCCCGGTCGATGCAACCGTGCGATATCAGCCAGCTCTCGCCCACTCATGGTGGGTAATCCAACATCAGTCAGCAACAGGTCGATGCTCTGCAGCTGCTGCAGATGCTGCAACGCCTCATCGGTGGTCGACGCCAGTGTGCAGCGGTACCCTGCCTCGTCCAGCGCCTCGGCCACCGACAGTCGGACCGAGGCCGTGTCCTCCACGATCAGCACGTGCTCGCCATTGCCCTGCTGGTCATTCCCTACCTCGCGGTCCACGCTGACCGCCGCCTCATCGCTGGCCGGCAGCAACAGCGTCACCTCGGTACCCTCGCCAACCACGCTGCGCAGCTCCACATGCCCACCCGACTGGCGAGCGAAACCGTAGATGGTCGACAAGCCCAGACCAGTGCCCTGGCCGAGGGGCTTGGTGGTGAAGAACGGATCGAAGACCTTGTCGATCAAGCCGGCCTCGATACCGCTGCCGTTGTCGCGCACGGTCACGGCAACGTAGGCGCCATCGGCGAGGTTGGCGTCGCCTTGGCACCAGACCGCCGAGGTATTGACCCAGATGTGCCCGCCTTTGGGCAGGGCATCGCGGGCGTTGATGACCAGGTTGAGCACCGCGCTTTCCAATTGCACCGGGTCGACCAGGGCGATGGCCGGCAGGGTGGACAGCTCCAGGGTCAGGGTGACTCGTTCACCGATCGTGCGGGTCACCAGTTCCTCAAGCGAGCGCACGTGCTGGTTGACGTCAACTGGACGGGTATCGAGCGGTTGCTGACGGGCAAAGGCCAGCAGCCGCTGGGTGAGCACAGCGGCGCTGTTGGCCGAGCTCAGCGCCACCTCGGCGTACTTCGGCACCTTATCCACACGGTTTTCCGCCACCCGCTTGCGGATCAGCTCAAGGCTGGTGATGATGCCGGTAAGCAGGTTGTTGAAATCGTGGGCGATGCCCCCGGTGAGGCTGCCCAGGGCGTCCATTTTCTGCAACTGCAGCAGTTGCGCCTCGGTGCGCACGCGCTCGGCTACTTCCTTGGCCAATTGGCTGTTGGCATCGTCCAGACGTGCCAGGTGAGAGCGCTCGCGGTGACGGTGTTCGGTAATGTCCTCGACGAACACCAGGCATAGGCCAGGCGCCTGGTACGGGGAAAGTTGCCACTCAGTGTCGCGCGGTTGACCATGCAGACGCATGCCCAGCGTGCCTTTCCAGCGCGCCCCCCGTACCAGGTGCTGGCGCAACTCCTCAAGCGCGTTCAGCTGGCCATCGGCGAAGCACTCGTGCAGGCGTTGCGGATCGCGGTTGTCCTGCACCAGGTGGGCGAAGGCATGATTGCATTCGTGCACCTTCAGGTTGCCGTCGAGTACGGCAATGGGGGCGGACACACCCCGGAAGATTTCCTGGAAGCGCGCCTCGCTCTGGCGCAAGGCCCGCTCGGTATCGCGCACCCTCAACAGGGTGCGCAGGGTGGCCAGCAGCACATCCGGGTCTACCGGGTGGACCAGATAGGCATCAGCACCGGCATTCAAGCCGGTAATGATATCGCCGCTCTGGATCGATGCCGCCGACACGTGGATCACCGGCAACAGCGCCGTGCGGCTGTCCTCACGCAGCAGCCGGACAATGTCGAAACCGCTCATGTCCGGCAGGTTGACGTCGAGGATCAGTGCATCCACTTGCTCGTCGCGAATCAGCGCCAGCCCCTCCCCGCCGGTGCCCGCCTCAAGTACTTCGTAACCGTGCGCACCGAGACGACGACGCAGGGCGTAACGGGTGGCGACGTTGTCGTCGACGATCAGCAAGCGCAGGTCAGGTTTCATCAACGTTATCCTGGGCCAAAGCCAGTGGAATGATCACGAAGAACGTCGAACCGACACCCGGCTCGCTGTGCACGCCCACCTCCCCGCCTAGCAGCGCGACGAAACGCTTGCATAACGACAGCCCCAGCCCGGTGCCACGCAGGCGTTTTTGCAACGGTGAATCGACCTGGGCGAAATCCTCGAATAGCGTACCCAACAGGTCCGAGGCGATGCCGATGCCGGTGTCGCTGACGGCGAAGCGGATGTGTTGAGCATCGACGAGTTGCGCCGATACCCGCACTTCACCGCGGGTGGTGAACTTCAAGGCATTGGAGATGAAGTTGCGCAAGATCTGCGCGAGTTTCTTGTCGTCGGTGTAGAGACGCGGCAGCCCCACCGGCTCTTCGAAAATCAGGTCGACCGCCGTGGCGTCGACGATCGGCCGAAACATCCCGCGCAGCGCCGCGAACAGGTCGAACATGTCGAACCAGGCCGGCGAGATGGTGATGCGCCCGGCTTCGATCTTGGCGAGGTCGAGCAGGTCATCGACCATGTCCGACAACTCGCGGGTCGCATTGCTGACAAAGGCCACTTGGCGGTGCTGCTCTTCCGACAGCGGCCCGTCGAGCTCGTCGGCCAGCAGGCTGGTGATGCTCAGTATCGAGCCCAGCGGGGTGCGGAACTCGTGGCTCATGTACGACAGGAAGCGACTTTTCAGGTCTGACGCCTGGCGCAAGTGCTCGGCCTGGATGTCGAGCTCGGCATACAGGGCCAGCACTCCTTGATTGGTTTCTTCAAGCTCGGCGCGCAGGGCCTCATTTTCAGCCTGCAGGCGCGCAACCTGCTCGGCGTCTTGCATGGGAAGCTCAGCCATGGTCTGGCTCCAGGTCGATGACCAGCACCGTCACGTCGTCCCGCCCCCGGCAAAAATCGCGGTGCAGCACGGTAGCAATCACCGCCGGATGGCGATGCACCAACCCGGGGTACTCTTGCAGGTTCCAGCGCGACTGCAGGCCGTCGCTGTAGAGGATCAGCAGGTTGCCCGTCACGTCAGCGTAGTCGAAGACCTGGGCCTTGCGATATTGCCCGCCTACGATCCCTGGTAGCGAAGGCATACCGCGCATCCGCGTCGGCGCCACCAGGCTGGCGCCGATGTTACCGATGCCGGTGAAGGCCATATGGCCGCTGCGCAGATCGTGTTGGGCGATGGCCACCGCGCCGCCGCGGGTACTGCTCATCGCCAGGTGCAGCCGCTCGATCAGCAGAAGTGGATCCATAAAGGCGTGCTCGGCGAATGCCGCTGCAGCGCTCTGGGCCGCCTCCTCGGCTTGCTGGCCATGCCCCAGGCCGTCGACCAGCAAGGCGCTGAGGCGCCCATGGGTGAGCTTGACGTGCCAGGTGTCGCCGCAAGCCGGATCGTCATGTAACGCATGATGGCTTACACCGATGCGCAGATCGCGGTTCTTGGCATCGCGTCGGTACACGCGAGCCATGATCACCGAGCCGCGAGCGTCGGTGTGCATATCGAACACCTCGGCCAGGCGTGTCACCGCTCCCAGGCCAATACCCTGGGTGCCGCCGGTGGAATAACCATCGGCCAGGCATGTCTGAGCATCGAACCCCTGGGCCCGGTCCACTGCCACCAACTCGATGCCCAGGCCACTGGCACCAGGCACGGTGCGCAGGTGCAAGGCGCCCTGTCCGGCGTGCTTGAGCACATTGCTGGCCAGCTCGGTAGCCAGCAATGCCACTCGGCCAGCCTCCTCGCTGTCGAAGCCTTGTTGCTCTGCCAGGTGCTTTGCGGTGCGCCGGGCGTGCCCGACCTGGCTGGCCTCATCCAGGGGCAGGACCAGCGTCCTGCTGGCGGGAATGTTCATATCCATCGCGTGATCGTCACTCGCGTGCCCTCGCCTGGCACGGTGTCGAGCTCGAACTCGTCCACCAGACGGCGCGCACCGGTCAAGCCCAGGCCAAGGCCATTGCCGGAGGTCCAGCCATCGGTCAGGGCCAGCTTCAGGTCGGCGATGCCTGGCCCTTCGTCGCGAAATAACAAGCGCACACCGGTGCGGCCCGCTTCCTCGAGCACCTGCCAATCCATATCGCCCCCGCCGCCATAGACCACGGTGTTGCGTGCCAGCTCGCTGACGGCGGTAACCAGCTTGGTCAGATCCACCAGGCGCATGCCGCAGTCGCTGGCCAGTTTGCGTGCCAACTGCCGGGCCAGTACCACATCCTGCTCGATGCGTACCGGCAGGCTGCCACTGTGCTCGCCGCTCATGGCCGCCTCACATGCTGGCTGAGCCGCTGCATGCCACGCTCCACATCCAACGCCGTGCTCACCCCAGGTAGGGTCAAGCCCAGCTCCACCAAGGTAATGGCCACGGCCGGCTGCATGCCCACCACCATCACTCGGGCATCCATCAGCCGCGACAGGCTGGCGATGTCAGCGATCATCCGGCCAATGAACGAATCGACCATGTCCAGCGCCGAGATGTCGAGCAACACCCCTCGGGCGGAAGTGGCGCTGATGCGGTCGGTAAGGTCGTCCTGCAAGCGCATGGCCAGCTTGTCATGCATGTCGACCTGAATGGTAACGAGCAGGAACTCGCCCATCCGCAAAATCGGGATACGCTCCATGGGCTTATACCTGCTCGCCCAGGTTCACGCCCAAGCGCTTGAGCGCGAGCTTCAGGGCATCGGCGAGGTTGGCCTTGGTGGTCAGGGTGCCCAGGTCCAGCCCCAGATGCACGATGGTCTGCGCGATCTGCGGGCGCACGCCGCTGATGATGCAGTCGGCGCCCATCAGACGGATGGCGGTGACGGTCTTGAGCAGATGCTGGGCGACCAGGGTATCGACAGTCGGCACACCAGTGATGTCGATGATGGCGATTTCCGAACCGGTGTCGACGATACGTTGCAGCAACGACTCCATCACGGTCTGGCTTCGTTGCGAATCGAGCGTGCCGATCAGCGGCAGGGCCAGCACGCCATCCCACAGCTTGACCACCGGAGTGGACAGCTCCAGCAACTCTTCCTGCTGGCGCTTGATAACCGCTTCGCGGGTCTTTTGGAAGGTGCGGATGGTGTGCATCCCTAAAGTGTCGAGCAATTCGGAGATCAACCACAGTTGCTCGGCCAAGCGCGCCGGGTCGTCGCTGAAATGCGTTTGCAGCAGGCTGAACAGGGGCCGCTTGAGGGCGAAGATGAAATACGCCGCCTGGTGCGAGTCGTGCCCCAGTTGGGCACGGCTGGCCGAGAGCCTTTCCAGGAACCGGCGGGCTTCGTCCCAGTCGCTGCTGACAATGTCATTGCCACTGTCTGCCTGCAAGACATCGATCAGCAGTTGCAGGAAATCGCGGGTTTCCTGCGACAGGGTTTGCTCCTTGATATTACGGGTAGCGCCACTGGCCTCAAGCGCCGCTACCCATTGCACCAACAGTTGCGCATGATTGTGCTTGATTGCTTCCAATGTGCTGCCGTGCAGTGATGCCATGTGCGTTCGCTCCTATGCGGTTAGGCCGGCATCCCCATGAACAGCCGACCTGCCAAGAATGACATTTAGCGCTGCAAATAGTTGTAGAGAATGAAAAGATAAATGCAAAAAGCCACCGCGCCGGAGAAGCGGGCATTGGTGAAGGGAATAATGAGAGTGGCTGGATCAGCGACAACGTGCGATAGAGCGTGTGAGCTCAAAAAGCACCAAGTCTTTGTGTATTTTGGCCCAGAAACGAAAAAACCCGCCAATAGGGCGGGTTTTTCGTATCAACCATTCCAGACCGGAAATGGCTGAGAATATGGTGGGTCGTGTAGGATTCGAACCTACGACCAATTGGTTAAAAGCCAACTGCTCTACCAACTGAGCTAACGACCCGTTGGATGGCGCGTATATTACTGATTTCTCAGAAGAATTCAACACCCAATCGCAAATTTTTTTCAAAAATACCGAGTGGGGTCCTCTACACCGGCGGCCTTGAATCCATCAGCGCGCAAGCGGCAGCTGTCGCACTTGCCGCAAGCACGCCCGTCATCATCGGCCTGGTAGCAAGAAACGGTCAGACTGTAGTCCACGCCACGGGCGATACCCGCCTGGACGATCTGCGCCTTGCTCAGGTTCTGCAGTGGCGCCCGAATACGGAAGCCCTGCCCTTCCACCCCGGCCTTGGTAGCCAGGTTGGCCATGCGCTCGAAGGCCTCGACGAACTCCGGGCGGCAGTCCGGGTAGCCGGAATAGTCCACGGCGTTGACGCCGATGAAGATGTCACGAGCTTCAAGCACTTCCGCCCAGCCCAGCGCCAGAGACAGGAACACGGTGTTGCGAGCCGGCACGTAGGTGACCGGGATCCCGTCGCTCGGCGCCTCAGGCACATCGATGCTGCTGTCGGTCAGGGCCGAGCCACCGATGCCATCGAGGTTCAGGCCGATCACCTTGTGCTCGACCACGCCCAGGTCACGGGCAACCCGTGCCGCGGCGTTGAGCTCGGCGCGATGGCGCTGGCCGTAGTCGAAGCTCATGGTGTAGCACTGGTAGCCGTCGGCCTTGGCCATGGCTACCACAGTGGCCGAATCCAGGCCACCGGACAGCAGGATTACCGCGCGTTTGTCAGTCATGTCTTTCTCCTCAGCGTCCAGGTTCGTCGTTCCACAGCAGCTTGTGCAGCTGCAGCTGGAAGCGCACGGGCAGGTTGTCGGCGACGATCCAGTCGGCCAGGTCGGTGGCGCTCACCTGATGATGGCTGGGCGAAAACAGCACTTCACCGGCGCGCTCGGCCAGGTTGTACTGGATCAGCTTGGAAACCGCCCAATCGTAGTCCTCGCGAGAACAGATGACGAACTTGACCTGATCGTTGCCGGTCAGCAGCTCGATATTCTCGTAGCGATTGCGGTGAGACTCCTCGGAGCCTGGAGTCTTGAGATCGACCACACGGCTGACCCTTGTGTCGACACCACTTATATCGAGGGCGCCACTGGTCTCCAGCGACACTTCATAACCGGCGTCGCACAGCTGTTGCAGCAGAGGCAGCGCGTTGGGCTGTGCCAATGGCTCGCCGCCGGTCACGCAAACATAGCGCGGTTTGAAGCCGGCCACCTGCTCTAGGATGGACTCGAGGGTGCGGATAGTGCCGCCACTGAATGCATAGGCACTGTCACAGTACTGGCAGCGCAGGGGGCAACCGGTCAGGCGCACGAAAACCGTGGGCAGCCCGGCCGTTCGCGTTTCACCCTGCAACGAGTAAAACACTTCGGTGATGCGTAATGTGTCTTGCATGATCGCCACGGGCGTGACAGCTGAACAGGCTGTCCGCCTCCGTCAGGCACTGTCGCGGACTCGACAAAGCGTTATCCGCGGCAGCGTGTTTACGAAAAAAGGGCCGTGATTCTAACGAAAAAACCCGCGACAAGCGCGGGTTTCTTCTTCAACGGATCGTTCAAAGCTTTTGCAGGTCGCGTTGCGCCAGTTGCGCGGCGGAAGTGCCGGGGTACTGGGTGATGACCTGCTGCAGGATACCCTTGACCTTGTCGGTGTGGCCCATGCGGCGCTCGACGTCGGCCAGCTTGTACAGCGAATCCGGCACCTTGCTGTGTTTCGGGTACTTCTGGCCGACCTCGGCGAACGCCTGGCTGGCGCCTTGCAGGTCGCCCTTGGCCAGGTTGACCTCGCCAAGCCAGTACTGGGCATTGCCGGCGTACTGACTGTTGGGGTATTTGCGCAGGAAGGCGTTGAAGGCCTGGCTGGCCTTGTCGAAGTCCTTCTGCTTGATCAGGTCGAAAGCGGCGTCGTAATACAGCTTCTCTTTCGCCGGATCGCCCGGCTCGCTGCTCGCGGCCGGTGGCTGCGCGGCATTGGCGCCGGCGGCCGCACCCGTGGCTGCGCTGTTCGCGCCACCGGTGGAAGAATTGTCTGGAGTCGCGGCAGGCGCGGCACCGCTACTGATGCGGCGGTCGAGATCCTGGTAGCGCTCGAGGTTTTCCTGCTTCATGCGCGACACATCGTTCTGCAGCTCTTCGATGATGCCCTGCTGGCGGGAAATCTGGTCCTGCATCTGCTGCAGCTGCATGAACAGCTGGCCATTAGCAGAAGCAGGGGCCGAAGCCCCTGCTCCGGCATAGGCGCCGCTCGTGCCATAACCCGCGGGTGGATAACCACCCGCGTTGTCATCTACTACGGGAACCGCAGCCCACGCCGAAAGGGGCAGGCTGAGTGCGAGGACGGTTACAGCACGACGGCACATACGCATAGGAACTTACTTACGCAGTTCTACGCGACGGTTCTGAGCCCAGGACTGCTCGTCGTTGCCGGTGGCAACTGGACGCTCTTCGCCGTAGGAAACCAGTTCCAGTTGAGCAGGGGAAACGCCCTGCAGAACCAGGTAGCGCTGAACGGCCTTGGCACGACGCTCACCCAGAGCCATGTTGTACTCGCGGGTGCCGCGCTCGTCGGTGTTGCCTTCCAGGACAACGCGGTTGCCGTTGGACTTCAGGTCCTTGGCGTGAACGTCCAGAGCGCGCATGGCTTCTGGCTTCAGGTCCGAGCTGTCGTATTCGAAGTAGAAGGTGGTGATTGCGCGCAGGGCGGCTTCTTCGCTCAGGGAACCGTCGACAGCGCCAGTGTTGGCACCGTAGCCAGCGTTCGGATCAACAGCGCCTTCACCAGCGTTGTCGCCGCCTTTCGAGGAGCAACCTACAGCTACAGCCATGGCCAGAGCCAGCGCAGCGAATTTACCAAACTTCAGCATTTCCATCGTGAAACTCCTAATGAAACCCCAGTGTGTTAAGCAAAACGTGTTACGCCGCAATCAGTTCAGGTAAGGGGACCAGGACGGTTCTCTGACTTCGCCTTGAGCGGTAGGAAGCGGGAGCCTCACGCGGCCGTTAAGCGACACGAGCATCAAGACTCCCCGGCCCTGCTGGCGGGTGGCGTAGATTAGCATGGTGCCGTTTGGCGCAACAGTGGGAGACTCATCAAGACTGGTCTCGGAGAGAATCTTTACACTTCCACGTTGCAGGTCCTGCGCGGCCACCTTGAAGTTGGTGAAACCCTGCTGGCGATGGATCATCACCAGGGTCTTTTCGTCCGCCGAAAGTTTCGGGTTGGCGTTGTAGTTACCCACGAATGTCACGCGCTCGGCACCACCACCACCGACCGACTGTTTGTAGATCTGCGGCTTGCCGCCACGGTCGGAGGTGAAGTACAGGGTGTTGCCATCCTTGCCCCAGAACGGCTCGGTATTGATACCTGGGCCGGCGGTGACACGGCTGATCTGGCGCGAAGCCACGTTCATCACATAGATGTCCGGGTTGCCGTCTTTCGACAGCACGAACGCCAGGCGGGTGCCGTCAGGCGACCAGGCGGGAGCGCCGTTCAGGCCTTCGAAGTTGGTGATCTGCTCGCGGCGACCGGTGTCGATGTGCTGGATGAAGATGCGCGGGCGCTTCTGCTCGAACGAGACATAGGCGATACGCTTGCCATCCGGCGCGAAACGTGGCGACAGGATCGGTTCACGCGACTGCAGCAGGGTTACTGCACGGGCACCGTCGTAGTCCGAACGCTGCAGGGTGTAGCGGGTGTTATTGGTCGAGAAGCGCTCGGCGGTCACGTACAGCATGCGGGTGGAGAACGCACCCTTGATGCCGGTGAGCTTCTCGAACGACTGGTCGGCGATGTAGTGCGACATGTCGCGTAGCTGGTCGACGCCACCGGCCACGCTGCCGGTCAGCACCTGCTGCTCGGTGGCGACATTGAACAGGGCGTACTGCACCTGCAGGCGACCACCAGCCGGCACGATGCTGCCGACCATGACGTACTGGGCGCCCAGCGCTTTCCAATCACGGAAGATCACTTCGCTGGCCTGGCTTGGCTGGCTGATCATGTTCTGCCGCGGGATCGGCGCGTAGTAGCCGGAGTTGCGCAGGTCGTTGCCGATGATATCGGCCATGTCTTCCGGCAGCACGCTGCCGCCCTGGACACCGAACGGCACTACCGCAATTGGCGTTGCCCGGTCGCTACCGCTTGTGACCAGGATGTTCTTTTCCTCTGCCATCGCCATGCCTGCCACACAGCAGAGCAAGACCAGGAGTCCTCTCAGACGTTTAATCACAACGCTAGATCCTCAGGTGTAAATGTCATCTTGAATGAACGATACGGATTGAAATCGCTCGGCTTCAAGCCCTGCATCTCGGTCAACCGACCAATGTTCTTAACTGCGGCCACGGCCGAGCTATCGAACGGACCGTCACCACTGGACTTGGCCACACTCACGTTGGTGATGGTGCCGTCCGGCAGCATGTTGATCTGCAGAACTACCGTCATGCCCTTGCGCGCGGATGGCGGACGCGCCCAACCTTCGGCCGCGCGCATGCGAATCAAGTCGTCGAAGTCGCCGGCCACCTGGTCACCCTGCTCGTCGGCCAGCGCCTGCTGCCGTTCGGTGGTGTCGGACAACAGCTCGGCGAGTGCCTGGGCCTTCTTGTCTTCCGCCGCCTTGCGGGCCGCTTCCTGTGCCTTTTTCTTCTGGGCGTCTGCAGCGGCCTTTTTCTTGGCCTCTTCAGCTGCCTTCTTCTTCGCGTCCTCGGCCGCCGCTTTCTTCTTGGCGTCCTCGGCTGCTTTTTTCTTCGCGTCTTCGGCGGCTTTCTTCTTCGCCTCTTCCGCGGCCTGTTTCTTGGCTTCTTCCTCGGCCTTCTTCTTGGCTTCGTCCTCAGCCTTCTTCTTGGCGATGTCGGCCTGCTGTTTCTCGGCGGCCTTTTTCGCTTCCTCGGCTTTCTTGGCCTCGGCGGCTTTCTTCTGCTCGGCGGCCTTCGCGGCGTCTTCGGCTTTCTTCGCCTCGGCGGCTTCGCGAGCCTCCTCGGCCTTTTGAGCGGCGTCGGCTTTCTTTTGTTCCGCGGCCTTCACGGCCTCCTGCTCGACCTTCTTCTGCTCCAGCTGTTCGACCTCGGTCTGGCGCGAGGCGGTTTTCTTCGCCTCCCCGGCAATCTTCTGATTGGTCTGGGTGGTCGCCTGACTCTTGGACTTGAGCTGGTACAGCGTGGCCTGGACGATAGGCTTGGAGGGCGGCAGCTCGGGCGTCATGGCAAAGCTGACGAACAGCATGCCGAACACCAGCACGTGCAGCGCAATGGCCCAGACACTGGGCCAGAAGTAGCTTTCCGAGGCGGATGGCTCTCGCTGTTGCATCAGGGCGCCTCGGTAATCAGGCCAACGTTACCGACACCGGCCTTCTGCAACCCGCCCATGGCGCCCATCACCGCACCGTAGTCGACAGCCTTGTCGCCACGGATGAAGACCTGGGTCTGCTTGCCCTGGTCACGACCGGCGGCGATGATCTTGGTCACCGCGCTGGTCATTTCCGGCAAGGTCATGGCCTTGTCCATCTGCTTGTCGGTGTCGACTTCGCTGCCGAGGTTCCAATAGTAGGTCTTGTCGGCCTTGATCGAGATGGTCAGGACCTGGACGTTGTTGTCCTGCGGCAGGGCTTCGCTGGAAACCTTGGGCAGGTCCACCTTCACGCCCTGGTTGAGCATCGGGGCGGTCACCATGAAGATAACCAGTAGCACCAGCATCACGTCGATGTAGGGCACCACGTTCATCTCGGCGACCGGCTTGCGTTTGTGGCGAACTCGGGCCATGGGTTTCTACCTGATCACTCTTCGCTGGTGTGTACTTTGCGGTGCAGGATCGCCTGGAACTCGTCGGCGAACGTGTAGTAGCGCCCGATCAGCACTTCACTGCGCGCGGCAAAACGGTTGTAGGCGATAACAGCCGGGATCGCGGCGAACAGGCCGATCGCAGTGGCGATCAGCGCCTCGGCAATGCCCGGGGCCACGGTGGCCAGGGTGGCTTGCTGGGCGCTGGCCAGGCCACGGAAGGAGTTCATGATGCCCCATACGGTACCGAACAGACCGATGTACGGGCTGGTGGAACCGACAGTGGCCAGGAACGGCAGGCTCTGCTCGAGCTTTTCTTCCTCGCGGGAGATGGCCACGCGCATGGCACGCCCTACCCCTTCCATGACCGCGTCCGGGTCGACACCTGGTTGCTGGCGCAGGCGCGAGAATTCCTTGAAGCCGGCACGGAAGACCTGCTCGACACCCGAGTCCGGGTCAGGGTTGCTGCCCGCCTGGCGGTACAGCTTGGACAGGTCGATGCCCGACCAGAAGCGCTCTTCGAAAGCGTCCAGTGCACGACGACCGGCGCGCAGCATGGTGCTGCGCTGGAAGATCATGATCCAAGAGGTCACCGAGGCTGCCACGAGGGTCAGCATTACCAGCTGAACCACGACACTGGCATTGGCGACCAGGCTCCACATGGAGGTATGGTCGACGACGTTTGCTTCCACGCTTATTCTCCTGCGTTCGATTGAGTACCCGTGCCGTCCGCCAGGAAGGCGTCGCGCAGTTCTGGGGGAATGGCCCGGGGTTTGAAAGTGTCGGCGCGCACGGCGGCCACCAGGAACTGCCCCTCGCAGAGCAGCACTTCATCCTTTGCTCGCCACACCTGCTGCACGAAGCGCAGGCTGGCACGATTCAATTCAAGTACTTGCGCGGTTACCCGCAGCTCGTCGTCCAGGCGGGCCGGCGCGTGATAGCGCGCCTCGCTGGAATGGACCACGAACAGCAAGTTGTCCTGCGCCAGCTGGGCCTGGGAGAACCCCAGGTGACGCAGCCGCTCGGTGCGTGCGCGCTCCATGAATTTGAGGTAGTTGACGTAATACACCACGCCACCGGCGTCGGTATCCTCGTAATAGACGCGACAGCGGTGTGCGAACGGTTCCAGCCCATTTTGCGCGCGCATACTCTAGTGCTTACTCCTGTGCTTGCCAATCCGCTGCGGCAACTGTTTTTGCATCGATAATGTCGTATTGCCAGCGAGCCCTGGGCATGCCAGCGGTAGGACCGCAAAAATGCCGATTCGATCTGTCATTCGTCGTCTTGCGCGGCATATTCGCCACCCTCGCAGAAACGCCCGGGAATGTTGAGGCCGAAGTGCAGGTAGGCATGCCGGGTGACCACGCGCCCACGAGGGGTGCGCATGATATAGCCTTGCTGAATAAGGTAAGGTTCGAGCACGTCTTCGATGGTGTGGCGCTCCTCGCCGATCGCCGCGGCAATATTGTCGAGCCCCACCGGACCACCGTCGAACTTCTCGATCATGGTAAGCAGGAGACGCCGGTCAGAGTGATCGAAGCCACGCTCGTCGACATCCAGCAGGTTCAACGCCATGTCCGCGACCGCCTTGGTGATCTCACCCTTGCCACGCACTTCGGCAAAGTCGCGCACCCGCCGTAGCAGGCGATTGGCGATCCGCGGGGTGCCACGCGCCCGGCGGGCGATCTCGAATGCGCCTTTGTCGTCCATGGGCAAGCCGAGGATGCCGGCCGAACGGCTGACGATGGTCGCCAGGTCCCTGTCGCTGTAGAACTCCAGGCGCTGGACGATACCGAAGCGGTCACGCAGCGGGTTGGTCAGCATCCCGGCACGCGTGGTGGCGCCGACCAAGGTAAACGGAGGTAGGTCGAGCTTGATGGAGCGCGCAGCCGGGCCCTCGCCGATCATGATATCCAGCTGGAAGTCTTCCATCGCCGGATAGAGCACCTCCTCGACCACCGGCGACAAGCGATGGATCTCGTCGATGAACAGCACGTCATGCGGCTCGAGATTGGTCAGCATCGCTGCCAGGTCACCGGGCCGCTCGAGAATCGGGCCGGAGGTGCTCTTGACCGACACGCCCATCTCGTGGGCGATAATGTTGGCCAACGTGGTCTTGCCCAGACCCGGAGGACCGAAGATCAGAGTGTGATCAAGTGATTCGCTGCGCCCGCGCGCGGCCTGGATGAACAGCGACATCTGCTCGCGCACCACCGGCTGGCCGATGTACTCGTCCAGGCTCAGCGGGCGGATCGCACGATCCTGGACCTCTTCGCGGTCGCGTCCGGAGGCGGCGATCAGGCGGTCGGTCTCGATCACTTGGTAATCATCCCTTTGAGGCTGCGACGGATCAGTTCCTCACTGCTGAGGCTGGCCTTGCCCTCGATGGCGGCAATCGCCTTGCTGGCTTCCTGCGGCTTGTAACCGAGTGACACCAGGGCGCTGACCGCATCGGCCTCGGCGTTGGAAACACTGGCCACCGGCACCGGGCCGTCGGACACCAGGGCGAACATGGCCGGCGAGGTTTCCCAGGCCTTGAAGCGGTCCTTGAGCTCGACCAACAGGCGCTCGGCAGTTTTCTTGCCCACACCGGGCACTCGCACCAGAGCCGAGGCATCCTGGGCCTGGACGCAACGCACCAGCTCGTCGGCCTCGAGCCCCGACATCAGCGCCAGCGCCAGTTTCGGGCCAACGCCATTCAGGCGGATCAGCTCGCGGAACAGCTCGCGCTCGCGTTTTTCGAAGAAGCCATACAGCAGATGGGCGTCCTCTCGCACCACCAGATGGGTGTGCAGGGTGACGGTTTCGCCGAGCTTGGGCAGGCGGTACAGCGTGGTCATCGGCACTTCGAGCTCATAGCCCAGGCCGTTGACGTCGATAATCAGGTGCGGCGGCTGTTTTTCCGCCAGGGTGCCACGCAAACGTCCAATCACGTTCCGATCCTTCCTCTCGGGCGCCGGTCGAAAACCGGTCCACCCTATCAGCAAATGCGCCGGGAGAGTGCCTCACCCGGACAAAATGTGTATCACCGCATGAAGTGGTTACAGACGCAAGCGTCCGCCACGGCGCCGGGCTGTCGCCAATCCGTGGGGGATGAGGCTGGAGCGGGTATGGGCATGGCACAAGGCGATGGCCAGGGCGTCGGAGGCGTCGATCTGCGGTTTCTGGGTCAGCTTGAGCAGGTGCATGACCATCATCATCACCTGCTCCTTGTTGGCGCCGCCGGTGCCGGCCACGGCCTGCTTGACCTGGCTGGCGGTGTATTCGGCGATCTCAAGGCCCGCCTCGGCGGCGGCGACGATGGCCGCCCCCCGGGCCTGGCCAAGCTTGAGCGCCGAATCGGCGTTGCGCGCCATGAACACCCGCTCGATGCCCATGGTCACCGGCTCATGTTGGCGGATTATCTCGCTGACACCGCGAAAGACGATCTGCAGACGCTCGTGCAGCTCACCGCCGCCAGTGCGTATACAGCCCGACGCCACGTACTCGCAGCCACGGGCAGTCTGGCGGACCACGCCAAAACCGGTGATGCGCGAGCCGGGATCGATACCAAGAATGAGAGTCATAGCGCCTACAAAGGTGTGCGAATTTGCCGGCCTTATCGCGGGAAAAGCCCGCCCCCACAAAGACTACACCGCAATCTGGCGCAGGCCTTGTGGGAGCGGGCTTGCCCCGCGCTACAGCCGATAGCCGAAACGATCAGCCCAGCGTTTCCATGATCTCATCGGAGATCTGTGCGTTGGAGTAGACGTTCTGCACGTCATCCAGGTCCTCGAGCATGTCGATCAGCTTGAGCACCTTCTCCGCACCGTCCTGGTCCAGCTCGGCGCTGGTGGTCGGCTGCATCACGATCTCGGCGTCGGACGCCTTGAAGCCGGCCTCTTCCAGGGCGTTGCGCACGGCATAGAAGCTGTTGAACGAGGTGAACACGTCAAAGGAGCCGTCGTCGTTGACCACCACATCGTCGGCATCGGCCTCCATCGCGGCTTCCATCAGCGCATCCTCGTCCACGTTCAACTCGGCAGCGAAGCTGATCTGCCCCTTGCGCTCGAACAGGTAGGCCACCGAACCGTCGGTACCGAGGTTGCCGCCGCACTTGGTGAAGGCATGCCGCACGGCCGCGGCAGTACGGTTGCGGTTGTCGGTCATGGCTTCGACCATGATCGCCACGCCGCCCGGGCCGTAACCCTCGTAGCTGAGCTCTTCGACGTTGTCGCTTTCGTTGGTGCCGGCACCGCGGGCCACGGCGCGATCGATGATGTCGCGGCTCATGTTGGCACCCAGGGCCTTGTCCAGCGCCAGGCGCAGGCGCGGGTTGGACGCTGGATCACCACCACCTTGCTTGGCAGCGACGGTCAGTTCGCGGATCCACTTGGTGAAGATCTTGCCTCTCTTGGCATCCTGGCGTTCTTTGCGGTGCTTGATGTTCGCCCACTTGGAATGACCGGCCATAACGACTCCAAATCCTTGAAACAGAAACAGGTTCCGCCCCGAAGGGCGGAACGTGAAGAATCCTGCGCCTCAAGCGCGGGGGCACCCCGTTACCGGGGCACCCCGATCGATCACTCGACCTTGGTCTGCTCGCGCAGACGGATGTGCAGCTCACGCAGGGCCTTGGCGTCGACCAGGCCCGGGGCCTGGGTCATGACGCACGCGGCGCTCTGGGTTTTCGGGAAGGCGATCACTTCACGGATCGACTGCGCGCCGGTCATCAGCATGACCAGGCGGTCCAGGCCGAAGGCCAGGCCACCGTGAGGCGGTGCGCCGAACTTCAGGGCGTCGAGGAGGAAGCCGAACTTCTCTTCCTGTTCCGCCGCCTCGATACCCAGCAGGCGGAACACCGCCTGTTGCATTTCCTTGCGGTGGATACGGATCGAACCGCCGCCCAACTCGGTGCCGTTGAGCACCATGTCGTAGGCACGCGACAGCGCGGTGGCCGGATTGGCCTCCAGCTCCTCGGGGGTGCACTTCGGCGCGGTGAACGGGTGGTGCAGCGCGGTGAAGCTGCCGTCTTCGTTCTCTTCGAACATCGGGAAGTCGACGACCCACATCGGTGCCCACTGGCAGGTCAGCAGCTCGAAGTCATGACCCAGGCGGATACGCAGCGCGCCCAGGGCTTCGCTGACGATCTTGGCCTTGTCGGCGCCGAAGAACACGATGTCGCCATCGACGGCGCCAACGCGGTCGAGGATGGTGTTGAGGTTGGCCTCGGGGATGTTCTTGACGATCGGCGACTGCAGACCCTCGACACCCTTGGCGCGCTCGTTGACCTTGATGTAGGCCAGGCCCTTGGCACCGTAGATGCCGACGAACTTGGTGTACTCGTCGATCTTGCTGCGCGGCATGCTGGCGCCGCCCGGCAGGCGCAGCGCGGTGACGCGGCACTTCGGATCGTTGGCAGGGCCGGCGAAGACCTTGAAGTCGACATCCTTGAGCTGGTCGGCAACATCGATCAGTTCCAGCGGGATACGCAGGTCCGGCTTGTCGGAGCCGTAGCGGCGCATGGCCTCTTCGTAGGTCATGTGCGGGAAGTCACCGAACTCCAGGTCCAGGACTTCCTTGAAGAGCTTGCGGATCATGCTCTCGGTGAGGCCCATGATCTCGGACTCGTCGAGGAAGCTGGTCTCGATGTCGATCTGGGTGAATTCCGGCTGGCGGTCGGCACGCAGGTCTTCGTCGCGGAAGCACTTGGCGATCTGGTAGTAGCGGTCGAAGCCGGCGACCATCAGCAGCTGCTTGAACAGCTGTGGCGACTGCGGCAGTGCAAAGAAGCTGCCGGCGTGGGTACGGCTTGGCACCAGGTAGTCACGGGCGCCTTCCGGCGTGGCGCGGGTGAGGATCGGCGTCTCGACGTCGAGGAAGCCGTTCTCGTCGAGGAAGCGACGGATGCTGCTGGTGATGCGCGAACGCAGGCGCAGCTTGTCGGCCATTTCCGGGCGACGCAGGTCGATGAAGCGGTAGCGCAGGCGGGTTTCTTCGCCCACGTCGGAGTATTCGTTCAGCGGGAACGGCGGCGTTTCCGCCTCGTTGAGCACGGTCAGCTGGTAACCGAGGATCTCGATGGCGCCGGAGGCCATGTTGGCGTTCACCGCGCCATCCGGGCGCTTGCGTACCTTGCCTGTGATCTGCACGACGTATTCGCTGCGCACACGGTCGGCGGCGGCGAAGGTTTCGGCGCGATCCGGGTCGAACACGACCTGGGCCATGCCTTCGCGGTCACGGATATCGAGGAAAATCACCCCGCCGTGGTCGCGGCGACGATGGACCCAGCCGCAGAGGGTGACTTCCTGGCCGTCCAGGGACTCGTTCAGTTGGCCGCAATAATGGCTGCGCATCATGGTCGTGGTTTCGCTTCTCGTGATTCGTATGTTCGGTGGAGGTCTTGGCCGCCCAAGGGGCTAATACTGCAAGACCTGGTCGGTGCAATTCAACTCAGTCGGCCTTGTCGCCGCCTGCCAGATTCTTTTTTGCCCCGGTCTTGAAGTCGGTCTCGTACCAGCCGTTGCCGCTCAGGCGGAAGCCGGGGACCGACAGCTGCTTCTTCAATGCCGGCGCCTGGCATGCCGGGCAATCGGTCAGCGGCGCGGCACTGATCTTCTGCAACACCTCCATGCGGTGTTCGCAGGATGCACATTGATAGTCGTAAAGGGGCATGGCGTCTCTCGTCAACCACATCGCACGCTGCCCAAGGCAGCAAAGAGCGGGATTATATATGGTTAAGGAGTGCTGTGCAGCCCGGCGATCAGTGTACGTCCCGCCCCTCCTGCAACCAGGTGACGCAGATCACCCGGACCAACCCACTGAAATTCCTTACCCCGCCATGGCGCAGGTGCACCTCGCGGTCCACATAGGACAGCACCGCGCTCACCGAACAGCGGTTGGCCTGGGCGATGCGCTCCAGGATGCGCCAGTACACCACCTCCAGACGCAGGCAGGTGGCGAAACCGTTGAGCCGCACCGAGCGTGACACAGGCCCCGCCTGCGCCATGTCGAAGTCCCGCCTGAACGGATCGACCCGGGGGCTGCCCGCACCCTGCCTGTGCCTCGCATTGCCGTCGATACCACGCATCGGATTGTCCACCGCACCGCTCCATCATCTCGAAACCACACCCCGCCCGCCTTGCGAACGGATCCATGTGTTTCATGAAGCGCCACCCGATCATGCCGATAGCAGCGGCAAAGCCTTCCCCGCAAACGCGCAGGCCCGATACCTGTGAAGGCATCGGGCCTGGCTTGGCTGGGTCAAACGACGGTCAAGCGGTAATCAATTCCCGTCGAGCAGGACGCGCAGCATCCATGCCGTTTTTTCGTGCACCTGCATGCGCTGGGTCAGCAGGTCGGCGGTCGGCTCGTCGCTGACCTTGTCCACCACCGGGAAGATGCTGCGAGCGGTACGCACCACGGCCTCCTGGCCCTGCACCAGCTGGCGGATCATCTCTTCGGCAGGCGGTACGCCCTCCTCTTCCTTGATCGAAGAGTGGCGGGCATAAAAGGCATAGGAACCCGGCGCCGGGAAGCCCAGGGCACGGATACGCTCGGCGATCGAATCGACCGCCAGGGCAAGCTCGTTGTATTGCTCCTCGAACATCAGGTGCAGGGTGCGGAACGACGGACCGGTGACGTTCCAATGGAAGTTGTGGGTTTTCAGATACAACACATAGGTATCCGACAACAGGCGGGACAAGCCATCGACGATGGACTTGCGATCTTCTTCACTGATACCGATATCGATTGCCATGAAGCTCCCCTTTCCATAAGGCTTGATCATCAAGCGGGCAGCAAACACTCTAACAAGAGTTGGTTACCGGCGCATGCGGCACAAGGCTGCACTGACAGCCGTCGGCGCCAATCGGTTTGAGAAGCCCCCGCCTTTGCTGTTAAATAGGCAGTGTGCCACCCGTGCGGATTGTCAGTGCCGGGTGCATAGGCTGGCCCCTCACGTTTTCGCGCCTACAGTTCACGCGCACCGTGCGACCAGCTCATCCTGTGATCGGCCTTATCAACGTGAGCCAAACCCAATGTTCAAGATCGTCCATCTGGTGACGGGCGTGGCGGCTTTGCTGCTATCGCTCATACCCACCTTGAAAACTGACGCAACACCCTTCCTGCAGCAACCCGAGGCCGTCTACCTGGCGCTGCTCGGCCTGCTCAACCTGGTGATTGCCCCGGTACTGCCACAGTACTACAAAGGCATGCGCCAGCAGCTGCAACACGCCACCAGCATCCTGCTGGTCGTGGCCGTGGTCCTGCAGACCCTCACCCTGCTGGCCCGGCCGGAGCTTGGCAACCTGCCAGCACTGGCCTGTGCCTTCCTCGCCAGCGTGCTGCACCTGGTGGCTGGCTTCGTTCGCGGCACGCGAAAGGCCCGCGCCAGCCAGGGTAATCCCACGGAGGCCGGCCAGCGCGATACCGGCACAGTGAAGTGGTTCAACACCTCCAAGGGCTTCGGGTTCATCTCCCGCGACTCCGGTGACGATATCTTCGTGCACTTTCGCGCCATCCGCGGCGAGGGCCACCGGGTGCTGGTCGAAGGCCAGCGCGTGGAGTTCTCGGTGATGCACCGCGACAAAGGCCTGCAGGCCGAAGACGTGGTCGCCGTCGCGCGCCGCTGAACCCGTGCCGCCGCCGTGCTCAATAGTGAGGCGGCGGCGCTTCTTCTTCCCCGCCGCCTTGCTGGCCAGCCATCTCCTCGTAGCGTTTGATCAGCTCCGCCACCTGCAATTGCAGGCGTTCGATCACTCGACTCTGCTCGACAATCACATCATTTAGCGCTTGCAAGCTGTCATCCTGAAACGCCTGGCGGGTCTCCAGCTCGATCATGCGCATTTCCAGTTCCTGCGACATCCTCAAGCCTCCTTGAAGCTCTCACCCAGCAGCGCACGCACTTGCTGGCGAATACCGTCGAGCTGCTCCTGGGTGTAGCCGATGGCCGCCACCTTGCCCCAGACCGGGGCGGGCCAGGCGGCATCACCACGGTGGCGCACGATCACATGCATATGCAGCTGGCTGACCACATTGCCCAGGGCTGCGACGTTCATCTTGTCGGCGGCAAAGGCATCCTTCAACGCCTCGGCCAGGGCGCTCGTCTCGACCCACAACTGCTGCTGATCCGCTTCCTCGAGCTCGAACACTTCAGTGATATCGGCGCGACGCGGCACCAGGATGAACCACGGGTAGTTGGCATCCTTGCTCAGCAGCAGGCGGCACAGCGGCAGGTCGCCCAATACCAGGGAATCCTCCTGCAGACGCGAATCGAGAGTGAACACGGCAAACCTCCTTACTAGCGATACAGCCCTTCCAACCGGCCGGGCACAGGGGCGCAAGGATACTCTGCTTCGGCATCTGCCACACCCGCCGACGCCGATTCGAACCATTTGTAGCACGCGAATGACAACATCGACGCCCCGCTTCGGTAACACAGCGCTACTTTTCGCACCAAAATGATGCCGCTCGTCAGACCTCCACCACACATCCGTCACATAAAACAGCCAGGATAAACAATCGTCGGTAACACCTTGACTTGGAAGGCAGCTTCACACACATACGCCAGAGACCACCGTGAACTGCCACCGAAGCGGTCGCAGCCCGTGTTTTCGGAGGTTTTCCGGCTACAGGCAGGGTCTTTGTGAAAATTTCATCAAAGGTTCGTGATTTTGAGCATGCTTGTTGCATTCGTTACACGCCAAGTCGGCACGCTACCTGCACTGCAGGGTGAATGCGACAAATAACAACAGCGGCATCGGATAAACCAGGGAGTTTCACAAGCCGTACTTTGTATTTATACAAACATGACGGTTTCGAGACAGCGCTGGCGTTGTACGCCTCTATAAAACGGGCGTGATTTGCGACATGGAGACAACTGACAGCGACATGGCCATAAAGTTACCGATAGGTTGTTTCTGCCCATATCGCCAAGAATAGTCCGCGTGATATACATTTTCGCCGACATAACAAGAAAGAGCCGGCCCTATAACTAAAACACTTGGGTGCGGCGGTACTCTTCCTAAAAACCAAAGGAGCAAATCACGATGCGCGTGATGAAGTGGAGCATGATCGCCCTGGCCGTAGCGGCAGGGACTTCGCAGATGGCTGTCGCCTCTTCGCAGGATGAGTCGAAAGGTTTCGTCGAAGACAGCAAGCTGAACGTCAAGATGCGTAACCTGTACTTCAGCCGTGACTATCGCAACACCGAGTCGGCCGGCAACAAACTCGCCGGCCTGCGCCACGACCAGCGCGAATGGGGTCAAGGCTTCATCGGCACCTTCGAGTCGGGCTTCACCCAAGGCACCGTGGGTGTAGGCGTCGACGCCATCGGCCTGCTGGGCATCAAGCTTGACAGCGGCCGCGGCTACTCGGGCACCGGCCTATTCCCTACCGGATCCGACCAGCGCTCCCAGGATGACTACTCCAAGGGTGGCGCCGCCGTTAAATTCCGTATTTCCGACACCGTCCTGAAGGTCGGCGACCAATTTACCGCCCTGCCGGTGTTCGCCACCGATGACAGCCGCCTGCTGCCCGAAACCGCGCAAGGCGCATTGCTCACCAGCAATGAAATCAAAGGCCTGACCCTGCATGCCGGCCGCTTCAAGAGCATGAGAGCCCAAGCGGAAACCGACCGCGACAGTATCAGTGACGGTCTGGGTCGCCGCGGCCTGAAGGAAGCAGACGTCTTCGGTGGCTCCTACGCCTTCACCGACAGCCTGTCGACCAGCCTCTATTACTCCAAGGTCGAAGACTACTGGCGCAAGTACTACGCCAATGTCAACTGGGCATTGCCGATCTCGGACAAGCAAGGCCTGGTGTTCGACTTCAACATCTATGACACCAAAGGCGAAGGCGACAACCTGTACCGCGCCACCGCCGACGGCGACAAACTCGACAACCGCGCCTACAGCTTCTCCGGTGCGTACAATATCGGTGCCCACACCTTTACCCTGGCTTACCAGAAAGTCACCGGTGATGGCGAATATGCCTATGGCATCGACGGTGGCGGCAGTATCTTCCTGGCCAACTCGGTAGCCCGTTCGGACTTCAACGCCGAAGGCGAAAAATCCTGGCAGGTCCGCTACGACCTGAACTTCGCCGAGTTCGGCGTACCAGGCCTGACCTTCATGACCCGCTACGTCCGCGGCACCGGCGCCCACACTGCCGACACCAACGACGGCAAGGAATGGGAACGCGACGTGGACATCAAGTACGTCCTGCAGGAAGGCCCGGCCAAGGATCTGAGCTTCCGTGTCCGCCAGGCTACCTATCGTTCCTCCGACGCGGTCTACTCCAACTCGCTGGACGAACTGCGCCTGATCGTCGAGTACCCACTGAGCATCCTGTAAACCCAGGTTTGCGACGCCCCAAGATGAAGAAGCCCGGCGATCGCCGGGCTTTTTCTTGGCTGACAGAACCGCGCCAGTGCTGCATTCTGTACGCTTTCGTTTCGCCCCCGTACAATGCGGGGTCATTTCACATTCAGGCAATCGACACGGCTCACCATGCGCACCAGTCAATATTTGCTCGCCACCCAGAAAGAAACCCCGGCCGATGCAGTGGTCATCAGCCACCAGCTCATGCTGCGTGCCGGCATGATCCGCAAGCTGGCCTCCGGCCTGTACACCTGGTTGCCAATGGGCCTGCGGGTAATGCGCAAGGTCGAAGCCGTGGTACGCGAGGAAATGACCGCCGCCGGCGCCCTCGAGGTGCTGATGCCGAGCATCCAGCCGGCTGAACTGTGGCAGGAATCCGGCCGCTGGGAGCAGTACGGCCCCGAGCTGCTGCGCCTGAAAGACCGCCACCAGCGCGAATTCTGCGTCGGCCCGACCCACGAAGAGGTCATTACCGACCTTGCGCGCAACGAGCTGTCCAGCTACAAGCAGCTGCCGCTGAACATGTTCCAGATCCAGACCAAGTTCCGCGACGAGATCCGTCCGCGCTTCGGCCTGATGCGCGGCCGCGAGTTCATCATGAAGGACGCCTACTCCTTCCATGCCGACCAGGCTTCCCTGCAGGAAACCTACGACCGCATGCACCTGGCGTACTCCAACATCTTCACCCGCCTGGGCCTGGACTTCCGTCCGGTGCAGGCCGACACCGGTTCGATCGGTGGCAGCTACTCCCACGAATTCCACGTGCTCGCCTCCTCCGGTGAAGACGACGTGATCTTCAGCGACAGCTCCGATTACGCCGCCAACATCGAGAAAGCCGAAGCCATTCCCCGCGAAACCGTGCGCCCGGCGCCGACTGAAGAGTTGCGCCTGGTCGACACCCCGAACGCCAAGACCATCGCGCAACTGGTGGAAAACTTCGGCCTGGCGATCGAGAAAACCGTAAAAACCCTGATCGTGCACGGTGCCGAGGAAGGCAAGCTGGTCGCGCTGATCGTCCGTGGCGACCACGAGCTCAACGAAATCAAGGCCACCAAGCTGGAGCAGGTCGCCGACCCGCTGGTGATGGCCACCGACGCCGAGCTGCGTGCCGCCATCGGTGCCGGCGCAGGCTCCCTCGGCCCGCTGAACCTGCCGCTGGAGTGCATCATCGACCGCTCGGTCGCCCTGATGAGCGACTTCGGCATCGGCGCCAACATCGACGACAAGCACTACTTCGGCGTGAACTGGGAACGCGACCTGCCGGTTCCACAGGTCGCTGACCTGCGCAACGTGGTCGAGGGCGACCCGAGCCCGGACGGCCAGGGTACCCTGGTGATCAAGCGCGGCATCGAAGTCGGCCACATCTTCCAGCTCGGCACCAAGTACAGCGAAGCACTCAAGTGCCAGGTACTGGGTGAGAACGGCAAGCCTGTAGTCCTGTCGATGGGTTGCTACGGCATCGGCGTGTCCCGCGTGGTCGCCGCCGCCATCGAGCAAAACCACGACGACAAGGGCATCATCTGGAATGACGCCCTGGCCCCGTTCCAGATCGCCCTGGTGCCGCTGCGCTACGAAACCGATGTGGTCCGTGAGGCTACCGACAAGCTTTACGCCGAACTGACCGCCGCAGGTTTCGAAGTCCTGCTGGACGACCGCGACAAGAAGACCAGCCCCGGCATCAAGTTCGCCGACATGGAGCTGATCGGCATCCCACACCGCATCGTCGTCAGCGACCGCGGCCTGGCCGATGGAAACCTGGAGTACAAGCACCGCACCGAGTCGGAGGCCCAGGCACTGCCGCTCAATGAAGTGCTGACCTTCCTGCAGGCCCGCATCCGCCGCTGATAACCCGTTACGCGAGTGATCATGTCCAAGCGAAGTACCTACACCCTGGGGGGCGCCGCACTGTGCGGCGCCCTGCTCCTCGGCGGCTGCGCCAACCAGATGTCCCAGCGCAGCGATCATGAGGAGCGCGTCGAGCGCAAACTGCTCGAGCACAGTCTGCAGATCGATGTCGGCGAGCCGAAGGTGATGGAGCTTCCGCAGCGGCGCGTGCGCATTCATGAGCTCAAGCGTTTCGAAGTCACCGAGTTCGAAGTCACCCGCCGCTACGACCGCTACACCCCTTACCAACCCTGGCGGGAGATCTACGAGATCCCGCTGGGCGCGGTGGCTGTGGTGGCGGGCATCAGCGCCAACGTGGCCAATGTGTTCGCTTTGGGCAACCTGCCGGACAGCATCACCCACGACTGGCTCAGCTATGGCGTGGCGGGCGTCAACCCGTTCATGAACGTACCGTCCAACGGCCGTGCCCAGCAGAACCTGGCGGGCATCGACGAAGTCGAGAAGGGCAAGCGCGAAGAGTCCATCAGCCTGCCGTGGAACGAGCGCCTGGTCGAAGTCAAGGCGGGCAAGATGACCCACGAGCTGACCACCGACAAGCATGGCGTACTGCGCCTGAACCTGCTCGACAGCCCGTTCTCCGAGCAGAACCTCAACCATATCGGCACCCTGCACCTGCAGGTGGTGGATGAGGAAAACCAGGTACGAGGCGATGCCAGCTTGCTGGTCAGCGGCAATTTGCGTGGCAAGTTGCTCGAGGCCCACGAGCTGATTTTCGATGACCTCGAGGACGACGATGTCGGCCAGTGGGTACATCGGGTCAAGCGCCTGTCGGAACTGGGCCTGGAAGAAGAGGCCAGCGAACTCGAACAGAGCCTGATCGAACTGACGCGCAACGATCCTGAGCTGCAGCAGGAGTTTCTGCAGGCACTGACAAAGGCCACCGGGCGACTGGTTGCCGATCCGGGCGTGCAGTAAAACGAGAAGGGGCCGCTTGTGCGGCCCCTTCTTCTTTATATGTCCCGAAACAACTCCAACTGCTCAAGCGCCCCACGCAGGTCCCGCAGCCTCACCCCTACTCCCAGCAACCGCACCGGCTTGCCACCTCGGGCAAACGCCTGGCTGAGCAACTGCCGGTAGCTCTCCAGGTCTCGCCCCGCCCCCGCCTGCTCCAGCGTGGTCTGGCTGAAGTCATGGAACTTGACCTTGACGAAAGGCTTGTCGGGCCGATAGCTGCTATCCATGCGCGCAATCCGCTCATTCAGACTGGCGAGCAGGTCAGGCAGCTTCTCCAGGCAACTGCTCAGGTCAGGCAAGTCATGGTCGTAGGTGTTCTCGACACTAACCGACTGCCGCCGACTGTCGTTGTGCACCGCACGCTCGTCGATCCCTCGCGCCAGCCCCCACAAGCGCTCGCCGAAGCTGCCAAATTCGCGCACCAGCGCCAGCCTCGACCAGTCGCGCAATGACAGGCAAGTATCGATCCCCAATCGCGAAAGCTTATCCGCCGTCACCTTGCCAACGCCATGCAAGCGGGCAACCGGCAAAGCCGCGACAAATTCCTCCACTTGGTCAGGGGTAATGACGAACAACCCATTGGGCTTGCGCCAATCGCTGGCGATCTTGGCCAGGAACTTGTTCGGCGCCACGCCTGCGGACACCGTAATATGCAGTTGTTGGGCGACCCGACGACGAATGTCCTCGGCAATCCGCGTAGCGCTGCCGGCAAACCATTGGCTGTCACTGACATCCAGGTAAGCCTCGTCCAGCGACAGCGGTTCGATCAGCTCGGTGTAGTCCCGGAAGATCGCGTGAATCTCGCGGGACGCCTCACGGTAAGCCTCGAAACGCGGCTTGACGATTTCCAGGTCGGGGCACAGTTTCATGGCATGCCCCGATGCCATCGCCGAACGCACGCCATAGGCGCGCGCCTCGTAGTTGCAGGTGGCGATCACGCCACGCTGACCTGGCTGCCCACCCACCGCCATAGGGCGACCGACCAGGCGCGGGTCATCGCGCATCTCGATGGCGGCGTAGAAGCAGTCACAATCAATGTGGATGATCTTGCGCAAGGACATGGATGACAGCCACTACTGTAAATTCATACAGATATTACCGTACGGCCAACGGACGAGACAGCCTGGACCGGACAATCGGCCTGCAAGCCCCGTCGCCACTGCGCTGCGGCGCGATCTGGCACGCTAAGGGTTTGAACGAAAAAGGTTTTTCTTGAGGAAATGCTTGACAGGCAAGGGAAAATCCGTAGAATTCGATCTCACAGGCGCGGGATGGAGCAGCCTGGTAGCTCGTCGGGCTCATAACCCGAAGGTCGTCGGTTCAAATCCGGCTCCCGCAACCAGATTCAAGAAAAGGCCACTGTTCATACAGTGGCCTTTTTTATTGCCTCTATATTCACACCGAAAGAAAAACCCACGAAAAATCAAGTAGTAACGCTTGACAGCGGTTGGGAAATCCGTAGAATTCGATTCCACAGGCGCGGGATGGAGCAGCCTGGTAGCTCGTCGGGCTCATAACCCGAAGGTCGTCGGTTCAAATCCGGCTCCCGCAACCAGATTCAAGAAAAGGCCACTGTTCACGCAGTGGCCTTTTTTATTGGCCGCAGTTTTCCAATCGCAACCAAAGTCATATCAAGCCTTGACAAGCCATGGCAAATGCGTAGAATGCGCCCCTCTGACGCGGGATGGAGCAGCCTGGTAGCTCGTCGGGCTCATAACCCGAAGGTCGTCGGTTCAAATCCGGCTCCCGCAACCATATTCGTCAGAACAAACCCCGCCTGTCGCAAGACAGTGCGGGGTTTGTTGCATTCAGCCCCTACCCTTTCGATTCCTCCTCGCCAAGCCCTGGTTCCAGCCCTTGTAGACGGCTGAATGAACTATCTTTAACTATCCTGAAACAGATTAAGCCGCTGGCGCGGAGTAATATTCGGATACGTTTTTCCAAAGGGACTTTCACTTGGCCGCACCTTGCCTTCACCTCGCGCGCTGCGCACGAGGCACTCCATGACCGCCCCCACTCCCGAGCCCCAGGCACCGTTGACCACGGCCTTGCCGGCGGCGGCGCAGCGCTTGCCCTGGCTGGAACGACTGAGCAAGTACCGTCAGCCGCTGGGTTTGGCGCTGACATTGCTGTTGTTCGCCATGGGCCTGATTGCCTGCCGCCATCTGTTGAGCGAACTGGATATCTACGCCCTGCATGATGCGATGCTCAGCGTACCGACCCAGTCGCTGCTCGGCGCGCTGCTGGCAACGTTGGCCGGCTTCGTGATCCTGCTCGGTTACGAATGGTCGGCCAGCCGCTATGCCGCCGTGCAACTACCACCCCGCACCCTGGTGCTCGGGGGTTTCAGCGCCTTCGCCATTGGCAACGCGATAGGCCTGTCGATGCTGTCGGGTGGCTCGGTGCGTTATCGCCTCTATGCCCGTCAAGGTTTGGGCGCCGCAGAGGTCGCGCGCATGACGGTGTTCGCCAGCCTTTCGCTGGGCTGCGCGCTGCCGCCGCTGGCGGCACTGGCCACCCTGAGCGACCTGCCGGCAGCGGCAACGGCGCTGCGCTTGCCTGCACCGCTGCTGGGCGGGATCGCCGTCGCCGTGCTGGTCGCGGCGGTCGCCCTGGTCATGGGCCTGTACCGCCGTCGCCTGCCTGAGCAGCCGCTGGCCGACAACCTGCTGGTGCAGTTCGGGCGCCGCACCCTGCGCCTGCCAGGCGCGCGCCTGACTGCGTTGCAACTGCTGATCACCGCCCTGGATGTCGCCGCCGCGGCCACCGTGCTTTATTTGATGCTGCCTGAAGCCCCACCCTTTGGCGCGTTCGTGTTGGTCTACCTGCTTGCCCTCGCCGCCGGGGTGCTGAGCCACGTGCCGGGTGGCGTCGGGGTGTTCGAGGCGATCCTGCTGGCCGCGTTCGCCAACCAGCTGGGCGCGGCGCCACTGGCGGCCGCCCTGCTGCTGTACCGGCTGATCTACGTGGTGCTGCCGTTGCTCGTGGCCTGCGTACTGCTGCTGGCCAACGAAGCCCGTCGGCTGATGGTCGCCCAGCAGGCGATCCGCGCAGCCTCGGGCCTGGCCGCGCCGGTGCTGGCGATCCTGGTGTTCCTTTCCGGCGTGGTGCTGCTGTTCTCCGGCGCTACCCCGGAGATCGACAGCCGTCTGGAGCACATGGGCTTCCTGATCCCACACCGCCTGATCGATGCCTCGCACTTCGGCGCCAGCCTGATCGGCGTGCTCTGCCTGCTGCTCGCCCAGGGCCTGCGCCGGCGCCTGTCGGCTGCCTGGCTGCTGACCACCGTGCTGCTGCTGGTGGGCGCGGTGCTGTCGCTGCTCAAGGGCTTCGACTGGGAAGAAGCCAGCCTGATGTGCTTCACCGCTGCCCTGCTCGCCCTGTTCCGCCGCTCGTTCTACCGTCCCAGCCGTCTGCTGGAGCTGCCGTTCTCGCCGGTGTACCTGGTGGCCAGCGCCTGCGTGGTCGGCGCCTCGGTATGGCTGCTGCTGTTCGCCTACCAGGACGTGCCCTACACCCACAAGCTGTGGTGGCAGTTCACCCTTGATGCCGATGCGCCGCGGGGCTTGCGCGCCGCGCTGGGCAGCGCCGTGCTGCTGGTGATCGTCGCCCTGACCTGGCTGCTGCGCACCGCCCGGCCCGTGATCCATCTGCCCAGCGAAGACGAGCTGCAGCGCGCCAATCGCATCCTGCTCGCCTCCGACCAGCCCGATGGCGGGCTGGCCCTGACCGGTGACAAGGCGCTGCTGTTCCACCCCAACGACAACGCCTTCCTGATGTATGCCCGTCGCGGCCGCAGCCTGGTAGCCCTGTACGACCCGATCGGCCCGGCCCAGGAACGCGCCGAAATGATCTGGCAGTTCCGCGACCTGTGCGACCTGCACCATGCCCGCCCGGTGTTCTACCAGGTGCGTGCGGAGAACCTGCCTTTCTACATGGACATCGGCCTGACCGCGATCAAGCTCGGCGAGGAAGCGCGGGTCGACCTGCGCCGCTTCGATATCGATGCCAAGGGCAAGGAGATGAAGGACCTGCGCTACACCTGGAACCGCGGCGGCCGCGACGGCCTGGCCCTGGAGATCCATGAGCCTGGTCACGCCCCGCTGGAGGCACTCAAGGAGATCTCCGACGCTTGGCTGAGCGGCAAGAACGTGCGCGAAAAAGGTTTCTCCCTCGGCCGCTTCAGCCCCGAGTACCTGCAGCATTTCCGTATCGCGCTGATCCGCTTTCAGGGCCGCCCGGTGGCCTTCGCCAACCTGCTGGAGACCCACAGCAACGAGCTGGCCAGCCTCGACCTGATGCGCGCGCATCCGGAAGCTCCGAAGCTGACCATGGAGTTCATGATGGTCGGTCTGATCCTGCACTACAAAAGCCACGACTACGGCCGCTTCAGCCTGGGCATGGTCCCCCTTTCAGGCTTGCAGCCGCGGCGTGGCGCCCCCTTGACCCAGCGCCTGGGCTCGATGGTGTTCCAGCGCGGCGAACAGCTCTACAACTTCCAGGGCCTGCGGCGCTTCAAGGACAAGTTCCAGCCGGACTGGGAACCCCGCTACATGGCCGTGCCAGCCGGGCTCGACCCGTTGGTGGCACTGGCTGACACCGCCGCCCTGATCGCTGGCGGCCTGACTGGATTGGTGAAACGTTGATGATCCGACGCTATTGGCTGTACGTACTGATTCCCCTGTTGCTGGCCGTGCTGGCCGGTGGCGCGGCCTTCTGGCTGTGGACCCGCCCGGCCCCCGAGGCACGTCTGGAGCACCTCACGCTCGACGACGGCAGCGCCCTGACCCGCGCCACTCCCGGCGTGCATGCCAAGGCCCGGGTGGCCATCGGCGTGCCCCAGGACCAGGCCCTGACCGACAAGCAACTGCTCGACCTCAGCCAGGCCGGCGAGGCCCAGCTGGTGCAGGTGGTCCTGCCGCCGGCCGACTGCGCCAAGCAGCAGGCCGCGATGGACCAGGCCCTCGCTCGACTGGCCGACAAACCGACCCTGGTTGCCGGTATCGGCCCAGGCGCCGCCCAGGCCTGGCGCTGGCTGGCCGCGCAAGGCGACGACAAGGCACGAGCCATCTCGGTGGATTTCACCGTCGAGCAGCCCGGCTGCCAGGCCGCCTTGCCCAAGTCCGCCGCCCATGGCCACTGGAATGTGGCCTGGAACGACAACCCGGATGACGCCAGCGCCGCCTTCGTGCGCGACCAGGCCAACGCCGAGACCAGCATCGCCGACTACGACATCCACCTGCCCCAGGTACTCAAGGCGCAGTTGACCCAGGCCCTGGTCGGTCACGATGGCAACGCCCTGGCCATCCCGGTGGTGGAAGTCCCGGCCGGGCAGACCACCGACACCGTCACCCTGTTCCTTTCCGGCGACGGCGGCTGGCGCGACCTGGACCGCGATGTAGCGGGCGAGATGGCCAAGCTTGGCTACCCGGTGGTCGGCATCGACACCCTGCGCTATTACTGGCAGCACAAGACCCCGGAGCAAAGCGCCGCCGATCTCTCCGAGCTGATGCAGCACTACCGCCAGAAATGGGGTACCAAGCGTTTCGTGCTGACCGGCTACTCGTTCGGCGCCGACGTGCTGCCGGCTATCTATAACCGCCTGTCCGCAGACGACCAGAAGCGCATCGATGCGGTGATCCTGCTGGCGTTCGCCCGCAGTGGCAGTTTCGAGATCGAGGTGGAGGGCTGGCTCGGCAAGGAGGGCCAGGAAGCCCCAACCGGGCCGGAGATGGCCAGGTTGCCGGCGGCGAAGGTGGTGTGCATCTATGGCGTGGAAGAGACTGACGAGAGCGGCTGCACCGACAAGACCGCCGTGGGTGAGCGCATGAAACTGCCTGGCGGCCACCACTTCGACGAAAACTACCCGGCGCTGGCCAAGCGTCTGATCGGTGAGATCGAGACCCGCCAGGGAAAGGCCAACGTCGCTGAGAAATGATAGGGAAAGGGGCCGCTTTACGGCCCATCGCGGGGCAAGCCCGCTCCCACAAGGATCACACAAGCCTTGTGGGAGCGGGCTTGCCCCGCGTTGTTTGTGCCATCAGATCTCGACCTGCGTCCCCAACTCGATCACCCGATTGAGTGGCAGGTTGAAGAACCGCAGGTTGCCGTTGGCATTCTTCAGCAGGAACGCGAACAGGTTCCCGCGCCAGCGCGACATCCCCTCCAGGCGCGAGGCGATCACCGTCTCCCGGCTGAGGAAATAGGTGGTGCGCATCGGGCTGAAGTCCAGCTCATCCAGGTGACATAACTTCAGCGCCGCCGGTACGTCCGGTTCGTCCATGAAGCCAAAGTGCAGCAGCACCCGGAAGAACCCGTCACCATAGGCCTCCACCTCGAAACGCTCATGCTCCGGCACCCGCGGCCGGTCCTCGCTGACCACCGTCAGCAGCACCACCTGGCTGTGCAGCACCTGGTTATGCAGCATGTTGTGCAGCAGCGCGTGGGGAACGGCATCGGAGCGCGCGGTCAGGAACACCGCAGTGCCCTCGACCCGATGCGGCGGCTGCACGCGGATGCTGCTGATGAACAGCGGCAACGGCAACGCGCCTTCATCGATGCGCTCGACCAGGATCTGCTTGCCACGCTTCCAGGTACTCATCAACACGAACAGCACGAAACCCGCCAGTACCGGGAAAGCGCCGCCCTGCACGATCTTCGGCACGTTGGCGGCGAAGAACAGCCCGTCGACGAACAGGAAGCCCAGCAGCAGCGGTACCGCCAACACCGGCGGCCACTTCCACAGCAGCAGCATGACCGCCGAGACCAGGATGGTGGTCATCAGCATGGTGCCGGTCACTGCCACGCCGTAGGCCGCCGCCAGGGCGCCGGAGGACTCGAAGCCGATCACCAGCAGCACCACGCCGACCATCAACGCCCAGTTCACCGCGCCGATATAGATCTGCCCCTGCTCGTCGCTGGAGGTGTGCTGGATCTGCATGCGTGGCACATAGCCCAGCTGGATGGCCTGGCGAGTCAGCGAGAAGGCCCCCGAAATCACCGCCTGGGAGGCGATCACCGTGGCCATCGTCGCCAGGCCCACCAGCGGCAGCAACGCCCAGGATGGCGCCAGCAGGTAGAACGGGTTGCGTGCCGCCTCGGGGTTCTGCAACAGCATGGCGCCCTGGCCGAAGTAGTTGAGCACCAGCGCCGGCAGCACCAGGGCGAACCAGGCGCGGGCAATAGGTTTGCGGCCGAAGTGGCCCATATCGGCGTACAGCGCCTCGGCACCGGTCAGCGCCAGCACCACCGCACCAAGAATGGCCACGCCCATGCCGGGGTGGACGATGAAGAAATTCAAGGCCCAGCCCGGATTGAACGCCTTCAGCACCTCCGGACTCTGCGAGATCCCATGCACGCCCAGCGCTGCCAGCACCAGGAACCAGGCGACCATGATCGGGCCGAAGGCCTTGCCGATCTTTTCCGTGCCGTGCTTCTGCACCAGAAACAGCGCCACCAGCACCACCAGCGCAATCGGCACCACCCAGTGATCGATACCCTCGAACGCCAGGCCCATGCCCTCCACCGCCGACAGCACCGACACCGCCGGGGTGATCATGCTGTCGCCGTAGAACAGCGAGGCGCCGATCAGGCCGCAGCCGACCATCAGCATGCGCAGCCGCGGATACTGCGCCGTGGCCCGCCGCGCCAGCGCGGTCAGGGCCATGGTGCCGCCCTCGCCCTGGTTGTCGGCACGCAGGATGAACATCACGTACTTGAACGAAACCACCCACAGCAGCGACCAGAGGATCAACGACAGGATGCCCAGCACCCCGTCATGGTTGACCTGTACGCCATAACCGCCGGTAAAGACCTCTTTGAGGGTGTACAGCGGGCTGGTGCCGATATCGCCATAAACCACCCCAACGGCCGCCACGAGCAGGCCCAGCGGTCGTGCCGCTCCCTGCTTCCCCGCGTGCCCGCCTTCGGCATGACTGCTTGCCTGAACCATCGACCACTCCCGCAGACGGCCTGTTAGACCGGTTGAATGCCTACCCGCGCCGGGCCCTACCGGATACCCCGGCGCAACGGCGCGAAGCATAGCGCAGCGTTCGTCGTATTTCTGCTGGTAAAGCGATCTAGTGCTCGCTAGAATTGCGCACTTTTTGATCAGAGGCGCCGAAAACGCCCGCCAGGATCGCCCCCGTTACCGGCAGGGCGACCTGTATTCAATACCGAGGTTAGCCATGTCCACCACTCCCGCCACCCCAAAGGTCGGCTTCGTCTCCCTGGGTTGCCCCAAGGCCCTGGTCGATTCCGAGCGCATCCTGACCCAGCTGCGCATGGAAGGCTATGAAGTCGTGCCTACCTACGAGGATGCCGACGTGGTGGTGGTCAACACCTGCGGCTTCATCGACAGCGCCAAGGCCGAGTCGCTGGAAGTGATCGGCGAAGCCATCAAGGAAAACGGCAAGGTCATCGTCACCGGCTGCATGGGTGTCGAGGAAGGCAGCATCCGTGACGTGCACCCCAGCGTGCTGTCGGTCACCGGCCCGCAGCAGTACGAGCAGGTGGTCAATGCCGTGCACGAAGTGGTGCCACCGCGCCAGGACCACAACCCGCTGATCGACCTCGTGCCGCCCCAGGGCGTCAAGCTGACCCCGCGTCACTACGCCTACCTGAAGATTTCCGAAGGCTGCAACCACAGCTGCAGCTTCTGCATCATCCCGTCGATGCGCGGCAAGCTGGTCAGCCGCCCGGTCGGCGAAGTCCTGAGCGAAGCCGAGCGCCTGGTCAAGGCCGGCGTCAAGGAGATCCTGGTGATCTCCCAGGACACCAGCGCCTACGGCGTGGACGTCAAGTACAAGACCGACTTCTGGAACGGCCGCCCGGTCAAGACCCGCATGCTCGAGCTGTGCGAGGCGCTGAGCAGCCTGGGTGCCTGGGTGCGTCTGCACTATGTCTACCCGTACCCGAACGTCGACGACGTGATTCCGCTGATGGCCGCCGGCAAGATCCTGCCGTACCTGGACATCCCGTTCCAGCACGCCAGCCCCAAGGTGCTCAAGTCGATGAAGCGCCCGGCCTTCGAAGACCGCACCCTGGCGCGCATCAAGAACTGGCGCGAACAGTGCCCTGAGCTGGTGATCCGCTCGACCTTCATCGTCGGCTTCCCCGGCGAAACCGAGGAAGACTTCCAGTACCTGCTCGACTGGCTGACCGAAGCCCAGCTCGACCGCGTCGGCTGCTTCCAGTACTCGCCGGTCGAAGGCGCCCCGGCCAACGACCTGGGCCTGGAAGAGGTGCCGGACGACGTCAAGCAGGATCGCTGGGACCGCTTCATGGCCCACCAGCAGGCCATCAGCACTGCTCGCCTGCAACTGCGTATCGGCAAGGAAATCGAGGTATTGATCGACGAGGTCGAGGAGCAGGGCTCGGTGGGCCGCAGCTTCTTCGACGCGCCGGAGATCGACGGCAGCGTGTTCATCGACGGCGACCACGGCTTCAAGCCGGGCGACAAGGTCCGCTGCCGCATCGTCGACGCCGACGAGTACGACATGTGGGCCGAGCCCATCTGAGCGAAACCTGCCTGAAAATACCCCGCCAGCTGGCGGGGTATTTTTTTGCATCTATGTTTTCCTCAATGGCTCCGAGGATCACAGGATGTCGCCCACCATCACGCTGCACACACCTCATCTGAGCGATTACCCCGAGCTGGTCCGGGTGTGGGAGGCGTCGGTGCGGGCCACCCACGACTTCCTGCCCGAGGGCTACATCCTGCTGCTACGCGAGCACGTGCTGCGCAAGTATCTGGATGCCGTGATGCTGGTCTGCTGCAAGGACAGCAAGCGGCACATCCTCGGCTTTGCCGGGGTGGCCAACGGCCGGGTCGACATGCTCTTCGTCGCGCCCGAACACCGTGGCCAGGGCATCGGGCGGCGCCTGCTGCGCCACGCGGTGCACGAATTGAACGCCGAGCGCCTGGACGTCAACGAACAGAACCCGCAAGCCCTGGGTTTCTACCTGCATGAAGGCTTCGAGATCTATGGCCGCTCGGAAACCGACGGCCTAGGGCAGCCCTATCCCCTACTACATATGAGGCTTGTTCGTACAACGTCCTAGTACGCAAGCTCAGGAAACCACTACCCCGCTCCGAAATGGCGCAAATGACATCGATTTGCAGCCGCTACCTCGCCCAGGCAGGTACAATGAAGGCTTTCCCTACCGCGTGATGCCCGTGTCCATGTCCGAACCCATTCGTCTCTCCAAACGCCTCATCGAACAGCTTGGCTGCTCCCGCCGCGAGGCCGAACTGTACATCGAGGGTGGCTGGGTCACGGTCGACGGCGTGGTGGTCGAACAACCCCAGTTCAAAATCACCGAACAGCAGGTCGAGCTGCTGCCGGGCGCTCGTGCCGATTCACTCGAACCGGTCACCCTGCTGCTCAACCAGCAGGCCGGCCAAAACAGCGCAAGCGCCCTGGCCAGCATCAGCATGGCCAGCCTCAGCGAAGCGCACCGCGAGGGCGTGCGTCCGTTGCATGGACATTTCGCCCGACAGGCCTGCATCGTCCCGCTGCTGCCCGGCGCCAGTGGCCTGCAGCTGTTCACCCAGGACTGGCGGGTAACCCGCAAGCTCGAGGCCGACCTGCGCCGCATGGAGCAGGAATACATCGTCCAGGTCAGTGGTGAAGCCAAACCCGGCGCCCTCGAGCGCCTGGCCCGTGGCGTGGAGCGCAAGGGTGTCGAACTGCCGAAGGCCAAGGCCAGCTGGCAGAACGAGCAACACTTGCGCATCGTGCTGAAGAACCCACAACCGGGCTTGATCGAACAGCTTTGCGAAACCGCCGGCCTCAAGGTGCTGGCGATGCGCCGCATCCGCCTTGGTGGGGTGTCGATGGGCAAGCTGCCGCTGGGCCAGTGGCGCTACGTGGCCGCTACAGAACGCTTCTAGCATTACCGCCGCGCAATGACTGACGCGGCAACAGAACAGGATTCGCTGCAATGAACCACAACGATGTACTGCGCAGCCTGCGCTACATGCTCAAGGCCAACGACCAGAAAATGGCCGAGATCATCAAGCTCTCGGGCCTCGAGGTTTCCGTCGAGGCCATCGCCACCTATGTAAAAAAGGAAGAGGAACCCGGCTTCGTGCGTTGCCCGGAAAAGGTCATGGCGCACTTCCTCGACGGCCTGGTGATTCACCGTCGAGGCCGCGACGACAGCCGCCCGCCGCAGCCGATCGAAGTGCCGGTGACCAACAACACCGTGCTCAAGAAGCTGCGGGTGGCCTTCGAGCTGAAGGAGGACGACCTGCACGCGGTGCTCAAGTCCGTCGACTTCCCGGTGTCCAAACCGGAGCTGAGTGCGCTGTTCCGCAAGGTCGGCCATGACAACTATCGCCCCTGCGGCGACCAGTTGCTGCGCAACTTCCTCAAGGGCCTGACCCTTCGCGTGCGCGGCTGAGCCAAGATGCAGCATACCGTCTCGCCGGTCGGCATCGTTCGCTCCTGTTTCAAGGAGAAGTTCGCCATCCCGCGCCAGCCCCAGCTGGCGCCGGCCGCCCGTGGCGTGCTTGAGCTGCTGCCGCCCTTTGACCAGGGCGATGCCGTCGAAGGCCTGGAACAGGTCAGCCATGTGTGGTTGCTGTTCCTGTTCCACCAGGCATTGGAAGACAGGCCACGCCTGAAGGTGCGCCCACCGCGCCTGGGCGGCAACAAGAGCATGGGGGTGTTCGCCACCCGTGCTACCCATCGGCCCAACGGCATCGGCCAGTCGGTGGTACGTCTGGAGGGAGTCGAACCGGGGCGCCTGCTGCTGTCGGGGATCGATCTGCTGGACGGCACCCCGGTGCTGGATATCAAGCCTTATGTGCCGTATGCGGACAGCGTCACCGAGGCCTCGAACCTGATGGCCAGTGAGGCACCGGAGCCGATCAGCGTGCAATGGAGCGAGGGCGCACTGCCTCAGGCCCACACCCACGCACTGCGCCTGGGCGAACCGCTGGTCGAGCTGATCGAACAGTGCCTGGCCCAGGACCCACGACCTGCCTACCAGGTGCCGCCGCCCGAGCGGGTATATGGGGTGAAGTTCTGGGATGTGCAGGTGCGATGGCATTATCCGCAACCGGATGTGATCCGGGTGCTGGAGGTGGCCCCGGAGTGATGTAGCGTCGATAAGGCGCACATGCCAGGCATAAAAAAACGCAGGCCAAGCCTGCGTTTTTCTTTCAAGCCGCTGGCTTTACTTCTCGACGAACGCTCGCTCGATCAGGTAATCACCCGGCTCGCGCATGCGTGGGGAGATCTTCAGGCCAAAGCTATCCAGCACTTCACTGGTTTCATCGAGCATGCTCGGGCTACCGCAAATCATCGCGCGGTCGTCCTGCGGGTTGATCGGTGGCAGGCCGATATCGCTGAACAGCTTGCCGCTGCGCATCAGGTCGGTCAGGCGGCCCTGGTTTTCGAAAGGCTCGCGGGTCACGGTCGGGTAGTAGATCAGCTTGTCGCGCACCGACTCACCGAAGAATTCGTTCTGCGGCAGGTGCTCGGTGATGAACTCGCGGTAGGCCACTTCGTTCACGTAGCGAACGCCGTGTACCAGGATCACTTTCTCGAAGCGCTCGTAAGTTTCCGGGTCCTGAATAACGCTCATGAAGGGCGCCAGGCCAGTGCCTGTACTCAGCAGGTACAGGTGCTTGCCCGGGTTCAGATCATCCAGCACCAGGGTGCCAGTGGGCTTCTTGCTGATGATGATCTCGTCGCCTTCCTTCAGGTGCTGCAGCTGGGAGGTCAACGGACCATCCGGCACCTTGATGCTGAAGAACTCCAGGTGTTCTTCCCAGTTCGGCGAGGCGATGGAGTAGGCGCGCATGAGCGGACGGCCGCTGTCCTGCTGAAGGCCGATCATCACGAACTGACCGTTCTCGAAGCGCAGGCCCGGATCACGGGTGCACTTGAAGCTGAACAGGGTGTCGTTCCAGTGGTGCACACTGAGGACACGTTCGTGGTTCATGTTGCTCATCGATGGGGCTCCTGAAGGAAAACGCGGCGCGCGCAAGACGCGCAGTTGCGCGATAGTTTAGGGGCAGCGACAATATCTGTTAACTGAATTATCAAGATATGTGTTATCGGTTATATAGATATGCGATTCACACTTCGTCAGCTCCAGGTCTTTGTCGCCGTCGCCCAGCACCAGAGTGTGTCCAGGGCCGCGGGCGTACTGGCCTTGTCGCAATCGGCAGCGAGCACCTCGATCACCGAACTGGAGCGCCAGTCCAGCTGCCAGTTGTTCGACCGTGCCGGTAAACGCCTGAGCCTCAATGCCCTGGGCCATCAACTGTTGCCCCAGGCCGTGGCCCTGCTCGACCAGGCCAAGGAAATCGAAGACCTGCTCAACGGCAAGTCGGGGTTCGGCTCGCTGGCGGTCGGCGCCACCCTGACCATCGGCAACTACCTGGCCACCTTGCTGATCGGCAGCTTCATGCAGGTGCACCCGGAAAGCCAGGTCAAGCTGCACGTACAGAACACTGCGCATATCGTGCAACAGGTTGCCCATTACGAAATTGACCTGGGTCTAATCGAAGGCGACTGCAACCACCCCGATCTGGAGGTGCAGCCCTGGGTAGAGGATGAGCTGGTGGTGTTCTGCGCGCCGCAGCATCCGCTGGCCAAGGCCGGCCATGCCGATATCGAGCAGCTGTCCCATGAAGCCTGGATCCTGCGCGAACAGGGCTCAGGCACGCGTCTGACCTTCGACCAGGCCATGCGTCATCATCGCGCCAACTTGAACATCCGCCTGGAGCTGGAACATACCGAGGCAATCAAGCGCGCAGTGGAGTCGGGCCTCGGCATCGGCTGCATCTCCCGTCTGGCGCTGCGTGACGCCTTTCGCCGAGGCAGCCTGGTGCCGGTGGAAACACCGGCGCTGGACCTGTCGCGGCAGTTCTATTTCATCTGGCACAAGCAGAAATACCAGACCTCGGCCATGCGCGAGTTCCTTGAGCTGTGCCGCAGTTTCACCGCTGGCGTGCAGCGCAGCGACGAGATTGTGCTGCCGCCGATCGCCTGAACGTCAGCCGAGCAGGATCACGCCCCAGACCATCGCGACCATGCTCATGGCCACCAGTTGAGCGGCGCTGCCCATGTCCTTGGCGTTCTTGGACAGCGGATGACGGTCAAGAGAGATGCGGTCAATGGCCGCCTCAACCGCCGAATTGAGCAACTCGACGATCAGCCCCAGCAAGCATACAGCGATCAGGATCGCCCGTTCGGCACGGCTCACCGGCAGCCAAAAGGCTGTGGGGATCAACAACACGTTGACCAGAACCAGCTGGCGGAACGCGGCTTCACCCTTGAACGCGGCGCGCAGGCCGTCCAGCGAGTAGCCGGCGGCATTGAAGATACGTTTGAGGCCGGTCTGGCCCTTGAATGGCGACATGTGTGTCAGTCACTTCACCGAAAAAAGGCCAGCAGGCTAGTTCAACCGCAGTCAAAAAAGCGTGAAGGCGCAGGGATTTAGCTGGCCGAAACCGATTCAAGTTGTTGCAACAACAGCGCGGCCTGGGTCCGGGTGCGCACGCCGAGCTTGCGGAAGATCGCCGTGACGTGGGCCTTGATGGTCGCCTCCGACACACTCAGCTCATAGGCAATCTGCTTGTTCAGCAAGCCTTCACAGACCATGGTCAGCACGCGGAACTGCTGCGGGGTGAGGCTGGCCAGACCTTCGCTGGCGGCTTTCGCCTCGGCAGACACATCGACCTTCTCGAACGCCTGCGGCGGCCACCAGACATCGCCGTCGAGCACATTGCGCACGGCTTCCTGGATCTTGCTCAGCTCGCTGGACTTGGGGATGAAACCGCTGGCGCCGAATTCGCGGGACTTCACCACGACCGCCGCCTCTTCCTGCGCCGAAACCATCACCACCGGGATCTGCGGGTATTGGCCACGCAGCAGCACCAGCCCGGAGAAACCATAGGCACCGGGCATGTTCAAGTCCAGCAGGACCAAGTCCCAGTCGGCTTTTTCAGTCAGGCTGGTTTCCAGTTCGGCGATGCTCGCCACCTCGACCAAGCGCACATCCGGGCCCAGGCCGAGGGTAACGGCCTGGCGCAGTGCGCTGCGAAACAGCGGGTGGTCATCGGCAATCAGGATTTCGTATGTGGCCATCGATCTAGGGATCCTGTTCTGTACCAGGCGCAGGGGGTACGGGAGACGCCTGGCGGGCAACTCATGGCGCGAACGGCAGGGCCGCCGGCCGGGATGGCACGGCGAAGTCCGGGGTAACAGCAGCTTCGTCGTGCCCGAAGCGGCGCCAAGGATGCCGAGCACGCCCCGGGTGGTCAAGCCAATTGCCCGGTCGTCCCCGCCTACCCTGGCTGCCAGCCCCGACAGTATGTACCAATCCGCCGCGCCTGCCCCTTGGACTATAGGAAGGTATGCAAACGCTGGTGAACCTCGTCCTGCTCATCAAGCGCCAGGCGCCGCTTGCCGCTGAGGTAGTGCAGGCTGAACACATCCAGGTAGGCATCCAGGGCCTGTGAGGCCTGGCTGTCGCCGGCCAGCTCAAGACACATGGCGGCGACTTCGGCGGTACAGAAGTGGTCGTCACGCTTGGAGCGGCGCAGGCGGTAGCGCGACATCTGCTCGGCCTGCAGGCTCAACACCGGGAAACGGTCGAGGTAGGGGCTCTTGCGGAACATCTTGCGCGCTTCGGTCCAGGTGGCGTCGAGCAGGATGAACAGCGGGCGCTTGCCCGGCTCACGCACCACCTCGCTGACCACACGGTCCTCTTTGACGAACTCGCCGGGGAAGACGATATAAGGCTGCCAGCGCGGATCGCCCAGCAATGCCAGCAGGCCTTCGTCCACCGAGGTACGCAGCCAGCCAAAGGCGGAGGTATCCTTGATCACGTCGGCAATCAGCCACCCCGTGTTGGTCGGCTTCAGTGGCTCGGTGTCATGCATCAGCAGGCACATGCCGGCGTCTGCCGGCACCCGCGGTTTCCACGCGCACAGGCAGTGCGTGGCGATCACCCGGCAATCCGGGCAGCGCTCGGCTCGCGAGCCGCGGGCGACAAAGGGTTTGATGCTGCGCGCCAGGCGCTCGGCGCGCAGCCGCGCTACCGCGTGGCTCATGGCTGCAGGCCTTGGCAGGAAGATGGAAGGGGCACGACGACGACTCGGTAAAAACAAAATGCGAGTCTACCAGAGCGTACGTCATTTGCCGTGCAGCCCTTACGGCCGCTCCTTTATAATCAGCGGCTCAGGCGGCCGGGGAACCCAGCAGTTTCATGGAACGCCGCCCGCCGGCGCAGGTCAAAGCGCCAGTCATCGAACCAGGAGAGATTCATGCTGCGTCTTATCGTCCCGACCCTGAGCCTGTTGCTCGCCCTGCCCCTGGCCGCCCAGGCTGCCTCCAAGCAGGAATACGAGCTGACCCAGATGCTGCAGAAGGTCGCCAAGGAAAGCAGCATCGGTACCCCGCGGGCCATCAACGAAGACATCCTCGATCAGGGTTATACCGTCGAAGGCAAGGCGCTGGTCAATCACCTGAGCGTGCGCCAGGCGCATGCGCAGAGAATGCAGGCCAACCCAGCGCAGGTGCGCAGCCAGCTGGGTGACAGCGTGTGCCGTAACAATGGTTACCGCCAGTTGATGTCCAAGGGCGCCGTGATGGTCTACCGTTTCACCGTGTACAAGACCAACCAACCGGTCATGGACCAGGCGTTCGACGCTGCCAGCTGCGCAGCTGGCAACAAGAAAAAGTGATTCAGGCACCCTGATCGCTGCCTCTGGCGCGCCGCTGCTCATCATCGGCGCGCAACTCCGCCAACAGTGCCAGCAGGTAAGGCGAGTGCCCCTCGCCCCCCTGCAGCCGTCGCAAGCACTCCCCCTCCAGGCTCAGGTGATGAACCTTCGCCTCGCGCTCGAGCAACTGCAACAGTTGCCCGTCCACCTCGATCACCAGCCGGTGCATACCGCCACCTCGCTGCATCACTCTTCCGCCTCCAGTTAACCAAAGCGCTGCCATCATCGGATCCAGTCTGACAGGCGGTATTGCACGCCTGTGGCGGCACGAGTGCGCCCCAGCGTCTAGATTGATAACGAGTACCCATAACAACGACAACGCGATGGAACTGCCACTGCAAAAATGGCCTTGAAGGCCTACTGCAACGCTCGGGGGGCACACTCGAGCCACAGCAGCCAGCGACACACGCAGTGTCGCGGCCGGGACCTGCCATCGACCCGGTCAGAGGTTTTGCTGCAGAAGGAGACGTTGAATGCCTTACCAATCGAACGAGCTGCTGTTCAACCATTTCAGGGACCACGGCATCGACCTGAGCAAAATCGACGAGCAACTGCAACTGGTTGCTCCGAACAGCCCCAACCTGCCACTGTACCGCGACATGCTGCTGACCGTGCTGCGCATGGCCCACGACGACCGCAACCGCTGGAACGCCAAGATCACCCTGCAGGCCCTGCGTGAACTCGACCATTCGTTCCGCGCCCTCGAGCCTTACAAGGGGCGGCGCAAAGTTACCGTTTTCGGCTCGGCACGAACGCCGTTGGAGCACCCCATGTATGCGCTGGCCCGCGAGCTCGGCGCAACGCTGGCACGTTCCGACCTGATGGTGATCACCGGCGCCGGTGGCGGCATCATGGCCGCCGCCCACGAAGGCGCCGGCAGCGATCACAGCCTGGGGTTCAACATCACCTTGCCCTTTGAGCAGCATGCCAATGCCACCGTCAATGGCACCGACAAGCTGCTGCCGTTCCATTTCTTCTTCATTCGCAAGCTATTCTTCGTCAAGGAGGCCGATGCGCTGGTGCTCTGCCCGGGAGGCTTCGGCACCCTCGACGAGGCGCTGGAAGTGCTCACCCTGATCCAGACCGGCAAGAGCCCGCTGGTTCCGGTGGTGCTGCTCGACTCGCCCGGCGGTAGTTTCTGGCAGGACGCCCTGGCCTTCATCAGCCGCCAGCTGGAAGAAAACCGCTACATCCTGCCCAGCGACCTCAAGCTGGTGCGCCTGGTGCACAGTGCCGACGAGGCGGTGGAGGAAATCAACCAGTTCTACAGCAATTACCACTCCAGCCGATGGTTGAAGAACCAGTTCGTCATCCGCATGCATCACCCCTTGAGCGAGGCCGCGCTGCATGACGTGGAGGAAGGTTTTGCCGACCTGCGCCTGAGCGGCAGGTATCACCAGCAGCCTGACAGTGGCGCGGAGCATGAAGAAGGCAACTTCAGCCACCTGACACGCCTGACCTTCGCCTTCAACGGCCGTGACCAGGGTCGCCTGCGCGAACTGGTGGACTTCATCAACCTGTCGGAGAACTGGGCCAAACCCCAGCCAATGCACACCACCCAACGAGCGCGTGAGGCCTTGCGAGTGAACTGAACGCAAAATGGCCCACATGGCTGGCCCCGGTCGGGGTCAGCCATGTGGGCCATCAATGCTGGTCACGCTTCAATAATCGTCAAGATCGCGCCCGCTAAGCAGCCGGCCGATCATTTCCATGGAAAACCCACGGTAGGCAAGAAAGCGCGTTTGCTGTGCGCGGCTGCGTGGATCATGGGGAAGTTGCCCCGAGAACTTGCGCTGCCACACCTCTTTCAACCGCAACGCCCAGTCCACTTCGCTGTCACGCAGTGCCTGGTCGATATCGCCACGGTCCAGACCTCGCTGACCAAGCTCCTCACGGATACGCCCAGGGCCATAGCCTGAGCCGGAACGATAGCGTATGAAGCTTTCAAGGTAGCGGGCCTCGCTGAGGAGCCCCTCCTCGGCAAGCCGATCGAGCGCAGGCTCGATCAACTCATCGGTAGCACCGCGTTGACGCAACTTGCGGGTCAGCTCCACGCGACCATGCTCGCGGCGTGCAAGCAGGTCCATGGCTGTCCGCCGAACGGCGACGGGGGTGTCGAGTACGACAGACATGGAGGCAGATCAATAACCGGCGTCGGCGTCAGCCAGATCATCGGCATCGGCTTCGGCAGCACCGGCCTTGGCGGCCGCTGCTGCAGCGGCGGCGGCACCGGCGGTCAGCAGCTTGTCGCGAATCTGCTTCTCGATCTCGCTACCAATGGCCGGGTTCTCTTGCAGGTACTTCGCGGCGTTGGCCTTGCCCTGACCGATCTTGTTGCCCTGGTAGCTGTACCAGGCACCGGATTTTTCAACCAAGCCCTGGGAAACACCCAGGTCGATGATTTCGCCGTTGCGGTAAATACCCTTGCCGTAGAGGATCTGGAACTCGGCCTGGCGGAACGGCGGCGAGACCTTGTTCTTGACGATCTTGACGCGGGTTTCGCTACCAACCACCTCATCACCTTCCTTGACCGCGCCGGTACGGCGAATGTCCAGGCGCACGGAGGCGTAGAACTTCAGGGCGTTACCGCCGGTGGTGGTTTCCGGGCTACCGAACATCACGCCGATCTTCATACGGATCTGGTTGATGAAGATGACCAGGCAGTTGGCGTTCTTGATGTTACCGGTGATCTTGCGCAGCGCCTGGGACATCAGGCGGGCCTGCAGGCCGACGTGCATGTCGCCCATCTCGCCTTCGATCTCGGCCTTGGGCACCAGCGCGGCCACGGAGTCGACGATGATCACGTCGACGGCGTTGGAGCGCACCAGCATGTCGGTGATTTCCAGGGCCTGCTCGCCGGTGTCCGGCTGCGAGACCAACAGGTCGTCGACGTTGACACCCAGCTTGCCAGCGTACTCAGGATCCAGGGCGTGCTCGGCGTCGACGAAGGCGCAGGTGGCGCCGTTCTTCTGGGCTTCGGCGATGACCGACAGGGTCAGCGTGGTTTTACCCGAAGACTCCGGGCCGTAGATCTCGACGATACGGCCTTTCGGCAGGCCACCAATGCCCAGGGCGATATCCAGGCCCAGGGAACCGGTGGAGATGGCGGGGATCGCTTGGCGCTCGTGGTCGCCCATGCGCATGACCGCGCCTTTGCCGAATTGGCGTTCGATCTGACCCAGGGCCGCAGCCAAGGCGCGCTTCTTGTTGTCGTCCATTGAAATCCTCACGTGTTCGACGTGGCCCTGACGGCCGGAATAACTGTATAAGTAGCCAGTATTATTCCACAGGGATTCGTTTCCGCAAACCCCCGTCGGGCGAATTACTCCGCGCCAAGCTGTAACAAGCCGTCTAACGCGGCGATCACCGTCTGTCGGCGCACCGCTTCGCGGTCACCATCGAAGTGGCGCCGCTCGCTGCTCACGTGGTCGCCGTCGGCCCAGGCCAGCCACACCGTGCCCACCGGCTTGGCCGCTGAACCGCCGTCGGGGCCGGCCACGCCGCTGACCGCGACCGCAAAGCGCGCGCCGCTGGCAGCCCGGGCGCCGCGTACCATGGCCTCGACCACCTCCTGGCTGACCGCGCCCACCTCGGCGAACAACGCCTCGGGTACATCTAGCTGGCGGGTTTTCTGGGCATTCGAGTAGGTGACGTAGCCGGCCTCGAACCAGGCCGAACTGCCGGGGATACGGGTGATGGCCTCGGCGATGCCGCCACCGGTGCAGGACTCGGCGGTGGTCACCTGGGCATTGAAGCGCCGCAGGTGTTCACCCAGGCGGGTGGAGAGAACAGTGATCGGGTCCATGGTGGGCTCCTGGCAAGACTGCGCCCTACCCTACCACTCCCGCCCCTTCTGGCAAGCGCTCAGGGGGCCAGTGCACGGATATACGCCTGGCACGCCCGCAAGGCGATCAGTCCACGGTCGCCGTCGTCGGTGATGGCGACAATTCGTCGAGCATGCGCCGGGTCAAGTCGGGCGCGTACGGGGTCATGATCCACGCCGCCGGCGCCGGTGGCGGCAGGCACTGGGGCACAGGTGGTGTCGCGCTCGACCAGGACCGACAGGCGCAGATCGGCAGTAGCAAGGCGGTCACGCAGGCGAGCCTGAGCGTGCTGGGCATCGGTCAACTCCTGGAAATGTTTCGCTTCATTGTCGTGCAGGCGTTGTTCGAGGCCTTGGTGCTGCTCGCGCTCGGCCAGCAGCATGCCGTGCAGCGCCTCGGCCTGGTCCAGGCGCTGCTGCACCAGAGCTTGTTCCTGTGTGGCCAGCTGGCGACCAAGGCGCCAGCCCTGCGCCTGCCAGGCCACGGCAGCAGACAACACCATCAGCCCGATGCACACCGCCAGTTGCAGGCGGCTCAGCACAACACCTCCCGCGCCCGCGCCCACAGTTCGAGGCGTTCGGACAAACCGTTCAGGCCGCCATTGATATGCCGGGTGATGCGGTTGAACTCACCCTGGTCGGCCAGGGCGTTGAGCCCACGCGAGTGCCAGAACCAGGCCGCCGATTCGCAGGCCCAGCGCGGCTGCTCGAGCATCTGCGGTTGCGCCAGTAGGCGCTCGTCACCGAACAACGCACGGCTACAGGCCTGGTAGTTGTTACGCCCGGTCACCTGGATCAGGCCACGGCCACAGTAGCGCTGGCCATCGCCGTCAGCTTCGGGCGTATTGCCCAGGCGCAGGGCCAGGATGCCGGTGTCGTAGCGGGCCAGGTACTTGTCGTTGCCCAGCTCTTTCACATAGCGCAATTGGCCGGACTCATGGCCGACCTGGGCCAGGAACGCGGCAATGCGCTTAGGGTGGTCGATCTCCCAGTTGGCCATGGCCGTGTTCAGCGCCGGCAAGAAAGTGGCGACGCGCGCGCCGGCAAGTGGGTAGATCTGCTTGAGTTGCTGTTCAGTGAGCGGCATCGGCGCATTCTCCATTGCGATCGGATCGAACGGCAGCCAATGCCGCCAGTGGCTCGCTCATGGGCGATGGCTCGAAGCGCGCGGCTTTCACATGATTCAAGGTACGGCATCGGCCGCACTTGATCTGGAGCTCGGAAACCGGGGTGATGCGGGCCAGCAGCTTGCGGCACTGGCCACAGCGAAGGTCGATGAACATATGACGGTGATCCTGAAGCGGATTGAGTAGCAAGAAGCGACTATAAGAAGCGCGTTTGCCCGCAGGCACCGGGAAACCATCTCCACCACGCCTCAGGCCTTGAGCGTCCCCACCCGCCTGGGCGCGGAGCCCTTGGCCCTGGCCTTGCCCTGGCGCCCACCATTGCATTGCACGGTGGTGCGCCAGCCACTGCTGGTGAACACCTGCTCGACCGACTCGATCAGGTAAAGGCCATCGAGCCCGGCGAGGAAGCCTTGGACATCGATGGCGCGCTCGGCGAACAGGTCGGTGCGCCCAGGCATGTCGAGGCGCACGCTGGCAGTGTCGCGGTTGAAGCTGGCCAGGCGGGCACGGGCGGCCTGTTCCGCCGCCGCCCGGTTGGGGTACAGGTGACGGTCGGTGTAGACCGGCTGCAGGCCGTCGGGGGCATCGCCATTGACCAGCTCCACCGCCTGCAGGCGCCCGCTGGCGCTGTCCTGGTGGCGGGTCCTGACGGCCTTGTGGGTGCTCTTGTCGGCCAGACGGAACTGCCACTGGCTGACCTGGTTGCGTGTAATGCCCACCACGTCCAGCGGCTTGCCGCTGGCGCTATGTCCACCCTGGCGCGGCAGCACCAGCAGCTGCCCATTAGCGAGCTTGGCGGTGCAGTCGTGCAGGCGCGCCAGGCGGGTGACAAAGTTGAAGTCCGACTCGCTGTACTGGTCGATCCGCGGCACCTGCACGGCCACCGGGCACACCGCCTGCCAACCGTTGCGGGCACCGATCTCGGCGACGATGCCCTGCAGCGTCGTATTCTCCCAACTGCCGCTGCGGATGGTCTTGCCGCTGCCACGCAGGTCGCTGGCCTTGCCGCGGATCACCAGGGTGTCTGGCGGGCCCGACAGCTCGACCTCATCGACGGTGTAGCGACCCAGGCGGCTCAAAGGCTGGCCGGCGTAGCCCAGGTGCACCTCCAGCAGCGCGCCCCTGGCCGGCAGCGCCACGTTGCCGTCACGGGCATCGATGCGCAGTTCGAATTCGTCCGACTCGAGGCCAGGTTTATCAGTGGTGCGCAGCAGCAGCAGACGGTCGTTGATCAGGTTGGTGATGTCATTGCCGTCGGCGGTGATACGGAATTGGGGTTGCACCATTGAGGCTCCGATGTCAGTCCCACAGTTGCAAGGTTTCGCTCGTCGTCATCGGCAGTTCCGGCAACAGGATCCTCACCCCGGCGCGAAACGGCTGCGCCTCGTCCGCCAGCCCCTGGTTGGCATCCAGCACGGCCTCGACCGTGCCGGAAAGATGGCCGTAATAGTGCTGGCAGAGCGTATCGAGCAGGTCGCCCTCAGACGTTGTGCAGGTCTTGGCCATAGCTCACGAACTCCAGTGAAAATCCTTGTTTGCGCGGAATGCCGCCAGCCAGCAGGACACTCTGCTCTTCCTCGATGCTGGTCAGGCACCAGGTACCGAGCACCTCGCCGTAGCCAGTGGTCAACGACAGTGGCAGCAACTGGCGACCAATGCTGCGCAGTGTCTGCAACTGGCCGAGGCCGCCCTTGAAACCGGGGAAGATCGCCCCTCGAATGCTGATGGTCTCTTCACCCAGGCTCACCGCCTGCTGCGCGGTGTCGCGGCTCAGCCGCTCCTGGCCGGCCCAACGGAAACGAGTCTGCCGGCGCAACTGGTCGAAGGCGGCGGTGTCGAGGTTGAAGTAGTACGGCGCTGAACCGGCCTTGAGTGGTTGCATCACCAACAGGTGGGGGAATGGCTTGACCGCTTCGGCCGCTGGCGTCGCCTCGGGCGCGAAGCCCAGCGTCGACAGCATGCCGTTGACGGTCGAACGCACCTCTCCCACCACACGACGTATCGCTGCCCCGGCCTTGGCGGCATGGGCGGCGAAGCCGTCGATGCGATCACGCACCTGACGTACCACCGCCACCGCCTGGTCGTACTTGGCCACTACCTTGGCGACCCGGGCCTGGGCATTGCTGATTGCACGCATCGTGCGTTGCAACTTGGCGCCGATGACCGGACCAACCACCGGCAAACCTTCCAGTTCACCCACAGCGCCTTGTATATGGCCGATCGCGTCGTTCATCGGATCGAGCATGGCGTCGGCACGCCGACGCCCTGCCTCTCCCGCCTTGACCAGGGCGTGCAGCGTGGCTTGCAGCTGCTCCATGTAGGTCATGTATCCTCCTTAAAGTGCGATGTGTGGGGTGTCGGCCAACTGCGCCGAACGGGCCTGACGCATCAGCTCTTCCAGCTGACGACGGGCGATGGCCTCCAGTTGCGCAAGCGTGCCTGGGTCGTCGAGGCTATTGGTGACACTGACGGGCATGTTCGAGGTGAACGTGAACTGCTGGTTGTAGACGGGTGCCGGCGGTGTGGCCGCAGGTGTCGATGCAACGGCAGGCGGCCCCTGGGCAGGTGTCGCCTGACTGTTTATCGAGCGCACCACATCACCGGGTACGGCCTTCTGTTCGAGCGGGTCCTTGGGCGCAGCGGACATAGCCTCGCCGGCCTTGGCTGCAGCCTCTCCTTTGACCGGCTGATCCTTGCCGCCAAACCAGGTCTTGCCCAGCCAACCGCCAAGCTGATCACCTACCATCCCACCAAGTGCGGCACCGAAGGTGGTGCCGACCACCGGCACGACAGAGCCGATGGCACCGCCGACCAGCGTCCCGACCAACCCACCGACGGCACTGCCATAGCCTTCGGCTTTTTCGCCATCGGGCTTGTCGCTGGTGAAGGTTTCCAGCCCTTGCCGAGTCGCTTTCAGTACCGCAGGCTTGGCCAGGACCTTCATCGCCGCGCCAACGCCCTTGGGTTCCGGTGCTGAGGCTGCGTCTGCTGTAGGTTGAGCCGTTTGGGAAGCTTGCGCGCCCTCCTTGGCAGGTTCGCTTGCCTCGGCAATCTTGTTGCTTGCGGGCATCGCGCCCCCCGGATCACCCTCGGCAGCAGGCGTTGCGGATGCCCCCACCTTTCCGGCGACCGGCTTGGCACCCTCCTTGTCAACACCGAACCAGGTTTTACCGATCCAGCCACCAACCGCCTCCCCCACCATGCCGCCAACCGTGGAACCGACGACAGTTCCCAGGCCCGGCACGACCGAGCCCAAAGCACCGCCAACCAGCGTACCGACCAGACCGCCTACAGCATTGCCGTAGCCTTCGGCCTTCTCGCTCTCGGACTTGTCACTGGTGAATGTCTCCAGGCCTTTACCCACGGCGCCAAGCACCGCTGGCTTGCCGAGCGATTTGACGGCACCGCCCATCTTGGCAAGTACTCCCTTGGGAGCGTCGGCTGCCGGCGGGGAAGGTGTGGCTGGCGTTGAAGCGGGTACTGCCGGTGGCTTGTCCGCCACGGCCTTCAGCAACGCACTGGCAGATGTCTGCACGGGTGCATTTGCTATGGGGACCTGTGCGCCAGGCAGGGTTGCGTCGCCCAGAGCCAGCAAGCGTTGCCCTGCCAGCATGGCGCCGACCCCAAGCTCGCCAAAGGCGCTGCCCAAGATCGGTAGAGTCCCTGCGTCAGCCTGTGCCTCGAACAGGCTGAGCGAGGGCCCGGCCAGCTGGAGCGGCGTTTGCGCCTTGGCAGAACGATCCGCAGATGCCTCGGGTGTCCTGCCCTTTTCATCACTGCTGTCGCTGAAGAAATCGTACAGCCCTTCGCCAGCGCGACCACCGAGCTTCTCGCCCAGGTAAGCACCAAACAGACTGCCGTACTCCTCACCACGCTTGCCGCCCCTCGCACCGCCCTTCGCTGCCCCAAGGGCCGCACCAAGGAGATTGCCGGCCAGCTCACCGATGGCAGCACCGACGCCCTTGGCCTTCGCCCGGCCATCCTCGCCGGTCACTATTGCCTCGCTGCCCTTCAGCATCGCTGTAACAGCGCCCATCTCGGTCTTGCTGTTGACCGCCTTGACGGCCCGCTGCCGCTCTTCGGGAGACAGACGGCGACTGGCCTTGTATGCCGCAATCCCCCCTGCGGCAAGCCCACCCAGGCTTGCCATGACGATTTTGGTTTTCTCGCCGGGAGTACGAGACGTGGGTGCAGGTTTGGTCGGTGTCGTCGGTTTGACCGGCGTCTCAGCAGTTGTCTTGCCGTTCGCCGCCGGCAGCAGCAAAGGTGGGTGCCAGACGGTACGAACGGGCAACGGTTTGAGTCGCGGTAACCCCGCGATCACCTGCCCGAGCCGGGCATAAGCCAGCTGCAGATCAGCGACACAAGTGCTTTCATCACGAAGGCGCTCGAGCTGCACGTCATGGCTTCCTGCCTGTTCATTGGCCAGCCTCCTTCCGACCTGTCCCACCTTGTCCAGCTCCACCCCCAGACGGATCACCTCAGCGATGAGCCGTCCCAGGCGGGTGCCATCCGCCTCCTTGCGCACGTGTCCGATGCGCTGACGGAGCTTATCGAACGCGGCGCCCAACGGCCTGTCGGCGCTGACGCCGAGCCCGAGGGTGAACACCTGTGTGTTCGCCATGGGTTCCTCCTTGTCATTCCGCCAGCCACCAGACCATGTCGCTGAACGACATGGTCATGATCTCACTGGCGGAAAAGTTCAGCTCCTTGGCCAGCCGCCTGGCGGCGGCCTTCTGCCGGGCAGGGTCAAACCTCGTCGTCCTGCACCAGGCGAAAATAGCCGGTCTGCAGGCGGCTGTAGTCCTTCAGGGCCAGGCCTTCGAGGTCCTTGATGCCGACTTCGGCGAGCGAGGCGAACAGGTTCAGTTCGCGCTGCTCGTCGTCAACTGCGCCACCGGCCTGGGCATTGCGGATGTCACGCACGGTCGGTGCGCGTAGCGACAGGCTGTCGACCTGCACGCCATTGGCTTCACTGGGGCGCGACAGACGCACGGTCACGCGCTCGGCGTTGACGGTCAGCCATTGCGGCAGTTTCTTCGCTTGAGCCATCGAACGTTCTCCTTAAAGACCCAGGGCGGCGCGCTGGGCGGCCAGTTGGTCGACACCGTCGATCACCCGCTTCATGCCCAGGGCGTCGATTTCGTAGACCAGGCGGCCATCGACTTCGAGCTTGTAGTAGGTGACGGCGACGCTGTGCTTGATCTCGGCCTTGTCGCCGGACTTCCAGTCACCCATGTCGATCTCTTTCAGCGAACCGCGCAGAGTGACGATGACCGGGTTGATCTTGCCTTTGAGGCCCCTGAAGGCGCCGCGGAAGGTGCCGTTGAAGGCGGTGCCGTCGGCCAGGCCGAAGAACTTCAGCGACTCGCGGCGCACGCCGGTGGTGGTGAAGGCGGCTTCCTGCTTCTCCATGCCCTGGTCCATCTCGACCGGCATGTCCATGCCGCCGGGGCGGTGCTCTTCCATCTTCAGGGTGAGCTTGGGCAGGGTCAGGTTGGGCACGTCGCCCTGGAAGCTGACGCCATCGACGAACAGGTTCAGGTTGGCCAGTGTTTCGGGAATCATTGCCATGTAGGTGCGCTCCTTAAGCGACGGAATCGAGGACTTCGGTCAGCCACTGGTTGGTGACTTCAACGCGGAAATTGGGGTTTTCGGCAGGCGGCACATCGGTGAAGCGGATGTTCCAGTACACCTTTCCCTGCTCCAGCTGGCTGGCGGTGTTCAGCTCCGGATCGGCGAAGACCTCGAAGTTGATGATCGCGCCCTGGTTCTTCAGATCGCGCATGAAGGCCTGCAGGCCCTCGGTGACGTCCTTGACGTAGGTGGCGGTGATGGAACGGTCGACCGCCCACTTGTGGCCGTAGAGGATCGCGTCCATGACGATGTCCATGGTGCGCACGCGGGTGACGAAGGCCCATTTCGGGTCGCTCGACAGGGTGCGGTTGCCCCACAGGCGGAAGCCGTCGTCGCGGATGATGGTGGCGATGTTGGCGTTGTTCAGCAGGTTGGCGCGGCAGGTGTCGTCGCCATCGAGGAACTCCACGGCGCGGGTGGTGCCGGTGATGCCGACGAACTCCTTGTTCGACGGCGACGCCCAGAAGCCGTACTCGCGGTCGGTATAGGCGAACAGGCCGGCGACCCAGGCCGAACCCGGCGCGTCAACGGTGGCCTCTGCGGCGTTGTCCCAGTAGCGCACGCCCGGATCGACCAGGAAGGCACGCTTGGCGCCGAAGTTCTTGGCGTAGGCGATGGCCGCTTCGTCGGTGGTGTTGGGGCCGTCGATGATGGCAATGGCGCGCAGCTTGTCGGCCAGGGCTACCAGAGCGGTACCGACGGCTTGGGTGGAGCTGTGCTTGGGAGTGACCAGCAGGCGCGGCTGGGCGTTGAAACGGCTCTTGCCGTCGAGCAGCGCCTGCAGGCCGGTGCGCTTGCCGTCGGCCAGCACGTTGCCGATGATCGCCGAGGTCTGCTCGGCGGCGTCTTCGAGCTTGGCCACGCCGCAGGCGACGATAACCGCCTTGGCGCGGCTGTAGATGGCGCGGCAGGCCTTGGTGATCGCCGCGTCCTGGCCGAACGCCGCGACCGCTTCGCGCTCGCTGGTGATCAGCACCAGGTCATTGGCCTTGGCGGTGACGCCCGCGCCTTCAGTGAAAGTGTCGACCAGGCCGATGATCGAGGACGACGGCAGCGCGATGCTACGGGCACCGGTGTCGACGTTGGTCACTGTGACGCCGTGGAAGAATCCACTCATGTAGGTGTGCTCCAGGTTTTGATGTAAAGGTTCAGGTGTAAAAAAGCCCCGCGTTTGCAGGGCTTAAAAGGGTTGAAGTGAGAAGCAGGTAGTGGTGGCAGCCGAAGCCGCTTCAGATGAGCTTGATACGGCTCGGGTACGCGATGTTGCGCGGCCTTACCGCACCGAAGTAAGCACTGTTGGCGGCTATCGTTTGGGTGGTTGCAGAGGCTGAGGTAGTTGAAACCGCAACGGTTTCGTTGGTGTCCGAGACATCGAAAAACCTCGGCTTCATGTTTTGCATACGCCTCAACGACGACACCGCATCGACAATTTCCCCATGCACCAGCGAAGCAAGCTGGTACGAACCTGCGATTCGCGCGGGGTCCGCACCGCGGCCTTCATCCAGAGACCGCAGGAATTCACCACGCAGCTCGGGAATGCGGAACGTGGTTACCCCGTCTCCCCGGGTCCAGCCGCCTTCCATGCCGACACGCTGCGTTTCGTTCACCAGCATGCCCGACTGCTGTGCGTGGTCCCAAAGCCATGGCCAGTCACCACGCGCCAGCAGTCTTGCGTTAGGGATGCTCCAGCCCCCTGGGTTCAGCGCTGTCGAGGTTTCGAAAACGACACGTCCCAAGGGGGTGTTGTCCATGCGGTCCAGCAATAGCCAGTTGCCTGCGCCATCACTGCGCAAGTGCCAGAAATCACCGCCGCCCAGCACCATGCAGAAGGGATAGCCTTCAGGGCGAAGGTGGGTATGGAACTTGATTTTCTCGCCGTTGGCGGCGTAGACCAGCAATACATTGGCGCTATTGTCGACGCGCTGTACCCGCACATCCATGATGCGGTTGGCCTTGGGCAGGGTGATCATGGTCTGGCCTGCCGAGGCATCTACAAGCAGGAAACCTGCCTCATGGACGTCCAGCACTTTGTTGCTACGGATGACCGAGTTGTTGATGCCCTGGACCGAAAGCATATTGCTTTCGATCGAGGCCAAAACGTCACTGCGGCTCATACTGACCTCCTGTCGAGTCCAAGAATGCTGGAGCTTGCGGGCGATGCGCAGAATCCGGGAACAAGTCAGAACCAGGCCAGTCGCGCAAAGACTGTCGATAGCGAAGCAACGCCTCGAACTGCTTCTCCGTTTGAGTCGTGACCAATCCCAGGATTTGCTCCTCGTTGTATCGGGCGACAAACCACTGGCTGCTGACCATTTGTGAATCGCGCCAGCCGCGCTCGATGCGGGCTAGTTCTTCTCTGTTGGGAGCAGTCCTTTCGATCAGGATCGGCAAGCCGAGGTCATCATGGCTACGGATCTTGTCCAGATCAGGATTGGCAATGACGGCCTCATACAAGGCCTCGGTAATCGGCACTGCATCGTCGGGCATCTGCAAGTGGACACCGCTAAGATAGGTAGACCCCGTCGACTGGCTATAAAAACGCTTCATGCATGCTCCCTGTCAGTAGCCGATAGCAAAGTAGGGACAGGCCGACAGCGTAGGGTTGCCCCAACCGGTCGAGCCTTTGGTGAAAGACCCCTGGTTGAGGGCATTGAGGCCTGTGCTTCTCAAATCCCGGAATTGCCAGTAGGTACGGGTAGTACCATTGGCAGGTGTGTAGTCAGTGGCTGCAACCCAGACGCAGCGATTGGGGAAGGCAACCGGAAAACTGATATCGACAGATTCCGTAGTGTTTGCGCTTGAGCCGTACTGAATGATCAATCCACCAAGCCAGCTGGGGAAAATGATGTATCCGTTCGTGCCAAACGACATGGAAAAGCCCCAACGCAGTTTCTTTGGCGTAACCGCGACACTTTCTACGACACCTGCATTGACCTCTGCCTGGGTGGCAAGCTTGATGGTTCCCAAGTTGCTTTCGGTTGCCTGGCCAGCCAGTGGCGCTAAAGCTGCAACATTGATATTTCCCTGGTTAACCGGCGCATTCCAAGCCTTGATGCACCACATGACCGCCAGGTTGCGCGGGCGGCTCATGCCTAGCATCCATGTACCGCTACCCGGTGTAACTGGCGTCAAGGAGCCCGTGTTGACCACTGTCAAACCATTCCAGGTAGCGTCGGCAACCCCGTCGTAACCGTAATCATTAGCCGTCTGGCCAGCAGATGGCGCCAGGGCGGCAGCACCTTGGCCACTGGCGGGCATGTCCGCAATTGCCAGAGAGCCCTTTTGCCATTTGCCCAGATCCCGACCTGGGTCCACGTCTCGCCCATGATCCCAGCCACGCAGGAACTCGCCTCGCGTATCTGGCAATCGGAAGAAGCCTGCTGGCTCTGCGCCTTTGTTGTACGTGGTGCCTAGGTAGGCCGCCAGGTCCGGGTAGGTCGCCATGCTTTGAAGGCTGCCATCGAGCTCGAGGTAACCGGCTGGTACCTCGGCCTTTGGGAAGGGCAGGATCGCACCGACTGGTGTCGAAGAGCGCAACGCCGTCAGTTCGGCGACGAGGGCCGCGACGTCGATCTGCCCTTGGTTCACTGGCGCATTCCACGCTTTGAGGCACCACATCACAGCAAGGCTACGGGGACGGGTTTCAGTGCCACCCTTGGCCGCAGCTGGAGCGAACACACTAGATACGAGTGTCGCATTAAGTACGGAACTACCTATTGTCCTCGCGGTTGCGCCCAGGTTACCTGTTGCACTCCCAGCGACGTTTGCCTCAAATGGCATCTTTCCAGTGCCGGCGTCAGCCGAGATCACCGCATGCTGGTGATCGAGCAGAGAATCACCGGCCCAGCTACCAACTGCCCTGCCCGGATCGACCCCCCGTCCATGATCCCAGCCACGCAGGAACTCACCGCGGGTATCCGGTAAACGGAAGAACCCTTCCGGCTCGTTGCCTTTATTGAAAGCCCCGCCCAGGTACGCCGCCAAGTCCGGATAAACCGACGCACTCTGGGTGCTGCCATCGACTTCGAGGAAACCGGCTGGCACCGAGCCCCTCGGGAACGGCAGCATGGCGCCCACCGGTAACGCCGACGCCGTGTTCAACAGCGCCTGAGTCTCGGCCTTGGTGTAGCTGTTCGCGGCCTGGAACGAGCTAAAGGCCAGGATTTCAACGGCCTCGCCCAGGCTGCAGGGAGTCTTGAAGGTGATCTTCTGGCCGTCGGATAGGTAGTCGGTAACCTCGCGACCATTGCGCAGCACGATGGTGCTGCCGATGGTGTGCGCCAGGCTGAAGACGGTCTGGCCAACCGACGCCTCGAACGAGAAACGCTCGAACGCCTTGTTGGCACCGACGCCACCGCCAAGCTGGAAGTAGCTGCCGTCGTAGTTCAGGTCATACAGGGCGCCGGCACGGATATCGCCGCCCACCAGGTCGACCAGGCCAGTATTGCCGGACTTCTTCACTGCCACGGCGGTCAGCCCGTTGATACGTGCCGTCACGGCACCGGTGTTGGTGGCACTGGCCTGGAACTGAAAGCGCTGACCAGCGGCGTAGGCCGCCAGGGCCGACTCGCCGCTCTTAAGCTTCAGCGTCAGGGCATCGGCGGTACCGGTGGCGACACCGAGCCAGGCCAGTGGCCCCACGTCCTTGGCCGCGTCTGCACGGCGCAGGTACTGCGGGTGCGGGTCGGCCGCCTCCAGGTGCGCCTTGAGCTGGTTGCGCGCATACAACTCTGCCGCTTCGCGGGCTTTGTCGACGTAATCGCGAGTGGCCAGAACGATACTCGGGTCGATCTTGAGCGTCACATTGGCGAGGTTGCCGAACACCACATGCATGCGGATGGTCTGGGTACGTCCGGAGCCTTGCGCCAACAGTGGTTTGTAGCTGGGGGCCGGCTTGGCTACGGCAATGAAGTTGCCGTTGGCGTCTTCAAGCGCCAGCTCGCGGATCCACCAGCCGCCGGTTTCCGGTGGCAGAACCAGTTCGGCCACCAGCACTCCAGGGTCGGCGGGCGATTGATACAGGGCATTGAGTTGTGCCCGATAGACCTGGCGCACCAGCGCGGTCTGGGTTGGTTTGGGCGTTGGGTCGGGGGTCTGCGAAGGCTCGCCGCCAGCATCACCGATCAACATGTGGGTGATGTTCCAGGGCAGCCCCAGCACGGCGGTGTTGGCCTGTTGGGCGATGCCCACGTTGGTCAGGAACCCACCGAATTGGGTGGTTGAGTTAGCCATTGAGGTAGATGTCCAGTATGTCCGAGGTGTGGTCGTTCACCAGGTTGTAAGCGCCCAGGTGTATGTCGATGTCCGATGCCTGCCAGGGAAGTACCTCGAGCAGTTCACCGTCGTAGAGCGCGACGGCCTGATAGGCGGGGATGTGGCTTTCGAGGCTGATGTCGAGCCCGACCAGGTGCCGGCTGACCGGCTTGGCGTCCTCGATCAGTCGGGTCAGCTCTTGGTAGGTCTGTTCGTCGATACCGCTGTCCGCCACCCCGACCTTCAGCGCAAAGGTCCCCGGTACTCCGGCCGGCTGGGTCTGCCACCATTCCTGCACCTCGATCAGGTAGCCGAACGGTTCGACCACCCGCCGCAGGGCGCCGAGGGTGCCCTTGTGGGCGTGGACGAAGAACGCCGAGCGGATCACCGAGCGCTTGATCGCCTCGCTCCAGCTGTCGTCCCAGCGGTCCACCGACCAGGCCCAGGCCAGCTGGTAGAGCAGGTGCGCCGGGGAGGTGTCGGGGTTGTAGAGGGTGCGCAAGGCGGCCTTGAGGTCTTCGTCGGCGGCCACCTCGATGGCCCGCTCCAGTGGCGTGCGGTTGAGCGGCAGAAGACTCTGCATGTCAGCCACCCCGCCGCAGTTCGATGTCCGTGCACCAGGCGGACTGGGCCTTGCTCGGGCGGATATCGCTCCAACCGACCAGCTCGACGCGGCTCACGCCGTCGATATGCAGTTGCGCGTCGATCCCCGAACGGGCGACCTCGACGCCCAGGCGTCGGCGCGGGTTGACCCAAGCCTGGAGACGGCGTCGGCATTCGCTGAGGATCGCTTCGAACTCCGGGCCGTTGTCGGCCATGTGCAGCACGGCCTCGACGCGGTACGGCAACACCTCGGCGCTGCGCACGTTGACCCGGTCGGCGACCGGGCGGATGTCGTCGTCGTTGAGGTAGGCCTTGACCTGGGCCAGCAGCTCGGGGCTGGCCACGCCATCGTTGTCCAGGCTCAGCACGGTGACGTCCACCACGGCCGGCGACGGGCTTTCGGCGGTCGCGTCGGCGACCCGCCCCGAAGCGTTGCGGGCATGCAGGATGTAGCTGTTGCGCGGGCCGGCGGTGGTCAGGCCTTCGTAGACCAGCTGCACGCGTTCGCGCAGGGCGTCGTCGGATTCGAGCACAGCCTCGGTCGGAGGGATCGTGCTCGGGTCGGCGGCCTGGATCACCAGGCGCTGCAGGCTGACGTTGGCCGCGAGTTGGTCGAGGTCGCTGCCTTGGGCGTAGGCCAGCAGCAGCGCCTTGGCCGCGTCGTTGATGCGCGCCCGGTTGAGCAGCTTGCGGTAGGCGCCCACTTCGAGCAGCTTGGTCACCGGGTCGCTTTCCAGGTTGGCGGTCCAGCCGTCGCCCATCTGAGTGCGAAAGCTGGTCAGGTCTTCCTGGTAGAGCACCTCGAAATCAAGGTCTTCGAGCAGTTGCGGTGCGGGCAGTTTGGACAGATCGACCTGGCTCATACAGTCACCTCCACCAGGGCGTCATCGCCCAGATAACGGCCGCTCAGGGCCAGGCTGACCTGGCCGTCGATCACGGCGACAACCTTGACCCGCTCCAGCTTCAGCCGCGGTTCCCAACGCCCCAGGGCCCTGGCCACCTCGGCCTGCACCGCGCTCTTCCAGCCTTCGTTGACCGGCAGGTCGACGTAGCGGCGCAGCTGGCTGCCGTACTCCGGGCGCATGCGCCGGCTGCCCAGCGGCGTGGTAAGGATGTCTTCGATGGATTGACGCAGGTGGGCGACGCTCGACAATGGCTGGCCGGTGCGACGGTCCATGCCGATCATGGCGCACCTCCTGGAATTGAGGCTCCAGGTAGCCTGTTCGGATAGCGCATGGTTATCACCTGGCAGGCAGGAAAGGGTTGCCCGGACAAGCCGGGCAGCCGTTTCAGGAGACGAAGTCGTAGGTCAGGGCGATGGCCGCCGTGGCGTTGTTGGCGACGGTCCACAGGCCGTAGCCCGCCGGGATGAACAGCGGATAAGGCAGGGTGTACTGCGAATCGATGCCGCCATTGATCCCGCCCATGATGGCGTGGACGCTCATGTCACCGAGGTAGGCCGGCGCCTTCGGACCGGTGTACAGGTTGAGGATGCCGCCACCGGTGCACAGGGTGGCGGTACGCAGGTACACGCCATCCTTGTTGTCCGCCGCGCTGAAGACCTGGCTGACGGCGGTTGGGTGGGCGTTGAAGAAATGCTTGCCGACTTTTACTGCTTCCATGTTGCTTTGCCTTTTGAGTCGAAATGATGGGTCGCGGCACACGCCGCATTCATGTCGCTCAATGGCGATCTTGCTGGGCTCAAGGCCTTAGCTCAGTGCTTGTGATTGGCGGTGTTGCCGGCCGTATCGATGATCCGGCCACCGCCGTTGATGTCACCGCTGACCGTCAGCGGGCCATTGATGGCGACCGTGCCGGTCAGGGTGATCGACGCAGCGTCGAGGGTGATGGCTTTGTCGCTGACCACCACGGTGCTGGCGCCGACCTTGACCGTGGCCTGGCCGCTGGGCAGCTGGATGTCATAGCGCTTGGCCTGCCAGTCGTAGATCAGCGAGCCGCCGTCGTCGAAGCGCCAGACCTCGACATGGTCACGGTTGTCCGGCGCCGTGCCGGCATTGCCGTATAACCCCGGGACGAAGGTGCCCAGTGCCGGTTCGCCGCTGGCGCTGATCAGCACCCCCTGCTCGTCCAGGCTCGGTACTCGCCAGTGGCGGGCCTTGCCGGCAGCCTGGGCATGCCAGCGCACCCAGGCGCTGGTCCAGCCGCCGCCGTCGGACACCCGCACCCGGGCTGCGGCCAAGTCGACCGCGACCACCCGACAGGGGATCACCAGGCTGGCCAGCATGCGATCGTGCATGGCACTGGCGTAGCTCATGCCATATCCTCCGGTGCCAGGTACTTGTCCTGGTTGCCGGGCCCGGTGTCCGGGGCAAATCCCAGCATCAGACTGCTCGCCGGCTGGTCAGGCCAAGGCCACTGGACAGTGCCCAACAGGATGGGTTGTTCCCATTGCACCCGCCAGGTGGAGCCCTCGGCTTCGGCGAAGATGTCCCGTGCGCCCTCTACGTAATCGAGCCCCCAGGATTGCTGGCGCAGCACATCGATCAGCTGCGCCGCCAGCACACCGGCCTGCGTCCGTGCCTGCGCGGGGGTGCCCTGGGCGGTGACGCGGGCCTCGAAGGTCGCCATCAGCAATGAGCGACCGTCACGCAACGCCTCGTCGCCACGCATGCGCAACACGCCATGCACCAAGGCCGGCAGGGGCGGCTCGGTAATGTCGTCGCCCTCCGTGGCGACCGTGGCGAAGGCCGGCAACGCCGCCCGCAGGATGGTGGTGACGGCCGCGTACAACTGGGCCAGTTCGCTCATGCGCGTGCTCCTTGAACGATCGGTTCGGCGAAGGCCGGGCCCGCAAAGGCCCGGCACGCGACTCAGAAGTGCCAGGTCCAGATGTCGATCGGCTTCTGGTCAGGGTTGATCTTGCGGATATGGCGATAGGTCGGCTGGAAGCCGAAGCGCGCCCACACCGGTTTCTCGTCGAGAATGGCGATGCTGCCGTTGGCCTGCAGGCGCAGCACCGCGCTGGCATGGCCGCCGGTGTGCGAATGCCACAGCACCGCGTTGCCGGCACCGTAAACCACCAGGTTGCCGTCACCCTGGAACACCGCGCGCACCGCGCCCTTGCCTTGGGTACCGGCGTTCCAGGTGGCCGCGCCGTTCGGGCCATAGGCCACGAGATTACCGTCACCCTGGAACACCAACTTGCTGGCGCCCGCGCCGTACACCACGCCCTGTACCAGCTCGGAGCCAGGTGCCAGCAGCAGCGAGTCGATCGCGCCAGGCACCAGCGGGATGGCCGGCGTGCCGTTCCACAGCGCCAGCGAGTCGACCAGCACGATATTGCCGTCGTCTTGCAGCACCAGGTGGGTACGGTTCCACTGGTCTTTGCTGGTGAAGGTGCTGTTGTCAGTCAGCCACACCCGACGTCGCGAGTAGTCGTCGAGGAACGCGCCGTACTGCACGTAGAAGGCCAGCGGGGCTTTCTTGTTGCGCAGGGGAATGGTCGAGCTGAAGGGTTGCTGTTCATTGGCGACCCAGACGGTGGCGCCACCATCTTGGATCACCAAATTGCCATCGCCCTGCAGCAGCAGCTTGAAGCGCTGGTTGGGCGATAGCAGGTACTGGCCTGCCGACAGGGTCTGGTAAGCGGGCAGCACCGAAGTACCGACGCCGTTGAAAGGAATGCGGGTACGACCTGCCATGGTGTTTCTCCTACTGAATCGATTGAAGGGGAGCCGGGCTCTGCGGCCCGTCCTGATCGCTCGTCGGCACGTTGTCGAGGCCCGTGGCCTTCATGTGGTTCAAGGTCGCGCACCGCGAACACTTGATCTGGACCAGCGCCGGTCCGCCGATGCGTGCCAGCAAGCGGTTGCATTTACCGCAGCGAAACTCGTTGAACATCGCCACTCTTCCTTGTTAACGCGTTCATTCTTCATCCTGGCGCACGGTTGCAGGCTGCTCGTCCAACCCCAGCCGCCGAGCGGCCCAGCGCTCGTAAAGGCCGATGGCCACGTCGGCGCCGGCCATGGCGGTAAGGCAGCCGAAGGCGCTGGCACTCCAGATCGACATGCCACTGGCGTAGAGCAGCATGACCGTCGACACCCCGCAGACCATGCAGGCCCCGGAGCGCAGCGCCAGCCGCCTGAGCAGCCCCCAGCCGCGGGCGCCAGCCTTGTCGGCGCGCCACATCTCGCCGGAAAGACCGCCCAGCAATGCCAGGACGATCACCAGCCAGAGCGGCATTTCCAGCAACGTCTGTTGCTCGTTCGTCACTGTCCTGTCTCCTGTGTGATGCCCGCCAGCGGCATGCTGGCGGGGCGTTGTTTATCGTTTGACTCGGCATTCCAGAAAGCCCGCGTCGCAGGCTTTCCAGTAATGCGCTGTCTAACCGCCGGCCACGACTGGTGACGCCGTGCGGTTGCGCTTCAAATTGGTGACTCCGACCGCGGCCGCCTGCCCGCCGGATAACTGATCGTGGTGCTTTACGCTGCACACCCGGGCCAGTTGCCAACCCTCTGAACAGTCGAGGCCTGTTCATCGCTGCCTGTGTAACAACCGGTTGCTGACCGGCTTGAGACACAGATTATGCATGCATGCATATGCAGTCAATGCATTTTCAGAAATATTTATGCATTGGAATTTGCCGAAATGCATGAAGGCCTTATCGGATGCGGTGTGTAGGGCTTTTCTGAGGGCGAAAAAAAACCCGCCGAGGCGGGTTTTTATCGAGGGTCGGTATCAACGAGCGTACATGCCCCACCAGAAGACATGCCCGAGGAGGCTGATCTGTTCTTCCTGCATTTGCTGGAAGCTGTAGTCCTCGTCAGGGTGTTCGTCGCGGTTGAAGCTGCGCAGGCGAATGCCGGTAGGCAGGCGGTACACCTGCTTCACCCGCAACTGGCCGTTGTGGTTGATGGCATAAAGGTCACCGTCGATGATGTCACCGATGGTACATTTTCCGGTGTTGACCCCGACCGTGGCGCCGTCGCGCAGCACCGGCAACATGCTGTTGCCACGCACCGTCACGCACTTGGCATGGTCAAACTGCACGCCATTGTGGCGCAGGCTGCGTTTGCCGAAACGCAAGCGAGCATTCTCGCTTTCCTCGATGACGAATCTTCCTGATCCTGCTGCCAACTCGACCTCACGAAGAAAAGGCACGGACACCTCGTCGTCCTCGACGGGTGTTTCATCGTCCCACAAGCTAATGTCGCTCAGGGCCGCATGGCCTTGAGTGAGAGGGGCCGCGTCACGGGATTCGCCCAGTTCGACACGGCCGCGCAACTGGTCGGTGCTCACGCCGAAGTACTCGGCGATCTTCGAGACATGCTTGTCCGAAGGATCGACGATCTTCTCGCTGAGAATCCGCGACAGGGTGGATTGAGGCACGCCCGTGCGCCGATGCAGCTCTGTGGGGGACAGGCCGTGGCGGGCGAGCAGTTCTCTGAGTACGGAGGCTACGTTGCGTTTTTGCATAATGCGCATAATGCATCCGTGGCAGCGCAAATGCAATGGCCAGGCAAGCGCAAAACAAAGGTTGCCCCTCTCCCCGGGCCATCGCTATCGTCGCGCTTTCTCACCATGGATCGGAAAACGGCATGGACCTTTCGCCGCGACGCCGCTGGCCCACCTGCCTGCTTGTCGGGTTGATCATTGCGTTGATGGCGGCCCTGAATATCCAGGACTGGCCGTCCCTTGAACGGCCACGACGGGTCTTTAGCCGAGGTTTCGTGATGTTCTGCGTGCTGGTGGTGATCATGGAACTGATTTTCCTCAACCAGTTCTTCGGCCAACCGGGCTGAGGTCAACGCCTGACAGCCCGCGCAGATTTGCCCTCCCATCCAACCTGCGCCCACCGAAAAAAGCCTGTACCATTGACGGTTTCGAAATTTGCCACCAGACCACCCGCTGTAAGGCCCTGAATGTCTGATCTCTCCGCACACACCCCGATGATGCAGCAATACTGGAAGCTGAAAAACCAGCACCCGGACCAGCTGATGTTCTACCGCATGGGCGACTTCTACGAGATCTTCTACGAAGATGCGAAGAAAGCCGCAAAGCTGCTGGATATCACCCTGACCGCCCGCGGGCAGTCGGCGGGCCAGTCGATTCCCATGTGCGGGATTCCGTTCCACTCGCTCGAAGGCTACCTGGCCAAGCTGGTCAAGCTCGGCGAGTCGGTGGTGATCTGCGAGCAGATCGGCGACCCGGCTACCAGCAAGGGCCCGGTGGAGCGCCAGGTGGTGCGCATCATCACCCCGGGCACGATCAGCGACGAGGCGTTGCTCGATGAGCGTCGCGACAACCTGATTGCCGCCTTGCTCGGCGATGAGCGGCTGTTCGGCCTGGCGGTGCTGGACATCACCAGCGGCAATTTCACCGTGCAGGAGATCAAGGGCTGGGAGAACCTGCTGGCCGAGCTCGAGCGCATCAACCCGGTGGAGCTGCTGATCCCGGATGACTGGCCACAGGGCCTGCCAGCGGAGAAGCGCCGTGGCGCCCGGCGCCGCGCCCCCTGGGACTTCGACCGTGATTCGGCACGCAAGAGCCTTTGCCAGCAGTTCGCCACCCAGGACCTCAAGGGCTTTGGCTGCGACAAGCTGACCCTGGCCATTGGCGCCGCCGGCTGCCTGCTGAGCTACGCCAAGGAAACCCAGCGCACCGCACTGCCCCACCTGCGCAGCCTGCGTCACGAGCGCCTGGACGACACCGTCATCCTCGATGCCGCCAGCCGCCGCAACCTGGAGCTGGACATCAACCTGGCCGGTGGCCGCGACAACACCCTGCAATCGGTGATCGACCGCTGCCAGACCGCCATGGCCAGCCGCCTGCTGACCCGCTGGCTGAACCGTCCGCTGCGCGACCTGAAGGTGCTCAAGGCACGCCAGGACTCGATCCGCTGCCTGCTCGACGGCTACCGCTTCGAAAAGCTGCAGCCGCAGCTCAAGGAAATCGGCGACATCGAGCGGATTCTCGCGCGTATCGGCCTGCGCAACGCCCGCCCGCGTGACCTGGCACGCCTGCGCGACGCCCTTGGCGCACTGCCCGAGCTGCAGAACGCCATGGCCGAGCTGGAGGCTCCGCACCTGGCGCGCCTGGCGGCGATCACCGGCACCTACCCGGAGCTGGCCGGCCTGCTGGAGCGGGCTATCATCGACAACCCGCCGGCGGTGATCCGCGACGGTGGCGTGCTCAAGACCGGCTACGACAGCGAACTGGACGAACTGCTGTCGATCAGCGAGAACGCCGGCCAGTTCCTCATCGACCTGGAAGCCCGTGAGAAGGCCCGCACGGGCCTGGCCAACCTCAAGGTCGGCTACAACCGCGTGCATGGCTATTTCATCGAGCTGCCGACCAAGCAGGCCGAACAGGCTCCCGCCGACTATATCCGCCGGCAGACGCTCAAAGGCGCTGAACGCTTCATCACCCCCGAGCTGAAGACGTTCGAGGACAAGGCGCTGTCGGCCAAGAGCCGTGCCCTGGCTCGCGAGAAGATGCTCTACGATGCCTTGCTCGAAACGTTGATCGGGCACCTGGCGCCACTGCAGGACAGCGCCGCGGCGCTGGCCGAGCTGGATGTGCTGAGCAACCTGGGCGAACGCGCCCTGAACCTGGACCTGAACTGCCCAAGCTTCGTCGACGAGCCGTGCCTGCGCATCGAGCAGGGCCGCCACCCGGTGGTCGAGCAGGTGTTGACCACGCCGTTCGTGGCCAACGACCTGGGCCTGGACGACAGCACGCGCATGCTGATCATCACCGGCCCGAACATGGGCGGTAAGTCCACCTACATGCGCCAGACCGCGCTGATCGTGCTGCTGGCGCATATCGGCAGCTTCGTCCCGGCAGCCGCCTGCGAACTGTCGCCGGTGGACCGTATCTTCACCCGTATCGGCTCCAGCGACGACCTGGCCGGCGGGCGCTCGACCTTCATGGTCGAGATGAGCGAAACCGCCAACATCCTGCACAACGCCACCGACCGCAGCCTGGTGCTGATGGACGAAGTCGGCCGCGGCACCAGTACCTTCGATGGCCTGTCGCTGGCCTGGGCCGCCGCCGAACGCCTAGCCCAACTGCGCGCCTACACATTGTTCGCCACCCACTACTTCGAACTGACCGTGCTGCCGGACAGCGAGCCGCTGGTGGCCAACGTGCACTTGAATGCTACCGAGCACAATGAACGCATCGTGTTCCTGCACCATGTGCTGCCGGGCCCCGCAAGCCAGAGCTACGGCCTGGCCGTGGCGCAACTGGCGGGCGTGCCGGCGGCGGTGATCCAGCGGGCCCGCGAGCACCTGGGCCGGCTGGAGACCACCAGCCTGCCCCATGAAGCGCCAGTTACAACGCCGCGGGACAATATGCCCCACGTGCCCCACCAGAGCGACTTGTTCGCCAGCCTGCCACACCCGGCCATCGAGAAGCTGGGCAAGCTGGAGCTGGATGACATGACGCCGCGCCAAGCTATCGAAATGCTATATCAACTGAAAAACCTGTTATAACGGCCCACCGCGCAAGCTGGTAGAATCCGGCGCGGTTTGCGAAGGCTGCAGGTTATTAGCCTGGTCTGCAGCCAGCACCGTGAACCGCGCTGCCCTGGAAGGAAGGGCAAGCTGCCGTCGCCTGAGGAGAGAATTAGAAATGACCTTCGTCGTCACCGACAACTGCATCAAATGCAAGTACACCGACTGCGTGGAAGTCTGTCCGGTGGACTGCTTCTACGAAGGCCCGAACTTCCTGGTGATTCACCCGGATGAATGCATCGACTGTGCGCTGTGCGAGCCTGAGTGCCCGGCCCAGGCGATTTTCTCGGAAGACGAAGTGCCGTCCGGCATGGAGAACTTCATCGAGCTGAACGCCGAGCTGGCCGAGATCTGGCCGAACATCACCGAAAAGAAAGACGCCCTGGCGGACGCCGAAGAGTGGGATGGCAAGCCTGGCAAGATCGCTGATCTTGAGCGCTGACAGCGCCCAGGTACGAAAAAGGCCCGCGAGGGCCTTTTTTCATTTTCAGCAGGCAAAAAAAGGGGCGGTTTGACCCGCCCACATTTTTTCCGTAGTCCCTGTATGTCCCAATCATCATCCTGATGAATCGCGTCCCGCGATGTCCTTGGCCATCATCCTTGAGAGCCTGTGTCAGTCCGTAGACACAGTTCGAATACTAGCGATTCCCCGCCTTGCTACAAGCAGCGAATATCTCAGGATGATTCAGGCGAAACATCTTCTGATATTTATAAAAATTATATATTTCATGCACTTAGAAAAAGTATGCCATTAGAAACGACATTGATTTACTGATCCCTACAGCGATCACTTACATGATGAGTAAGCGAATGCTTACACGCGATACTACGAGGGTGGCGAAATAAACACTTTTGCTGAGGGTGTCATGGACTCCTCCCTCCTCAATGCCGCCCTCGCCAACGGTCAAGCCCCAGCAGTACCAGCCCGATGGCCCAGAACCCTGCCAGCACCCCCACCGCATTCGTCAGCACCTGCCCATAGCCAAGCCGCGCCACGTCGACGAACGGATAGGGATAGACGCCGATCTCATGCCCGCGCAGCAGCACGAAGGCAAAATACAGCATCGGATACAGCGCCCAGGCTGCCAGATGCCAGAGCCGCAGCCGCCCCTTAGGTACCTCGAACCACCAGTACAGGATGAACAGCAGCGGCATCACGTCGTGCAGCAACTCGTCCGCCAGCCACTGCCAGCCCTGGGGTTGCCATAGGTGTCGCAGCAATAGGCTATACGCCAGCGCCACCAGCACGATACTGGCCGCAACGCACGAGCTGATCGCCGGGGAAAGAAACCAGCGCCTGGCCGCCGAATCACGACCAAACGCGGCATGGCTCAGCACCGTGGCCACCAGCGTATTGCTGAGCACGGTGAAATAGCAGAACAGGTTGACCATCCCGCCGATCAGGCTGGCCTGTTCCTGCCAACGTGCCAGCAGTACCAGGTACAGCTGGATCGCCAATCCCGCCCAGCCAAGAACGGCCGCCAGGGCAAGCCAAGGCCGGCGCGGCATCAGCCTTTGCGCTGCAGCTTCACGTAAAGCTGCTCGACCTTCTCCCGGGCCCAGGGGGTCTTGCGCAGGAAGGTCAGGCTCGACTTGATCGTCGGGTCGCTTTTGAAGCAGCGGATATCGATGCGTTCGGCCAGGCCCTGCCACTGATAGTGCGCCACCAGCTCGGTGAGGATCTGTTCGAGGGTCTTGCCGTGCAGCGCGTTATGGTTGGCCGTGCTCATGCAGTGCTCCAGGTTCGGGAAGGTGCGCACCTTACACGAGTGTAGCGAGCGGGTGGGATCGAGGTTGCTTGGCCCGCCACAGCCCGGCTGAAGACGATGCAAAAACCACTGGCAAGCACGGAAAGTCTTGTGCTGAAATAGTTATGTTATATTGTAACAACACAAAGAATCTGCCAAGGAACGCCACATCCCCATGCGTCACATGCCGCTGCACCTCTCCCCCCTTGCCGTCGCGCTCTGGCTGGCCTCGACTTCCAGCCAGGCGGTGGAACTGCAACCCCAGGTAATTACCGCCAACCCATTGGGCAACGCCCAGCTGGCCGCCCCCACCACCGTCCTTGAAGGCGATAACCTGCTGCAGCAGCAACAGGGCAGCCTCGGCGAGACCCTCAACAAACAGCCTGGTGTTGCCTCCACCTGGTTCGGCCCCGGCGCCAGCCGCCCGGTGATCCGCGGCCTGGACGGTGACCGCATTCGCATCCTGCGCAACGGCGTCGGCGCCCTGGATGCCTCGTCGCTGTCCTACGACCACGCCGTGCCGCTGGACCCGGTGACCGTCGAGCGGGTCGAGATCGTCCGCGGCCCGGCCGCCCTGCTCTATGGCGGCAACGCCATTGGCGGGGTGGTCAACACCTTCGACAACCGCATCCCCGACGCGCCCATCGACGGCATCCATGGCGCCGGCGAGCTGCGCTACGGCGGTGCCGACACCACACGCAGCAGTGCCGGCAAACTGGAGGCCGGCAACGGCACCTTCGCCCTGCACCTGGATGCCAACAGTCGCCAGTTCAACGACCTGCGCATCCCCGGCTATGCCCGCAGCTCGAAGGTGCGCGACGCCGACGAGCCCGGTAGTAAGCACCGCCTGAAGAACAGCGACGGACGCCAGGACGGCGGTGCGATAGGCGGTTCCTATCATTGGGATCACGGCTATACCGGCCTGTCCTACAGCCGCTATGACAGCAACTACGGCTCGGTAGCCGAGCCCGGCGTGCGCCTGGACATGCAGCAGGACCACTACGGCTTCGCCTCGGAGCTGCGCGATCTCGACGGACCATTCAGCTCGGTGAAGGTCGATGCCGGCTACACCGACTACCAGCACCGTGAAATCGAAAGCGGTGAAGTGCACACTACCTTCAAGAACAAGGGCTACGAAGCACGCATCGAAGCCCGCCACCAGCCGCTGGGCCCGGTCGAGGGCGTGATCGGTGCACAGGTCAGCCGCAACGAGTTCTCCGCACTGGGCGAGGAAGCCTTTGTCCCGCACACCGATACCGACAGCCTGGCGCTGTTCCTGCTCGAGCAATGGCAGGCCACCGAGCGCCTGAACCTGAGCCTGGGCGCGCGCATGGAACATACCCGGGTCGATCCGGATGCCAAGGGCAACGAAACATTTGCAGGAGCCGATAGCGCCAGCAGCTTCAATGCCTTCAGTCTGTCATCGGGCGCGGTGTACCAGCTCGACCCGGTCTGGTCGCTGGCCGCCAACCTCGGCTATACCGAGCGCGCGCCGACCTTCTACGAGCTGTATGCCAACGGCGCCCATGTGGCGACCGGCGCCTACGAGATCGGTGACCCGAACCTGAACAAGGAAAAAGCCATCTCCGGCGACCTGGCCCTGCGCTTCGACAACGGCACCCACAAGGGCAGCGTCGGTGTGTTCTACAGCCATTTTCGCAACTACATCGGCCTGATCGGCACCGGCAACCTGCGTGAAGGGCATGATCACGACCATGGCGACGATCATGACCATGATCACGATCACGGTGATATCCCCGAGTATGCCTACCAGGGTGTGCGCGCACGCTTCTACGGTATCGAGGCCCAGGACCGCTGGAAGTTGCTGGAGAATCGCTACGGCAGCTTCGCCCTGGAACTGTCCGGCGACTACACCCGGGCCAAGAACCTCGACAGCGGCGAGCCGCTGCCACGTATCGCACCACTGCGCCTGAACAGCGGCCTAGTCTGGGAACTGGATCGCTGGCAGGCACGGGTCGATGTGCAGCATGCCGCGTCGCAACGGCGCAAACCGGCCAACGAAACCGGCACCGACGGCTACACCACCCTCGGCGCAAGCGTGGGGTATCGCTTCGACATCGGCCAGAGTGAATGGCTGGCGTTCGTACGCGGCGAGAACCTCACCGACCAGACCGTGCGCTATGCCAGTTCGATCCTGCGCGATATCGCGCCGGCGCCGGGGCGTAGTGTGCAGGTTGGCTTGCGTACCTCGTTCTGACGGCATCGTAGGGTGAGCCCTCTCCCACCGTGGGGTGGGCTACCCCTCGATGGGACGACTGTTACCCCATCGGCAACAATCCCCTGCGACATTTTGTCTTTTTTTCTTACAACTTCCCCTATATCCTCCCCGCCGCAAGCTGAATCGCTTCACTCGATACCCATCGCAGCCATTTCCCTTCGAAGACCTCGCACTTCGTTGCGCTTGCCGTTTCCTCAACAATCAAAAGATAGCGCTATCTCATGCTCCAGCTGCCCACTACCCGCTACTCCGGCCTCGCCCTCGCCACCCTGCTCGGTGCCCTTTCCCCTACCACCAGTGCTGGCGAAATGTTCGCTAAGGACTCGAAGTGGATGCTCGGCGACTGGGGTGGTACCCGCAGTGAACTGCTGGAAAAGGGCTACGACTTCACCCTTGGCTACACCGGCGAGATGGGCAGCAACCTGCACGGCGGCTACAGCCACGACCGCGCCGCACGCTACAGCGACCAGTTCACCTTCGGCGTGAACATGGACCTGCAGAAGATCCTCGGCTGGCACGACACCGAAGTGCAGCTGACCGTCACCGAACGCCACGGCAACAACATCAGCAACGACCGCATTAACGACCCGCGCGTCGGCGGCTTTACCTCGGCCCAGGAAGTCTGGGGCCGTGGCCAGACCTGGCGCCTGACCCAGATGTGGATCAAGCAGAAATACTTCGATGGCGCGCTGGACGTGAAATTCGGCCGCTTCGGCGAGGGCGAGGACTTCAACAGCTTCCCCTGCGACTTCCAGAACCTGGCGTTCTGCGGCTCGCAGGTGGGCAACTGGGTAGGCGGCATCTGGTACAACTGGCCGGTCAGCCAGTGGGCCCTGCGCGTGCGCTACAACCTCGATAACGCGCTCTACGCCCAGGTCGGGGTGTTCGAGCAGAACCCCTCGAACCTCGAGAGCGGCAACGGCTTCAAGCTCAGCGGCAGCGGCACCCAGGGCGCGGTGATGCCGATCGAACTGGTCTGGAGCCCGCGGGTCAATGGCCTGAAAGGGGAATATCGCGCCGGCTACTACTACAGTAATGCCAAGGCACAGGATGTACTCAAGGACAGCAACGGTACGCCCGCCGCCATCAGCGGCGCCGCCTATCGCAGCAGCTCGAGCAAGCACGGCCTGTGGTTCGGCGCCCAGCAGCAGGTGACCGCGCTGGCCTCCGACCAGTCCCGCGGCCTGAGCCTGTTCGCCAACGCCACGGTGCACGACAAGAAGACCAATGCCATCGACAACTATGTGCAGGCAGGTGTGGTTTACAAAGGGCCGTTCGATGCCCGCGCCAAGGACGACATCGGTTTCGCCCTGGCCCGCGTGCACGTCAACCCCGGTTACCGCAAGAACGCCCGCCTCAGCAACCAGACCAACGGCCTGGACGACTACGACAACCCCGGCTTCCTGCCCGTGCAGGACACCGAGTACAGCGCCGAACTCTATTACGGCATCCACCTGGCCGACTGGCTCACCGTACGCCCGAACGTGCAGTACATCCGCCATCCGGGCGGGGTGTCGCGGGTCGACGACGCGTTGATCGGCGGCCTGAAGATCCAGAGCAGTTTCTAACCCGACCCTTTCACACTACGGAGAACAGACGATGAGCACTGACGGTGCCAAGAATGGAACCCGCTGGCTACCGCGCCTGATGGGCGTGCTGCTGCTGCTGATGGGCCTGGCCCTGCTGGCCGGCGGCATCAAGCTGAGCCAGCTGGGCGGCTCGCTTTACTACCTGATTGCCGGTATCGGCTTCGCCCTGTCCGGCATCCTGCTGCTGGCCAAGCGGCGCATCGCCCTGGGCCTGTATGGCCTGGTACTGCTGGGCAGCACCGCCTGGGCGCTGCTGGAAGTGGGCCTGGACTGGTGGCAGCTGGTGCCGCGCCTGGCCATCTGGTTCGCCATCGGCGTGGTCCTGCTGCTGCCGTGGGCGCGCCGCCCGCTGGTCGGCCCTGCGTCCAAGGTCAACACCGCCCTGCTCAGCGTCGCCGTGGTCGCCTCCGGCGCCACTGCCGTGGCCAGCCAGTTCACTCACCCGGGCGAAATCCGTGGCGAGTTCACCCGCGACAACAGCGAGATGGGCAGCGCCGCCCCGGCCATGCCCGACGGTGAATGGCAGGCCTACGGCCGCACCGAGCACGGCGACCGCTACTCGCCGCTACGCCAGATCACACCGCAGAACGCCTACCGCCTGGAAGAGGCCTGGCGTATCCGCACCGGCGACCTGCCGACCGAGAACGACCCGGTGGAGCTGACCAACCAGAACACGCCGCTGAAGGTCAACGGCATGCTCTACGCCTGCACCGCCCACAGCCGCCTGCTGGCGCTGGACCCGGACACCGGCGCCGAGATCTGGCGCTTTGATCCGCAGGTCAAGAGCCCCACCGGCACTTTCAAGGGCTTCGCCCACATGACCTGCCGCGGCGTCTCGTACTATGACGAGAACAACTACGTCAGCCGTGATGGCAGCCCCGCGCCGAAGATCACCGACGCAGGCCAGGCCGTGGCCCAGGCCTGCCCGCGCCGCCTCTACCTGCCCACCGCCGACGCCCGCCTGATCGCCATCAACGCCGACAATGGCAAGGTCTGCGAAGGCTTCGCCAACCAGGGCGTGATCGACCTGACCCGTGGCATCGGCCCGTTCACCGCCGGTGGTTACTACTCCACTTCCCCGGCCGCGATCACCCGCAGCCTGGTGATCATCGGTGGCCACGTCACCGACAATGAGTCGACCAACGAGCCGTCCGGCGTGATCCGCGCCTACGACGTGCACGACGGCCACCTGGTGTGGAACTGGGACAGCAACAACCCCGACGACACCAAGCCCCTGGCCGACGGCAAGTTCTACAGCCGCAACTCGGCCAACATGTGGTCGATCGCCAGCGTCGACGAAGACCTCGGCATGATCTACCTGCCGCTGGGCAACCAGACCCCTGACCAGTGGGGCGCCGACCGCACCCCGGGCGCCGAGAAGTACAGCGCCGGCATCGTCGCCCTGGACCTGGCCACCGGCAAGGCGCGCTGGAACTACCAGTTCACCCACCACGACCTGTGGGACATGGACGTCGGCAGCCAGCCCACCCTGGTGCACCTGAAGACCGACGACGGCGTCAAGCCGGCGGTCATCGTGCCGACCAAGCAAGGCAGCCTGTACGTGCTCGACCGCCGCGACGGCACGCCGATCGTGCCGATCCGCGAGATCCCGGTACCCCAAGGCGCGGTCAAGGGCGACCATACCGCGCCGACCCAGGCCCGTTCCGACCTCAACCTGCTCGGCCCTGACCTGACCGAACAGGCCATGTGGGGCGCCACGCCGTTCGACCAGATGCTCTGCCGCATCCAGTTCCGCAGCCTGCGCTACGAAGGCCAGTACACCCCGCCGTCCGAGCAGGGCAGCCTGGTCTACCCAGGCAACGTCGGCGTGTTCAACTGGGGCAGCGTCTCGGTCGACCCGGTGCGCCAGATCCTCTTCACCTCGCCGAACTACATGGCTTTCGTGTCGAAGATGGTCCCACGCGAGCAGGTCGCCGAAGGCAGCAAGCGCGAAAGCGAGACCAGCGGCGTGCAGCCGAACACAGGTGCGCCGTACGCCGTGACCATGCACCCGTTCATGTCGCCACTGGGCATTCCGTGCCAGGCGCCGGCCTGGGGCTACGTGGCAGCCATCGACCTGTTCACCAACAAAGTGGTGTGGAAGCACAAGAACGGCACCACCCGTGACAGCACCCCGGTGCCGATCGGCATGCCGGTGGGCGTGCCAAGCATGGGTGGCTCGATCGTCACTGCCGGCGGCGTCGGCTTCCTCAGCGGCACCCTGGACCAGTACCTGCGCGCCTACGACGTGAAGAACGGCCAGGAGCTGTGGAAGGCTCGCCTGCCGGCCGGCGGCCAGGCCACGCCGATGAGCTACACCGGCAAGGATGGCAAGCAGTACGTGCTGGTAACCGCCGGCGGCCATGGCTCGCTCGGTACGAAAATGGGCGACTACATCATCGCTTACAAATTGGCTGAGTAAGCGTCACGCCTGTCGCGGGGCAAGCCCGCTCCCATCGAGGGAGCGGGCTTGCCCCGCTATTGTTTCCCCCGCAGTTCTCCCCCCTTCGTCTACCATTGAAACCTGCCAACCACCGCCCCATCTAAGCACCATAGCCATTCACGCAGGTGCCCCATGAGCGACCAGCAGGATTTCCCGGAACACCCCGACGAACACAGCGAAGTCGAACATCTCGATCCCTCGACCGCACCCGGTCACCATCTCGCCCTGCCCGGCCAGCAGCTGCCGGACAAGGTCTACGTGATCCCGATCCACAACCGCCCGTTCTTCCCCGCGCAAGTGCTGCCGGTGATCGTCAATGAAGAACCTTGGGCCGAAACCCTCGACTTGGTCGCCAAGACCCCGCACCACTCCCTGGCGCTGTTCTTCATGGACACCCCGCCGGAAGACCACCGCCACTTCGACACCAAGGCCCTGCCCGAATACGGCACCCTGGTGAAGGTGCACCACGCCAGCCGCGAAGGCGGCAAGCTGCAGTTCGTCGCCCAGGGCCTGACCCGCGTGCGCATCCGCACCTGGCTCAAGCACCACCGCCCGCCCTACCTGGTGGAGGTCGACTACCCACGCCAGCCGGCGGAGCCCACCGACGAGGTGAAAGCCTACGGCATGGCCCTGATCAACGCGATCAAGGAGCTGCTGCCGCTCAACCCGCTGTACAGCGAAGAGCTGAAGAACTACCTCAACCGCTTCAGCCCCAACGATCCGTCACCACTGACCGACTTCGCCGCCGCCCTCACCTCGGCCACTGGCAACCAGCTGCAGGAAGTGCTCGATTGCGTGCCCATGCTCAAGCGCATGGAAAAGGTCCTGCCGATGCTGCGCAAGGAGGTCGAGGTCGCCCGCCTGCAGAACGAGATCTCCGCCGAGGTAAACCGCCAGATCGGCGAGCACCAACGCGAATTCTTCCTCAAGGAACAGCTCAAGGTCATCCAGCAGGAGCTGGGCCTGACCAAGGACGACCGCAGCGCCGACGTGGAGCAGTTCCAGCAGCGCCTGGCGGGCAAGACCCTGCCCGAGCAGGCGAAAAAACGTATCGACGAAGAGATGGGCAAGCTGGCGATCCTCGAGACCGGCTCGCCGGAGTATGCCGTCACCCGCAACTACCTGGAGTGGGCCACCGCCCTGCCCTGGGGTGTGTACGGCAAGGACAAGCTCGACCTCAAGCACGCGCGCAAGGTACTCGACCGCCACCACGCCGGGCTCGACGACATCAAGGAACGCATCCTCGAGTTCCTCGCCGTCGGCGCCTGGAAGGGTGAGATCAGCGGCTCCATCGTGCTGCTGGTGGGCCCGCCCGGGGTGGGCAAGACCAGCATCGGCAAGTCCATCGCCGAATCCCTGGGCCGGCCGTTCTACCGGTTCAGCGTCGGCGGCATGCGCGACGAGGCCGAGATCAAGGGCCACCGCCGCACCTACATCGGCGCCCAGCCGGGCAAGCTGGTGCAGGCGCTGAAGGAGGTCGAGGTGATGAACCCGGTGATCATGCTCGACGAGATCGACAAGATGGGCCAGAGCTACCAGGGCGACCCAGCCTCGGCGCTGCTGGAAACCCTCGACCCGGAACAGAACGTCGACTTCCTCGACCACTACCTGGACCTGCGCCTGGACCTGTCCAAGGTGCTGTTCGTCTGCACCGCCAACACCCTGGACTCGATCCCCGGCCCCTTGCTCGATCGCATGGAAGTGATCCGCCTGTCCGGCTATATCACCGAAGAAAAGCTGGCCATCGCCAAGCGCCACCTGTGGCCCAAGCAGCTGGACAAGGCCGGCGTGGCCAAGACCAGCCTGAGCATCAACGACGCCGCGCTGCGTGCGGTGATCGAGGGCTATGCCCGCGAAGCCGGGGTGCGTCAGCTGGAGAAACAGCTGGGCAAGCTGGTGCGCAAGTCGGTGGTCAAACTGCTGGAAGACCCGGACGCCAAGCTCAAGATCGCCGCCAAGGACCTCGAGCCCGCCCTGGGCATGCCGGTGTTCCGCAGCGAGCAGGTGCTGGCCGGTAAGGGTGTTATCACCGGTCTTGCCTGGACCAGCATGGGCGGCGCCACCCTGCCGATCGAGGCCACGCATATCCACAGCCTCAACCGCGGCCTCAAGCTCACCGGGCAGTTGGGTGACGTGATGAAGGAATCGGCAGAGATCGCCTACAGCTATATCAGTTCGAACCTCAAGCAGTTCGGTGGCACCCCCGGCTACTTCAACGAGGCGTTCATCCACCTGCACGTGCCCGAGGGCGCCACGCCGAAGGACGGCCCCAGCGCCGGTGTGACCATGGCCAGCGCCCTGCTGTCGCTGGCCCGCGACCAGGCGCCGAAGAAAGGCGTGGCCATGACCGGCGAGCTGACCCTGACCGGCCAGGTGCTGCCGATCGGCGGGGTGCGCGAGAAAGTGATCGCCGCGCGGCGCCAGAAGATCTTCGAGCTGATCCTGCCGGAGGCCAACCGTGGCGATTTCGAAGAATTGCCTGACTACCTGAAGGAAGGGCTGAGCGTGCACTTTGCCAAGCGCTTTGCCGACGTGGCGAAAGTATTGTTCTAAAGAGGACGGGGCCGCGTTGCGGCCCTATCGCCGGCAAGCCGGCTCCCACAAAGTGCAGGATGTATCCTACTTGTGGGAGCCGGCTTGCCGGCGATAGGGCGCGCGTAGACCACACAAACTTGCGACAGCTTCGGTTATCCTCAGGCCATTCCAGCTTCAGGAGCCAACATGACCCTCCCTCGCCTGCTCGTTCCCGCCGCCCTGGCCCTGCTCACCGCTTGCGCCCAGCAACCGCAACGCACCGTCGAACTGGACGGCGAAAGCGAATGCCCAAAGCGCCTGCAGGTCGGCCAGACCCTGACCCTCACCCTGCCCAGCAACCCCACCACCGGCTACCGCTGGCTGCTGCAGAACCCGGCTTCGGAGATCCTGCGCAGCCTTGGCCCCGAGGTATACAGTTCTCCGGAGCAAGCTGGCATCGTCGGCAGCGGTGGCCTGTCCAGCTGGCGCTTCCAGGCCAAGGCCGCCGGCGAGGGCCATCTGATCCTGGTCTACCAGCAGCCCTGGGCCCCGGAAGTACGTCCGGTACAGACCTTCGATTGCGCCATTCGGGTCAACTGAGCGAACGGCGCCGGTCAGCCAGTCATGCAAGCTTGCCGTGGTTTGGCTAGAATGCCGCCCCTGTAGATTGCCAGCCGCCTGGACCCACCGTGAGCAAACAACCCGACCGCCTATTCGCCCAACCCCTGGAGCAGGTGCCCGACTTCGTCTTCAACGAAGACGTGGTGCAGGTGTTCCCGGACATGATCAAGCGTTCGGTGCCCGGTTACCCGACCATCGTCGAGAACCTCGGCGTGCTGGCCGCGCGCTTCGCCCAGCCGGGCTCCGCACTGTACGACCTCGGCGCCTCGCTGGGCGCGGTGACCCAGGCGCTGCGTCGCCACGTGCGCGCGGACGGCTGCCGGGTGATCGCGGTGGATAACTCCGCGGCCATGGTCGAGCGCTGCCGCCAGTACCTCACCGCCCAGGACTCGATGTTCCAGGAGTTGCTGCCGGTGCAGGTGCTGGAGGCCGATATTCTCGCCCTGCCCTTCGAGCCGGCCTCTGTGGTGGCGATGAACTTCACCCTGCAGTTCGTCGCTCCCGAACAGCGCCTGGACCTGCTTGCCCGCATCCGCCCGGCACTTTTGCCGGGCGGCGCGTTGATTCTCTCGGAGAAACTGCGCTTCACCGACGCCCAGGAGCAGGAACTGCTCAACGAACTGCACCTGGACTTCAAGCGTGCCAATGGCTACAGCGAACTGGAAATCGCCCAGAAGCGCAGCGCCATCGAGAACGTGATGAAACCCGACACCCTGGAAACCCATGAAGCGCGCCTGCGCGCCGCCGGCTTCTCCAAGGTCGTGCCCTGGTTCCAATGCCTCAACTTCGCCTCGCTGATAGCCCTGCCATGATCGATCTGTCCCCCCTTGTCCGCCGCCTGGCGGGCACCCCCCTTGCCACCTGGTCCCAAGGCCTGCAGGCGCAACTCGAGAGCAAGCTGGAAAAAGGCCACGGCGACCTCGATCGCTGGCGCGGCGCCCTCGACGCACTGCCGCATCTGACCCCGAGCGAAGTCGACCTGGTCGACGGCCTGCGCCTGGACTGCGACTGCGACGACGCCACCCGGGCGCAGATGCGCCAGGCGCTGATGGGCCTGTCGCCCTGGCGCAAGGGCCCGTTCGACCTGTTCGGCGTGCATGTCGATACCGAATGGCGCTCGGACTGGAAATGGTCGCGGGTCGGCCCGCACCTGGACCTCAAGGGCAAGCGCGTGCTCGACGTGGGCTGCGGCAACGGCTACTACCAGTGGCGCATGCTCGGCGCCGGCGCCGACATGGTCATCGGCGTCGACCCCAACTGGTTGTTCTTCTGCCAGTTCCAGGCCGTGCAGCAATACCTGCCGGACTTGCCGGCGTGGCACCTGCCGTTCGCCCTCGAAGAGCTGCCGGCCAACCTCGAAGGTTTCGACACCGTGTTCTCCATGGGCGTGTTCTACCACCGCCGCTCGCCCATCGAGCACCTGCTGGCGCTCAAGGATTGCTTGGTCAAGGGTGGCGAGCTGGTGCTGGAAACCCTGGTGATCGAGGGCGACGAAAACCAGGTGCTGGTACCCGAGGACCGCTACGCGCAGATGCGCAACGTATGGTTCCTGCCGTCGGTGCCGGCCCTGGAGCGCTGGCTGCGCCGCGCCGGTTTCAGCGATGTGCGCTGTGTCGATGTCAGCGTCACCAGCGTCGAGGAACAACGCAGCACCGAGTGGATGCGCTATCAGTCACTGGGCGACTTCCTCGACCCGAACGACCACGGCAGGACCATCGAAGGCCTGCCGGCACCACGCCGCGCCACATTGCTGGCGCGCAAATAAAAAAAGGCGCCCGCTAGGGCGCCGAGGCTCACCTGCGCCGAGGAGCTGTGGCGGCGCAGGCGTGTGGTGCTCAATCCTTGGCCAGCTCGCGGGCCTTCTCTTCTGCCTTGCGCTCGCGCTCGGCCACAGCTTGCTGCTTGTCGCCGTGCAAACGCGCCTGATCCTCGCGGAAGGCTTGCCAGAATTGCTTCGAACGCTCCGCGCCACCCTCGGCGAAAATGCTGGTGCTGCCCAGGGCGAGGATCGCCAGCAGCAGGTACTTGGTCAGGTTCATCGTGCTTGCCTCGTGATAACCGTTTCGACAGGGCCATCATCGCAAGCGGGAGCTAACGCCAAGGTGAGGCAGACATTACAGTCCTGAAATCCCCGCCGTACCACGTGGGAGCGGGCTTGCCCCGCGATTGCGACAAGCCTGTCGCGCATATGACCCACAGATTACAAATCAGCAATCCTCCTCTTTTCGCCATTCGCATCCAGTAACATTCCCGCCGCTTGACCCTGATGTCACTACAGGGTCGAGAATCGCCCCCTTTCCACACAGAGCCCGACCATGCGCCTACTGATCATCGAGGACGAACCACGCACCGCCGACTACCTGCAACAGGGCCTGCGCGAGAACGGGTATGTGGTCGACTGCGCCTCCAGCGGCACCGATGGTCTGCACTTGGCCCGCCAGCAGCCCTACGATCTGGTGATCCTTGACGTCAACCTGCCCGGGCTCGATGGTTGGGGCGTGCTGCAGCGCCTGCGCGCCGAATCCTCCACGCGGATCATGATGCTCACCGCCCACGGCCGTCTCGCCGATCGCGTCAAGGGGCTGGACCTGGGCGCAGACGACTACCTGCTGAAGCCGTTCGAATTCCCCGAGCTGCTGGCGCGTATCCGCAGCCTGCTGCGGCGCAACGACCAGCGCCTGCAGCCGAGCACCTTGAAGGTCGCCGACCTCGAACTCGATCCTGGCCGCCACCGCGCCTGGCGCGGCGGCCAGCGCATCGACCTGACCGCCAAGGAGTTCGCCCTGCTGCACCTGTTGATGCGCCAGAGCGGCGAGGTGCTGTCACGCACCCAGATCATCTCGCTGGTGTGGGACATGAACTTCGACTGCGACACCAACGTGGTGGAGGTATCGATCCGCCGCCTGCGGGCGAAGATCGACGACCCCTTCGACGACAAGCTGATCCACACCCTGCGCGGCGTCGGCTATGTGCTAGAGGCGCGGACGTGAAGCGCCCCAGCCTGTCGTTGCGCCTGGGCCTGGGCGTCACCCTGCTGGGCGCGGCGCTGGTGCTGCTGCTGGCGTGCCTTGCGGTATTTGCCCTGGACCACGAACTGGATAGCCGGGCGCGCAAGGACCTGACGCGCAAGATGCAGCAAGTCGAGCACAACCTGCGCGTAGACCTGCGAAGCGACGACCTGGGCGCCCGCGCCCACCCATTGCTCGATCTGGTCATGGGCCACGACAACCTCAGCCTCAGTGTGATCGCCATCAATGGCCGTCATCCGGCACTGCTCAGCCTGGGCCCGGCCATGCAGTCCCAGCATTTGCTGAACCTGGAAGCGGACGAGCGGCTGACCTTCCATGCCTGGCGCGACGACGGCGACAATCAGATCCTCACCGCCAGCCGATTGATGCGCCTGCGCGACGACACCCCGGTCAAGGTGTTGATGTCGCTCAACCGCAGCGACGACAACAGCCTGCTGCAAGCCTATCTGCACTCGACGCTACTGGCCCTGCCGTTGCTGCTGGTGCTGATCGGCATCGCCGCCTGGAAGCTGGTGCAGCGCGGCCTGCGTCCGTTGCGGCACTTCCGCCGGATCGCCGGGCAGGTTTCGGCCCAGGACCTTACTCACCGGCTGCCTGATGAGGGCCTGCCCAGCGAGCTGGCCGACCTCGCGCGCGCCATCAACATCATGCTCGACCGGCTCGACCAAGGTGTGCGCCAGCTATCGCAGTTCTCCGACGACCTGGCCCACGAGCTGCGCACGCCCATCGGCAACCTGATGGGCAAGGCCCAGGTGACCCTGGCCCGTGAGCGTGACGGCGACAAGTACCGCGAAGCCCTCGAAGACAGCGTCGAGGAGCTGACCCGCCTCAGCCGCATCATCAACGACATGCTGTTCCTCGCCCAGGTCAGCCAGCCGCAGACCCAGGTTGCCCTGGCGCCCCTGACGTTGGCCGACGAAGTGGCACGGGTGAGTGAACTGTTCGCCTTCAGTGCCGAGCTCAAGGGCATCTCCCTGCACCTGCAAGGCTGGGGCACGGCCCTGGCGGACCGGTTGATGTTCCAGCGGGCGCTATCCAACCTGCTGAGCAATGCGATTCGCCATGCACCGGAGGGCGAGCCGGTTGCCGTAGGCATCGAGCGGCTGGGCAACGAGATTGCCGTGTGGGTGCAGAACCAGGGCACAGGGATAGAGGAGACCCACCTGCCGCACCTGTTCGAACGCTTTTACCGGGCCGGGGCCGGGCGTTCACGGCTGGAGGGTGGCACCGGGCTGGGGTTGGCGATCGTCAAGTCGATCATGCAATTGCATGGGGGGCGTATCGAGGTCAGGAGCAGCCCTTCGGGCCCTACCCGCTTCACTCTGGTATTTCGAGCGGAGTAAGTGGTTGATGCCAACGGCCTCATCGCCGGCAAGCCGGCTCCCACAGATACTGCGCAGCACTCAAGGCCAGTGCGATCCATGTGGGAGCCGGCTTGCCGGCGATGAGGCCGGTGCAGACGGTCAGAAAATCACCGCGAAGCGGCGACGATCAGCGCTTTCATCTCGGCCACCGCGGCCTTGAAGCCGACGAACAGCGCATGGGCCACCAGCGCATGGCCGATGTTCAGCTCGTTGATGCCCTTGATCGCGGCCACGGCCTCGACGTTGTGGTAATGCAGGCCATGCCCGGCATTGACGATCAGGCCCTGGCCAACACCAAACGCTACGCCATCGACGATGCGCTTGAGCTCCTCGGCGACCTCGGTCGGCGTCTCGGCATCGGCGTAACGGCCGGTGTGCAACTCGATGGCCGGGGCGCCGACACGGCGCGAGGCCTCGATCTGCCGCTCGTCGGCATCGATGAACAGCGACACCTCGGCACCGGTGCGCGACAGGCGCTCGACCGCCGCCTTGATCCGCGCCTCCTGGCCAGCGACGTCGAGGCCGCCTTCGGTGGTCAGTTCCTGACGGGTTTCCGGCACCAGGCAGATATGCGCCGGGCGGATCTTCTCGGCGAACGCCATCATCTCTTCGGTGACGCCCATCTCGAAGTTCATGCGGGTCTGCAGCACGTCCTTGAGCAGCAGCACATCGCGCTCCTGGATGTGCCGGCGGTCTTCGCGCAGGTGCACGGTGATGCCGTCGGCACCCGCTTCCTCGGCGTCCAGGGCGGCCTTGACCGGATCCGGATAGCGGGTGCCCCGGGCCTGGCGCAGGGTCGCCACGTGGTCGATATTGACACCGAGAAGCATGCGGTTGCTGTGAGTCACGAAGGGGCACTCCTGAAAGTTGAGGGCCACAGCATACGTGCTGCTCAGCGCTTGCGAAACAGTTCCCGGCTGACCAATGGCTTGGGCCCGAGGTGGACCGCCAGTGCCTGGCGCATCAGGCGCTTGGCGGCGAGCAAGGCACCGGGCGCCTCCCAGTCGGCCTGGGCCAGGGCCAGCAGTTCGCCGCCCTTGAACAAACCGGGCTGGAACAGTTCGACCCGCTCGAGGCCGGCGTCCACCTGCAGGCGATAAAGGCCTTCGGCGACCACAGGGCTGTCGTTGACGTCATGTTCAAGCGAGAAGGCGTAACCCAGCTCATCCAGCAGGCGCCATTCGAAGGAGCGCAACAGCGGCTCCAGCGCACGCCCGGCGGCCAGGGCCTGCAAAGTCAGGGTGTAGTGCTCGAACAGTGCCGGGTGCGGCGCCTCGGCGGGCAGCAGGCGCATCAGCAGCTCGTTGAGGTACAGACCGCTGAACAGCGCGTCACCGTGCAACCAGGCGGCAATGCCGACGGCATCCAGGCGGCCGACGTTCTTCAACTCGCCGCGCCCGCGCAGCTCCACCTCCAGCGGCACGAACGGCCGCACCAGGCTGCCGCCCTTGCCCCGCGCCCGGCGCAGTACGGCGCGTACCTTGCCTTGCGGGGTAAGAAAGTCCACCAGCGCACTGGTTTCCTTGTAGGCGCGGCTGTGCAGCACGTAGGCCGGCTGGGGGGTGGGTTGGTCCATCAGCGATTTCTCGACGTCATAAATGACTGTGGGAGCGGCGGTGCGGCGACCCGACTTGTCCCGCGATAGCTTTCGCGGGACAAGTCCGGCCGCCGCACCGCCGCTCCCACAAGAGGCACGGGCCCGGTCGGGGTGTTACAGGTCGCCGTAACCCAGCGAACGCAGGGCGCGCTCGTCGTCGGACCAGCCGCCTTTGACCTTGACCCACAGGTTGAGCATGACCTTGGAGTCGAAAAGCACTTCCATGTCCTTGCGCGCCTCGGAGCCAATGCGCTTGATGCGCTCGCCCTTGTCGCCAATGATGATCTTCTTCTGCCCGTCGCGTTCAACCAGGATCAACGCATGGATGTGCAGCACATGGCCCTGCTGCTTGAACTCCTCGATCTCCACGGTGATCTGGTACGGCAGCTCGGCACCGAGCTGACGCATGATCTTCTCGCGCACCAGCTCGGCGGCAAGGAAACGGCTGCTCCGGTCGGTGATCTGGTCTTCCGGGAAGAAGTGATCGTTCTCGGGCAGGTGCTTGGCGATCTGTGCTTCCAGCGCTTCGAGGTTGTGCCCCTGCTGCGCGGAAATCGGCATCACCTCGGCGTTCGGCAGCTGCTCTTGCAGCCACTGCAGGTGCGGGATCAGCTCGGCCTTCTCTTCCATGCGGTCGGTTTTGTTGACCGCGATGATCAGCGGGCCGGTCACGTACTGCACGCGCTCCAGCACCAACTGGTCTTCGTCGGTCCACTTGGTGCGGTCGACCACGAAGATCACCACGTCGACATCCTTCAGGGCTGCCGAGGCGTTGCGGTTCATGTAGCGGTTCAGCGCCTTGTCGTTGGCCTTGTGCATGCCGGGGGTGTCGACGTAGATCGCCTGCACGTCACCCTCGGTCTTGATCCCGAGCATGTTGTGACGGGTGGTCTGCGGCTTGCGCGAGGTGATCGCCAGCTTCTGACCGAGGATGTGGTTGAGCAGCGTGGACTTGCCCACGTTGGGGCGACCGACAATGGCAACATAGCCGCAGCGGGTCGAAGTATTCTCAGTCATTGCCATTCTCCACGCCCAGGGCGATCAATGCGGCGGCGGCGGCGACCTGCTCGGCGATACGCCGGCTCACGCCCTGGCCGCGGCTTTTCTTGTTCAGCAGGACCACTTCGCATTCGACGAAGAAGGTCCGGCAGTGCGGTTCGCCCTGGATATCCACCACTTCGTAACGTGGCAACTCGCAGGCACGCGACTGCAGGAACTCCTGCAGGCGCGTCTTGGGGTCCTTGTTGGTGTCGACCAGGGTCAGGCCATCGAACTCGTCGGTCAGCCAGGCGAGGATTCGCTCGCGCGCGGTCTGCATGTCGGCGTCCTGGTAGATCGCACCGATCAGGGCCTCGAGGGCGTCGGCAAGAATCGACTCGCGACGAAAACCACCGCTTTTCAACTCACCCGAGCCCAGGCGCAGGTATTCGCCCAGGTCGAAGCCGCGGGCCAGCCGCGCCAGGGTCTCGCCCTTGACCAGACGGGCGCGAAGACGCGACAACTGGCCTTCACGCGCCTGCGGGAAGCGCTCGAACAGCGCCTCGCCGACCACGAAGTTGAGGATGGCATCGCCAAGGAACTCCAGGCGCTCGTTATTGCGCCCGGCGTAGCTGCGATGGGTCAGGGCCAGCAGCATCTGGTCCTGGTTCTTGAAGGTGTAGCCGAGCTTGCGCTCCAGGCGTGCAAGGGAACCACTCATGGGGCCACCCCGGCAATGTTCAACGCGTTGTTCAAATCAACATCCTGAAAGACGGTTTGACTGTGGTCAGACGCCGGCAACGGCGAAAGCCTCGCTCCCTGAGAACACAGCCTATGTCAGAAATGCAATCGGCGCCGTCCGTGGACAGCGCCGTCGTTACTCAATGGATCAGCCCGACCCGCGACAGGTTCGGGAAGTGGCTGAGTTTCGGCTCTGGCCAGCTCATCCAGACCGCGAAGGCCTTGCCGACGATGTTCCGGTCCGGAACCATGCCGTGCAGTTCCTTGGGAATGTTCGGATCATCCCAGAAACGGCTGTCGTTGGAGTTGTCGCGGTTGTCACCCATCATGAAGTAGTGACCGGCCGGCACGGTCCATTGCTGGTCCGGCGGCATGCGGTAGCGGGTCATTTCCTTGCGGATCAGGTGCTCGGCTTCACCGAGCTTCTCCTTGTACAGCTCGGCGCTGCCCAGGGTGCCCGGCTCGCTGCCGACCAACTGCTCGGCAATCGCCTGGCCATTGACGAACAGGCGCTTGTCGGCGGTGTAGCGGATCACATCGCCCGGCAGGCCGACCACACGCTTGATGTAGTTGACGTTGGGGTCGCTCGGGTAGCGGAACACCATCACATCCCCGCGCTGCGGATCACCCACCTCGATGACCTTCTTGTCGATCACCGGCAGGCGAATGCCGTAGGAGAACTTGTTCACCAGGATGAAGTCGCCCACTTCCAGCGTCGGCTTCATCGACCCCGACGGGATCTGGAACGGCTCGACCAGGAAGGAGCGCAGCACCAGCACGATGAACAGCACCGGGAAGAACGACTTGCCGTACTCAACCAGCAACGGTTCCTTGTTCAGGCGTTCGACCACGGCCATTTCGGGTTGGCTGACGCTGCCCTGGTAGTTGGCGATCGCCGCACGCCGGCGCGGGGCCAGGAACAGCAGGTCGAGCAGACCCAACAGACCGCAGACGGCAACGGCGATGACGAGCAACAGCGGGAAATTTAGCGACATAGGACCTAGCTATCCAACCTGAGCACAGCGAGGAAGGCTTCCTGTGGAATTTCCACGTTACCCACCTGCTTCATGCGTTTCTTACCGGCCTTCTGCTTCTCCAGCAGCTTCTTCTTACGGCTGACGTCACCGCCGTAGCACTTAGCCAGTACGTTCTTTCTGAGCGCCTTGACGGTTGTCCGCGCGATGATCTGGCCGCCGATAGCTGCCTGGATCGCCACGTCGAACATCTGCCGAGGGATCAGTTCCTTCATCTTTTCGGTCAACGCACGGCCTTTGTAGGCGGCGTTGTCGCGGTGCACGATCAGGGCCAGGGCATCGACCTTGTCGCCGTTGATCAGCACGTCCAGCTTGACCAGGTTGGCCGACTGGTAGCGGTCGAAATGGTAGTCCAGCGACGCGTAGCCGCGGCTGGTGGACTTGAGCCGGTCGAAGAAGTCCAGGACCACTTCGTTCATCGGCATGTCGTAGCGCACCTGCACCTGGCTGCCGAGGAACTGCATGTCGCGCTGCACGCCACGCTTCTCGATGCACAGGGTGATGACGTTGCCCAGGTGCTCCTGCGGAACCAGGATGGTCGCGGTGACGATCGGCTCGCGGAAGTCGGTGACGGACGAGACGTCCGGCAGCTTCGATGGGTTGTCGACGACGATGGTCTCGCCGGTCTTGAGCTCGAGCTCGTAGATCACGCTTGGCGCGGTGGTGATCAGGTCCAGGTCGTATTCGCGCTCCAGGCGCTCCTGGATGATCTCCATGTGCAGCATGCCGAGGAAGCCGCAACGGAAGCCGAAGCCCAGGGCGTCGGAGCTTTCCGGCATGTATTGCAGCGACGAGTCGTTCAGGGTCAGCTTCTGCAGGGCGTCGCGGAAGTCCTCGAAATCGTCGGAGCTGACCGGGAACAGACCCGCGTAGACCTGCGGCTGGATCTTCTTGAAGCCCGCCAGCATTTCGACTTCCGGGGTGCTGGACAGGGTCAGGGTGTCACCGACCGGCGCGCCGTGAATGTCCTTGATGCTGGCGATGATGAAGCCCACTTCACCGGCTTTCAGATCGGCGGTCTGGGTGTGTTTCGGGGTGAACACGCCGACGCTGTCGACCAGGTGCACCTTGCCGGTGGACTTGACCAGGATCTTGTCGCCTTTCTTCACGCGGCCCTGGCGCACACGCACCAGCGAGACCACGCCCAGGTAGTTGTCGAACCAGGAGTCGATGATCAGTGCCTGCAGCGGTGCATCGATCTCACCGGTCGGTGCGGGAATGGTATGTACCAGGCGCTCGAGCACCTCGTCGACGCCCATGCCGCTCTTGGCACTGCACGCCACGGCGTCGGTAGCGTCGATGCCGATGATCTTCTCGATCTCGTCCTTGACGCGGTCCGGGTCAGCCTGGGGCAGGTCCATCTTGTTCAGCACGGGCATGACTTCCAGGCCCTGCTCGATGGCGGTGTAGCAGTTGGCCACCGACTGCGCCTCGACGCCCTGGCCGGCATCGACCACCAGCAGCGCGCCCTCGCACGCCGCCAGCGAGCGCGAGACTTCATAGGTGAAGTCGACATGGCCGGGGGTGTCGATGAAGTTCAGCTGGTAGGTTTTACCATCCTGCGCCTTGTAGTGCAGCGTGACGCTGTGGGCCTTGATGGTGATACCGCGTTCGCGCTCCAGGTCCATGGAGTCGAGGACCTGGGCTTCCATTTCGCGCGCCGACAGGCCACCGCACATCTGGATGAAACGGTCGGCCAGCGTCGACTTGCCATGGTCGATGTGGGCGATGATGGAGAAATTGCGGATATGACTCAAATCACTCACGGGTCAACACTCGAAAAGGCTGCGAGCCGGACGCCCGCCGAAAAATAGCCGGGAATTGTACCTCAAGCCGCGGGGATATGGGAGATTCCTCTATCGGGCTGTATACAAGCTGCATGGCAGCAGGCCGCCACGGACAGCGGACGCCTGCCCATTCATAGAAAAGGGCAGCCGAAGCTGCCCTTTTCCTACCTTTCATCCAGCTTATTCAGCCAGCTTGAAGGTGATGAAGCTGGCGCGCCCCTGGCGCAGCACGCGCATGGACACTGAACGGTTCTTCGGCAGGTCCTTGGCAATCTCGGTGAACTGCTTGGCCGAGGCAATGGCCTGGTTGTTCAGGTGGCTGATCACATCGCCCGGACGCAGGCCGATCATGGCCGCAGGGCCATCCTGGACTTCCTTGATGACCACACCGCCCTTGAGTTCGAGCGACTTTTTCTGCTCGGCGCTCAGGTCGGCGACAGAGACGCCCAGGCGGTTGCTGCTGCGTTCGGCACTGCCATCGGCACCGGCACCCATGCCGATGTCGGCGTCATCCTCGGGCAATGCGCCGATGGTGACATCCAGGTTCTGGCGCTTGCCGTTGCGGATGATCTCGAGCTTGGCTTTCTCGCCATCCTTCAGGCTGCCCACCAGGTGCGGCAGGTCGGCGGACATGACGATCGGCTGGCCATTCATGCTCAGAATGACATCGCCCACCTGCAGGCCGCCCTTGGCTGCCGGCCCGTTCTCCAGGACCTGTGCCACCAGGGCGCCGGCCGGCTTGTCCAGGCCGAAGGATTCGGCCAGATCTTTGTTGACCTCCTGGATCACCACGCCCAGCCAGCCGCGGCTGACCTTGCCGTCTTTCTTCAGCTGGTTCGACACATCGATCGCCACGTCGATCGGGATGGCGAACGACAGCCCCATGAAGCCGCCGGAACGGGTGAAGATCTGCGAGTTGATGCCCACCACCTCGCCTTTCATGTTGAACAGCGGGCCACCGGAGTTCCCCGGGTTGATCGCCACGTCGGTCTGGATGAACGGCACATAGGTGTCGTTAGGCAACGTTCGGCCCTTGGCGCTGACGATACCCTTGGTCACCGAGTGGTCGAAGCCGAACGGCGAACCGATGGCCAGCACCCATTCGCCTACCTTGAGCTTTTCCGAATCGCCCAGCTTCACGGTCGGCAGGTTCTTGCCGTCGACCTTGAGCAGAGCCACGTCGGTGCGTGGGTCGGTGCCCACCAGCTTGGCCTGCAGCTCACTGCGGTCGGACAGGCGAACGATGATCTCGTCGGCGTCGGCTACCACATGATTGTTGGTCAGCACGTAACCGTCGCTGGAAATGATGAAGCCAGATCCCAGAGACTGCGCTTCACGCTGGCGATCACCGCGTGGGGAGCGCGGCTGCTGCGGCATGTTGCGCTCGAAGAACTCGCGGAACATCGGCGGCAGGCCTTCGAGGTCGGGCATCTGCCCGGCGGCAACGCGGCGGTCCGGCAGTTTCTGCTTGGTACTGATGTTGACCACTGCCGGCGAGGCCTGCTCGACCAAGGTGGTGAAGTCCGGCAGGGACTCTTCGGCCTGGGCGCTGAGCATCTGGCCGAGCATCAGCACGGCAGCGAACATCGATAGGTAGGTTTTCAAGCGTGGTATTGACATACGGCTCCCGTCACAACGAGCGTAGTTAGCAGTAAGGTTCCCGCAGACGCAGGAAAGGCCAGACTCCGAGAAGCCTGACCTATAGAAAATTTGCGGCAGGATTGCAAATGACAATGCCTTAATTTCATGTCAGCTCTGTGTAACAAGAGCTGTCAGAACACTGCGCTGTCATTGCCGCGCCTGGGCATCCTGGGCCCGCATCGACAAGGCGACACGTTCGGCCGTGCCCAGCGGAATCTCGCCAACCACCGTGACCATCACCTTGCCTTTGGGGGTTGTCAGGCGCCGCGATACTGCGACAGTGGGCCCAAGCTGGGCGCGGGTATCGATACCGGACTCGTTGCCGATCGGTTCAAGGAAGACCGAAAAACGGGCCAGACCATCGTCATACATCAGACTGCTGACAGTACTCTTGCGCTCGGGATCGCGCCGTACTGAGCTGTTGACCAGCTCGAAACCCGGCGGCAGCCAATCGGAACGCCATCCGGCAACACCCTCTGAAGTGCCTGGCGCGATCTTTTCGACAGGTCGGCAGGCAGCGCCAGCACCAAGGTCGGCGTCGGTCGGCACCGTGTCGGTATCCAGGCGAGTCATCTGGAAACGCTCAAGCAACTGGCCCTTGTCGTTGAGCATCAACGAACGCAGGGGCAGTCCGGTGCGGCGATCAAGGTGCAGTTCGAAGGCATAGCGGTGCTGGTCACGCGGGGTGAGGGAGACAACCACGGCGTCGCGCCCGGCAACGCGTGACTCGCCTGACACGCTCAGGTCGTACCAGCTCATCAGTTTCAAGGGATCAAGCACACGCGCGGCATTATCCGGCGGGGCACTCACACTGGTGACCAGGTTGCCACTGACGCACTGCACCTTGCCATTGACCCGCACGATTTCCTGGGCCGAGCCGTCGAGCTGCAACAGCCGCTCGCTGACCTTGCCATCCTGGACGCGATGCCAGATATCGTGGGAAGAGAAGCTGCCGTTACGCTCGTAAACGAATGAACCCTGGTAACTCTGCTGCTGCTCGGCCCGTGCCAGCTTGTTCAGCCACTCACTCGCCTCAGGCGAGGAATTGGCGGCCAGGGCCTGCACCGTCAGGCTGCTGCCAAGCAGCAGCGACAGGAGAGGTAGCGCGCGCATGATCCTCCTTACTTAGCGGTTTTCCAGGCTGGCAGCGCGAGCGTAAGGCAGCGCGGTCTCGTTGCCCTTCAGCGCGGACTCCTGGGCATGCTGACGCAGGTAACCTGGCAGCCGCTGATCCCAGCCAGCCTGGTTCTGCAGCACACCGTTGGCCATTGGCCCGGTCGGTTGCTCGTTGCTCTCACTATAGCCTGCCAATACAGCCGGACCTTGCACCTGAGGCATGCTCAGCCCTTGCTGGGCCGGTTGCTGAGCGGCCAACTGGGCTCCGGTGATTTCATCCTGGTTGTACAAGCGCACGCCAGCGAGCACGGCAACAGTCACCGATGCGGCCACGGCCAGGCGGCCGATGCTGCGCCATGGGCCCTGCTTGACCTTGGCCGGGACTGCCTCGTCGGCGAGCGCCGCGGAAACTGCCGAGGCGATGTCCAGCTTGGGCATCAGCAGTTCCTTATGCATGGCTGCGCGGGCAATCTGGTAGCGCGACCAGGTGGCGCGGGTTTCTGCATCATCGACCGCGTTCAGCACGCGACGCAGTTCCAGTTCGTCCGCTTCGTTATCCATCACTGCGGACAGCGATTCCTGCAAAGCTTCACGACTCATGGCGGTTCCTCTCTTGGCTGTCGCCGCTGTCTCAGGTTTCCTGCAACAAAGGTTGCAGGGCTTTATCTATGGCCTCCCGAGCGCGGAAAATTCGAGAGCGCACGGTACCCACCGGACATTGCATGACACTGGCAATGTCTTCATAACTCAGTCCATCGAACTCGCGCAGGGTCAGTGCCGTGCGCAAATCTTCCGGCAGTTGCTGGATTGTTCGATGGACAGTGCCTTCGATTTCATCCCGCAACAACGCGCGCTCTGGGGACTCGAGATCCTTGAGGCCATGATCGCCGTCGTAAAACTCCGCATCCTCGGAGCTCACATCACTGTCTGGTGGCCGCCTTCCACGGGATACCAGGTAGTTCTTCGCCGTGTTTATGGCGATGCGGTACAGCCAGGTGTAGAAGGCACTGTCTCCGCGAAAATTCCCAAGCGCACGGTATGCCTTGATGAAGGCTTCCTGCGCCACGTCCTGCGCTTCATGGGTGTCGTGTACGAAACGTACGATCAACCCGAGAATCTTGTGCTGATACTTCAGCACCAACAGATCGAACGCTCGCCTGTCGCCACGCTGCACGCGCTCGACAAGCTGCTGATCCTCTTCCTGGGTTAGCATGAACACTCCTCAATGATCTCGAAGGAGCGTTGCAACAACCATCGTTCAGGCTTGCAACCATAGACTCGGGCTTTGCGCAAAAGTTCTCCCCTCCAAGCAAGTTTCCTACGGCCCTTGGTCGGCTCGCACGGAAGACGCAGCGCGGTTACGGCCGGCTACGTCGATAATCAGGATTCATTACGCAGGTGCCAGCCCAGAATAGGACTGGTGCCTTGCGTCGCCGCGGCAATCTTTGGCGTAAGGGCAGCCTGTATAGGATTTCCAGGCATATCGGAAAGTTCCCAGAAAGATCGCCACTCACCCGCAAGTGCCATTGGAAATCAGGCGCCCGGGACTGCTATAAAGGCAACCCGACCCGGTTTCACGATAGTTTCACATTGCCATCGGCGCCCGACTATTGTGCCGTGCCCCCCCCAAAGATTACTAGTGTCCCGACATGAGCCAACAATTCCAACATGATGTCCTGGTGATCGGTAGCGGTGCCGCCGGTCTCAGCTTGGCACTGAACCTTCCCGGCCACCTGCGCATCGCCGTGCTGAGCAAGGGCGACCTGGCCAACGGTTCGACCTTCTGGGCCCAAGGCGGCGTCGCCGCAGTGCTCGATGACACCGATACCGTACAGTCGCATGTCGAGGATACCCTCAATGCCGGAGGTGGCTTGTGTCATGAGGATGCAGTGCGTTTCACCGTCGAGCACAGCCGCGAAGCCATCCAGTGGCTGATCGAGCAGGGTGTGCCGTTCACCCGTGACGAACACTACAGCGTCGACGACGGCGGTTTCGAGTTCCACCTGACCCGCGAGGGCGGCCACAGCCACCGGCGCATCATCCATGCCGCCGACGCCACCGGCGCCGCGATCTTCACTACCCTGCTGGAGCAGGCGCGCAAGCGGCCGAACATCCAGTTGCTGGAACAGCGCGTGGCCGTCGACCTGATCACCGAGCGGCGCCTGGGCCTGGATGGAGATCGCTGCCTTGGCGCCTACGTCCTGGACCGCAACACCGGCGAGGTGGACACCTTCGGCGCCCGTTTCACCGTCCTGGCCACCGGCGGCGCGGCCAAGGTGTACCTCTATACCAGCAATCCCGACGGTGCTTGCGGCGACGGCATCGCCATGGCCTGGCGCGCCGGCTGCCGGGTGGCAAATCTTGAGTTCAACCAGTTCCACCCGACCTGCCTGTACCATCCGCAGGCCAAGAGTTTCCTGATCACCGAGGCCCTGCGCGGCGAGGGTGCGCTGCTGCGCCTGCCCAACGGCGAGCGCTTCATGCCGCGCTTCGACCCACGTGAAGAGCTGGCGCCACGGGATATCGTTGCCCGCGCCATCGACCACGAAATGAAGCGCCTGGGGGTGGACTGCGTCTACCTGGACATCAGCCACAAGCCGGCCGACTTCATCAAGAATCACTTCCCGACAGTCTACGAACGCTGCCTGGCGTTCGGTATCGACATCACCCGTCAGGCTATCCCGGTGGTACCGGCAGCCCATTACACCTGTGGTGGGGTAATGATCGACGAGCATGGCCACAGCGACGTGCCCGGCCTGTACGCCATCGGCGAAACAAGCTTCACCGGCCTGCATGGCGCCAACCGCATGGCCAGCAACTCGCTGCTTGAATGCTTCGTCTACGGTCGCGCTGCCGCCGCCGACATCGAGGCGCGCCTGGACCAGGTCGCCATGCCCCGTGCCCTGCCCTGCTGGGATGCCAGCCAGGTCACCGATTCGGACGAGGACGTGATCATCGCGCACAACTGGGACGAACTGCGGCGTTTCATGTGGGACTATGTCGGCATCGTGCGCACCAGCAAACGCCTGCAACGGGCCGAGCACCGGGTGCGCATGTTGCTGGACGAAATCGACGAGTTCTACAGCAACTACAAGGTCAGCCGTGACCTGATCGAGCTGCGCAACCTGGCGCAGGTGGCCGAGTTGATGATCCGCTCGGCCATGCAACGCAAGGAAAGCCGGGGCCTGCATTACACCTTGGATTATCCGGGGATGCTACCGGAGGCCAAGGACACGATCCTGGTACCAGCGAACCACGAGTAAGACCTGGACCGGCATGGGACCGGGCTAGCCGCGAAGAGAACAGCCTCTGTATCGACCTCGCGGCGCCGGCCCGCTCACACGAACCGCCATCAAGCCAATGCTGGATCGATCACCAGCACCAGCTTCCCGGAAACCTGGTTGCTTGCCAGCTCCGCATACGCAGCTTCGGCAAATTCACCCGGATAGGTGTCGACCAGCTGTGGCGACAGTCGCCCCTCGCTGAACAACGGCCACACCTGCTGGCGCAATTCGCGCAACAATTCGGCCTTGAACCCGTCAGCACGGTTGCGCAGCGTGGACCCGGTGATTTCCAGGCGCTTGCCCAACACCAGCGCCAAATCCAGCTCGACCTTGCGCCCGCCCATCAGGCCAATGATCACCCAACGCCCGTCTCGGGCCAGCAGTTGAAGGTTGAGCGACGCATAGCTGGCACCCACCGGGTCCAGAATCACATCGAATGGACCGAGCTGCTTCAGGTCGTCGAGGTTGCCATTACGCACCACGCCACCCGCAGCCCCCAGCGACTCACAGTAGGCCAGGCGCTCCGGCGAGCCGACGCTGACCCACACCGGGCTGCCGAATGCCTTGCACAGCTGGATGGCCGCAGAGCCCACGCCACTGGCGCCGGCATGCACCAGTACCTTCTCGCCAGCCTTCAATGCGCCCAGCTGGAAGATGTTCAGCCAGGCCGTGGCATACACCTCGGGAATCGCAGCGGCCTCGTGCAGGCTCAACCCTTCGGGCACCGGCAGCACATGACGGGCGTCGACCACCACCTCCTCGGCCATGCCGCCGCCGGCGAGCAATGCACAGACCCGGTCGCCCACACGCCAATCGGCACCCGCCCCGACTTCCTCGACGACACCGGCGCATTCCAGGCCCATATAAGGGCTGGCACCAGGAGGCGGCGGGTACAGCCCCGCACGCTGCAGCAGGTCGGCGCGGTTCAGGCCCGCGGCGGCCACACGGATACGTACCTGCCCGGCATCGCAGGCCGGGCGCTCGGCCTCGACCCACGCCACATGTCCGTCAACGCCTTGCAATGCCTTCACAGTGCCTCCATAGTTGAATCATATGACCGAGCCTGGGCACGCCAAGTCCCAGGCTTTTTGCAGTATGCGTCCGGCTCCGATGGAACCGGCGAACGGATAAGACGGCCTACTATGCGTGATCAATTGCCTCCACGTCGAATCAGCATGAAGCATTTCCTCCCCAGCACCGCCCTCGCCCTCATGATCGGCCTGGGCAGCCTCACGCTCGGTGGCAATGCGGCCGCCGCCAACAAGTGGGACAGCCTGCAGCCAGACCGCGACGAAGTAGTCGCCAGCCTCAACATCGTCGAGCTGCTCAAGCGCCACCACTACAGCAAGCCGCCGCTGGACGACGCCCGTTCGGTCATCATCTATGACAGCTACATCAAGCTGCTCGACCCTTCGCGCAGCTACTTCACTGCCGCCGACATCGCCGAATTCGACAAATGGAAGACCCAGTTCGACGACTTCCTGAAAAGCGGCAACCTCGAGCCGGGCTTCACCATCTACAAGCGCTACCTTGACCGCGTGAAATCGCGCCTGGACTTCGCCCTGGCGGAGCTGGCCAAGGGTGCCGACAAGATCGACTTCACGGTGAAGGAAGACCTGCTGGTCGACCGCAAGGATGCCCCGTGGATGAAGAACCAGGCCGAGCTCGACGACCTGTGGCGCAAGCGCGTCAAGGACGAAGTGCTGCGCCAGAAGATCGCCGGCAAGGATCCCAAGCAGATCCAGGAAACCCTGACCAAGCGCTACAAGAACCAGCTGGCGCGCCTGGACCAGACCCGCGCGGAAGACATCTTCCAGGCCTATATCAACACCTTCGCCCAGTCCTACGACCCGCATACCAACTACCTGTCGCCGGACAACGCCGAGAACTTCGACATCAACATGAGCCTGTCGCTCGAAGGCATCGGCGCGGTGCTGCAGAGCGACAACGACCAGGTCAAGATCGTTCGCCTGGTGCCGGCCGGCCCTGCCGCCAAGACCAAGCAGGTGGCGCCGGCCGACAAGATCATCGGCGTCGCCCAGGGCAACAAGGAAATGGTCGACGTGGTCGGCTGGCGTCTTGACGAAGTGGTCAAGCTGATCCGCGGCCCGAAAGGCTCGGTGGTGCGCCTGGAGGTCATCCCGGCCAGCAACGCGCCGAACGACCAGACCAGCAAGATCGTCTCGATCACCCGCGAAGCGGTCAAGCTTGAGGAGCAGGCGGCGAAGAAGTCGGTGCTCAAGCTCAAGCAGGATGGCCGCGACTACAAGCTCGGCATCATCGAGATCCCGGCCTTCTATCTGGACTTCAAGGCCTACCGCGCTGGTGATCCGGATTACAAGAGCACCACCCGCGACGTGAAGAAGCTGCTCACCGAGCTGCAGAAAGAGAAAGTCGACGGCGTGGTCATCGACCTGCGCAACAACGGTGGCGGCTCGCTGCAGGAAGCCACCGAGCTGACCAGCCTGTTCATCGAGAAGGGCCCGACCGTGCTGGTGCGCAACAGCGACGGGCGCGTCGACGTGCTCGAGGACGAGAACCCCGGCGCCTTCTACAAAGGCCCGCTGGCACTGCTGGTCAACCGCCTGTCGGCGTCCGCCTCGGAAATTTTCGCCGGGGCCATGCAGGACTACCACCGTGCGCTGATCATTGGTGGCCAGACCTTCGGCAAAGGCACCGTGCAAACCATCCAGCCGCTCAACCATGGCGAACTCAAGCTGACGCTGGCCAAGTTCTACCGGGTTTCCGGGCAGAGCACCCAGCACCAGGGCGTGCTGCCGGACATCGCCTACCCGTCGATCATCGACACCAAGGAGATCGGCGAAAGCGCGCTGCCTGAAGCCATGCCGTGGGACACCATCCGTCCAGTGGTCAAGCCTGCCTCCGATCCGTTCAAACCGTTCCTGACGCAGCTCAAGGCGCAGCATGAGGCGCGCAGCGACAAGGATGCCGAGTTCGTCTATATCCGCGACCGCCTGGCACTGACCCAGAAGCTGATGAACGAGAAGACCGTCAGCCTCAACGAGCAGCAACGTCGCGCTCGCCACGACGAGATCGAAGCCAAACAGCTGGCGCTTGAGAACATCCGACGCAAGGCCAAGGGCGAAGAGCCGCTCAAGGAACTGAAAAAAGAGGACGAGGACGCCCTGCCCGCCGAGCCGGACGACACCAAGCCCGAGGACGATGCCTACCTGTCCGAGACCGGTCGCATCCTGCTCGACTACCTGAGCCTCAGCACCTCGGTGGCCAAGCACTGAAATGATGGCAAAATAATGTGAGCTGTCATCAAACAGTCACCGGACTGTCGTGAAATAGAAGGGCCGAACGTGCAAGCGTCCGGCCCTTTTCAATTCAGGAAGCAGTCCATGACCGTCACCGAACAGCTCAGCGCATTGAGTGCCATCCTGGCTCAACGCAGCATCCACTGTCTGTTCCAACCCATCGTCTGCCTTTCCGAACGGCGCATCCTCGGCTATGAGGCCCTGAGTCGCGGCCCCTCCAACAGCCCCTTGCACTCGCCCCTGAACCTGTTCGCCATCGCCCGCCAGGCCGGTCGCCTGGGTGAACTGGAGGTGCTGTGCCGGGAAACCGCCTGCCGACGCTTCAGCGAGCTGAACCTTGGGGGCCAGCTGTTTCTCAACGTCTCGCCCGAATCCCTGGTGGAACCCAATTACCCTTCCGGGCGCACTCTGCAGATGCTCGAACAGGTCGGCCTGTCCCCCAGCCGGGTGGTCATCGAACTGACCGAGCAGACCCCCACCGAAGACTTCCAACTGCTGTACAACGCCCTGCACCACTACCGCGACATGGGTTTTTCCATCGCCCTGGATGACCTGGGTGCCGGTTACTCGAGCCTGCGCCTGTGGTCGGAACTGCGCCCGGACTATGTGAAGATCGACCGCCATTTCATCGATGGTATCCACCTGGACCCACTCAAGCGTGAGTTCGTCGGTTCGATCCTGCAGATCGCACGCGCTTCCCGCGCTCAAGTAATCGCCGAAGGCATCGAACTGGCCGAGGAACTGGCCATACTGGGCGACATGGGCGTGGATCTGGTCCAGGGCTACCTGCTGGGGCGCCCCCAGGAGTTTCCCCCAGGCGACAGCCTCGGCCTGCTGCCCCCGGCGCCGGATACCGCCGTGGCGCTGGCCGAGGACAGCAGCGATCTAAGCGCCCTGCTCATCCTGCAACCCTCGGTCACACGCGATACCCCCATCCAGCAGGTGCTCGAGGCATTCCACCGCCAGGCCAACCTCAATTCGCTCGCGGTGCTGGATGAGCGTGGCAAACCCTGTGGCATCGTCCACCGCCATTCACTTGCCGACGCCCTGCTCAAGCCTTTTGGCACCGACCTGTTCGCCCGCAAGCCAATCAGCCGGTTGATGAGCCAGGACTTTCTCGCCGTCGAGCGCAGCCAGTCGCTGCAGCAGGTCAGCCGGCTGCTTACCAGCCGCGCCCGCCAGCGTATCGAGGAAGATTTCATCATCACCCAGAGTGGGCGTTACCTGGGCCTGGGGCGAGTGATCGACGTACTCAAGCTGATCACCGAACAGAAGATCCAGCAGGCCAGGCACGCCAACCCACTCACCCTGCTGCCCGGCAACGTACCGATCCAGCAGTGTCTGGCGCGCCTGCTGCTGCAACGGCGCGAGGCCGCCGTATGTTACGTGGACATCGACAACTTCAAACCCTTCAACGATATCTATGGCTATGCCCGTGGCGACGAAGTGCTGTTGTGCCTGGCGCAGTGCCTGAGCGACTGCGTCGACCCAAGCAGGGATTTCGTCGGCCATATCGGTGGGGATGATTTCATGCTGGTACTGGGATCGGCAGACTGGCGAGCGCGGCTTGAACTGCTGCTGGAGGCCTTCGTCCGGCAATGTCGACGCTTCTATCGCGGTGAACACCTGGAGGCCGGCTGCTTTATTGCCCATAACCGTCAGGGTCAACGGGAAACCTTCGAGCTGCTTTCGCTGTCGATCGGGGTGGTCTGGCTCGCGCCTGGAAGCTGCGCAGGGCTGGATGCCGGCCAGTTGGCCGAGCTCGCCTCACAGGCGAAAAGAAAGGCCAAGGAAACCGGCGGGGCGAGCCTGAGCCTGATCGACACAACGGTACTGGAGTAAACCCTGGCAGGCTCCAGCAACTGCTACCGCGTCAGGTAGCCCTCCCCCGGTTTCAGGCCTCTTCCGGGTAACGGTACTCGAACACCCGCACCACTTCCGAGGCATGCCAGGACGCCGCCTCCATACCGTCCACCGGCCCGGAAAACCGTCCCAGGCGCTCGACACACTCGAAAAACCCGGTGCGTGGCAGGCGGCTGGCGCCTTGGCTGATCACCAGCGAACTGCGCAGCGGCTGCTCGGCGCGAGCGTCGAGCACCGCCAGGTACTCAAGGGCCGCGGTCAAGGTCTGCATGGCGGGGCTGGGCAATTGCAAACGCTCGAGCAGTGCCCGGTAGGTCAGCAGATGGCGTTGCCGGCGGGCCAGGTCGAGCTCGCTCAGCAGGCCCTGCCATTGCTGACGGCTGATCCTGACCTGGCTCATGACGGCTCGCTCCAGCCGGCCACGCCCAGGTGCCACGCCAGGCTGCGCAGAATGGCCGCGTCGGGGCGGCGCTCGCCAGACTCGATCATGGCCAGGTATGCCGGGCTGATGCCGACACTGCGTGCCAGCTGCTCCGGCGCCAGCCCCTTGGCCTGACGCAAGGACGCCAGCTCATCCAGTGAGGACAGGCTGGCGCTTGGTTGAGTGCTGGCAACATTGCTGTCGGTGACGGGTGCGCTGGCCGGTGCCTGGCCTGCGGCCGCGAGCAACGCCTGATACTGCTCCCAGGGAACCACTGCGTACTCGGGCTGACCGTCCCGGCTGATGACCTGAATACCCATACAACCCCCTTGACGTTGGATTACGGCATGTAATCCGTAGGCATAACCCTTATGCCAATTATATTACCAACCTCGGGGGTCTGTGCGGAATCAGCTGCCAGGCCTTTCCAGGCGCAGTGCTTCAGCGGTATCCGGCAGCCGTTCGACCACGCGCAGCCGCTCCGGCGCCTGGCTGTCGCGCCAGTCCTTGAAGCGGCCCAGCTCATCAGCCACGGTCTTGAGCACCCAGCCCAGCACGGCGATGTCATCGAGTAGGCCGACACCCAGCAGCCAGTCGGGGATGGCATCCAGTGGGCTGACGAAGTAGAGCAGCCCGGCGACGATGGTCACCAGTGCCTTGGGGCTGACAGCGCGGTACTCGCCACGCCACCAGGCCAGGCAAAGCGCCTGCATCAGGCGCAGGTCCTCGCGCAGCTGGCCCAGCTTCGGCCCTTTGCGGGCCACTGCGAACAGCAATGCCGGCAGCCGGCCACGGCTGAGCAAGCGTTCGGCAAGGGGCAGGAAGCGGGCGAAATTCCAGGGTGCGCTCATGGGGCCTCCAGGGGAGCCAGAGGTTATCCACATTTATTGTGGATAACCTTGTGAACAGGGCGGCATTGACGCCGCGTGGTGCCCACCGGGCAAGGGCCGGGTACGAATCGGGCGTTTTTTACACAACCGTTTCAACCGCGCAAACGTTTTGCGACAAAGGCACCTGTATTCAGGCCGGGCACTGCTTGCGACAGTGAATGACGCCAACGGTTCGCGTCAAGCACTGCTGAAAACGACGACGCCCCGTCGAAACGGGGCGTCTTCATGCAACACGACGGCTATTACTTGGCCGGTGCTTCGCCAGCCTTGGCCGGGTCTTTGATGGCCAGCAGTTCCAGGTCGAACACCAGGACCGAGTTGGCCGGAATCAGCGGGCTCGGGCTCTGGGCGCCGTAGGCCAGTTCAGCCGGGATGTACAGCTTGTACTTCTCGCCGACATGCATCAGTTGCAGGCCTTCGACCCAACCCGGGATCACGCCGCTGACCGGCAGGTCGATCGGGCTGCCGCGCTCGACGGAGCTGTCGAATACCTTGCCGTCGGTCAGCTTGCCCTCGTAGTGGACAGTGACGACGTCGGTCGGCTTGGGTTGCGGGCCATCGGCCTTTTTCACAACTTCATACTGCAGGCCCGAGGCGGTGGTGATCACGCCAGGTTTCTTGCCGTTTTCCTCAAGGAATTTCTTGCCGGCGGCGGCTGCTTCCTCGCTGGCCTTGGTCAGGCGTTCTTCGGCGCGCTTCTGCAAGGCGGTGAAGGCTTCGACCAGCTCTTCGTCCTTGATGCGCTGTTCCTTCTTGCCAACAGCGTCCTCGATGCCTTGGGCGACGGCTTTCGAGTCGAGGTCGTCCATGCCTTCCTGGGCCAGGCTCTTGCCCATGTTCAGGCCGATACCGTAGGAGGCCTTCTGTGCTGGGGTCTTCAGCTCGACGCTGCTGGTCTGGGCGTCGCAACCGGCGAGGACCAGGCCTACCAGGGCAACCGCGGCCGCCAAACGATGCTGTTTCATGTAATTTCCTTGTTCATGCGCCATGAGGGCAATCAGGGTAAAGCCGCGAGCTTAGCAGGCGGCCGCGACCAATGGCTACCGGGATAAGAGCTGCTTTGGGAGCGGAAGTTCCTGGGTGAAAGGTTGTTCATGGTCGCACAGGCAGCCTTTGGCCAGTATTCACGCTGTTTCATGAGTCGTAGCACGCTTTTGCAGGTGAGGCTCCAGTCTTGCAATTGCTGTCGCGGCCTCTCGCCGGCAAGCCGGCTCCCACAGAAAACACCGTTGCCCTTTCAGCAACTGACTCAGGCGATCCCGACCTGATTGCGCCCACTGTTCTTGGCCTGGTACAGCCCCTTGTCCGCCGCCGAGATCAGCTGTCGGCAATGGCTGCCGACACTCGGGGTCAGGGTCGCCAGGCCGATGCTCACGGTCAGGTGCGACGCCGCCTCGGGCACGGTATGGGCGATCTTCAGGCCCATGATGGTCTGGCGCAGTTTTTCGGCCACCAGGCGCGCGCCGCCGGGCGAAGTGTTGGGCAGCACCAGGGCGAACTCCTCACCGCCATAACGCGCCGGCAGGTCGGTGGGACGCGAGCAGCAGCCACGGATGGCCTCGGCCACCTGGCGCAGGGCCTCGTCGCCGGCCAGGTGGCCGAAACTGTCGTTGAACGCCTTGAAATAGTCGACATCGATCATCAACAGCGACAACTGCTGCTGCTCGCGAATCGCCCGGCGCCATTCCAGCTCCAGGTATTCGTCGAAGTGACGACGGTTGGATAACCCGGTCAGGCCGTCCGAGTTCATCAGCCGCTGCAGCATCAGGTTGGTGTCGAGCAACTGCTGCTGGCTTACGCGCAGCGCGCGGTAGGCCTCGTCGCGCTGCAACAGGGTGAGGTAGGAGCGCGAGTGGTAGCGGATACGCGCCACCAGCTCGATGGTATCCGGCAACTTGACCAGGTAGTCGTTGGCCCCGGCGGCGAAGGCCGCGCTCTTGACCAGCGGATCCTCCTTGGTCGACAGGACGATGATCGGAATGTCCTGGGTGGCCGGGTTGTTGCGGTATTCGCGCACCAGGGTCAGGCCATCAAGGCCCGGCATGATCAGGTCCTGGAGGATTACCGTGGGCTTGATGCGCATGGCCTGGGCCACCGCCTGGTGCGGGTCGGCGCAGAAGTGGAAGTCGATGTTCTCTTCGTGGGCGAGGCCACGGCGCACCGCTTCGCCGATCATGGCCTGATCATCGACCAGCAGGACCATCGCCGCACTTTCGTTGATGGTCGTGAAACCTTCGATCGGTAGATCATTCATGCGTAATCACCCATCCACTGCCGGCCACGCGGCGCGACTCAATACATATCGTCATTTCGGAAAGATTTCCATCAGTCGTCCGGCGATTCGCTCCAGCGGACGTATTTCCACCGCCGCGTCGATCGCCGCAGCGGCCTTGGGCATGCCGTACACCGCGCTGCTCTGCTGGTCCTGGGCGATGGTCAGGAAGCCCTGCTGGCGCATCAGCTTCAGGCCCTGGGCGCCGTCGCGCCCCATGCCGGTGAGCAGCACGCCCACCGCATCGCCGGACCAGCAGCGCGCCACGCTCTCGAAGAACACATCGATCGAGGGGCGGTAGATTTCGTTGACGGGCTCGGCAGTGTAGGCCAGCTCGCCATTCTTAAGGAGGCGGATATGGTGGTTGGTGCCGGCCAGCAGCACCTGCCCCGGCTGTGGCGGCTCACCCTCGCGGGCCAGGCGCACCGGCAGGCCGGAGGCGCTGCTGAGCCACTCGGCCATGCCGGCGGCGAAAACCTGGTCGACATGCTGGACCAGCACGATGGCCGCCGGAAAACTGCGCGGCAGCCCCTTGAGCAGTACTTCCAAAGCGGCAGGCCCACCCGCGGACGAGCCGATGGCGACCAGTGCGCGGCGCTGCGAGGCCTCGCGCAGCGGCACGCTAACCGCCCGAGGCGCGCTGGGCCGCTGCTGGCCGATCAGCCAGCCGATGTTGAGGATCTTGCGCAACAGTGGCGCGGCCGCCTCGCGTGCATCACCCGCGCCCAATGCCGGGGTGTCGACCACATCCAGGGCGCCATGGCCCATGGCCTCGAAGACCCGGTGCACATTCTGCTTGCGGTCCACGGTGACGATGACGATGGCGCAGGGGGTTTCGGCCATGATGCGCCGGGTCGCCTCCACGCCGTCCATGACCGGCATGATCAGGTCCATGAGGATCAGATCCGGCGTCTGCTCGGCGCACAGGCGCACCGCCTCGGCGCCGTTGCCGGCGACCCAGATCACCTGGTGCGCGGGCTCGAATGCCAACGCCCGGCGCAGGGCCTCGACGGCCATGGGCATGTCGTTGACAATGGCGATTCTCATCCCTGGGCACCTCCGATCAGCTCCTCGACCGCATCCAGCAACGCATCGTCGTGGAAGCTGGCCTTGGCCAAATAATAGTCGGCACCGGCATCCAGTCCACGACGCCGGTCTTCTTCGCGATCCTTATAGGACACCACCATCACCGGCAACGATTGCAGGCGGTTGTCGCGCCGCACCAGGGTGACCAGCTCGATCCCGTCCATGCGCGGCATGTCGATGTCAGTGATCAACAGGTCGAAATCATCGCTGCGCAGCGCGTTCCAGCCGTCCATGCCATCCACGGCCACCGCCACTTCGTAGCCGCGGTGACCCAGCAGCTTGCGTTGCAGTTCGCGCACGGTGAGCGAGTCGTCGACCACCAGGATGCGCTTGCGCACCGCACCCTTGACGCCCCGCCCACCGCGCTCGATACGCTCCAGGCGGCCGGTGCTGAGCAGCTTGTCCACCGAGCGCAGCAAGTCCTCGACATCGACGATCAGCACCACCGAACCGTCGTCGAGCAAGGCGCCAGCGGAGATGTCCTGGACTTTGCCCAGGCGCGGGTCCAGCGGCATCACCACCAGCACCCGCTCGCCGATCAGCCGCTCGACGGCCACCCCATAGAGCTGCTCGCGCTCGCGGATCACCACCACCCGCAGGCTCTGTTCGTCGCCCTGGGCCGCCGGCCGGTTGAGCAGCTGGCTGGCGGCCACCAAGCCGATGTGTCGCCCTTCGTGCCAGAAGTGCTGCCGCCCTTCAATCTGCACGATGGCCTCGGCCGCCACGTCGACGGTGCGCTCGATATGCGCCAGCGGGAAGGCGTAGGCCTCGCCGCCCACCTCGACGACCAGGCTGCGAACCACCGACAAGGTCAACGGTACTTCCACATGGAAGCAACATCCCTGGCCGGCCACCTGGGTCAACTCGATGGAGCCGCGCAGCTCACGGACCATGTGCTGCACCGCATCCAGGCCGACACCGCGCCCGGACACTTCGGTGACCGTGTCGCGCAGGCTGAACCCCGGCAGGAACAGGAATGTCAGCAGCTCGGCCTCGCTCATCTGCGCCACCGTCTCGGCCGGCGACAATGCGCGCTCGACGATACTCTCGCGCAAGCGCTGCAGATCGATACCGGCACCGTCGTCGGACAGTTCCAGAATCAGCAGCCCGGCCTGGTGCGAGGCGCGCAGGCGCACGGTGCCCTCGCTCGGTTTACCGGCCAGCAGGCGCTGCTCGGGCAGTTCGATGCCATGATCGACCGCGTTGCGCAGCAGGTGCGTCAGCGGCGCCTCGAGCTTTTCCAGCACGTCACGGTCGACCTGGGTCTTCTCGCCCTCGATTAACAGGCGCACCGGCTTGCCCAGCGAGCGCCCGAGGTCGCGGACCATCCGGCTCTGGCCGGTGAGCACATCGGCGAACGGACGCATGCGACAGGCCAGCGCCGTGTCGTACAGCAGTTGCGCGCGCTGGCTGGCCTGCCAACCGAACTCGTCGAGATCGGCCGCCTGCTGCAAGAGGATCTGCTGGGTTTCAGCCAGCAACTGCTGGGTCTGGGCCAGCGCTTCCAGCACCTCTGGCCCCTGCCCGCTCTCTTCCAGCTGGGCCTTCAGGCCATCGAGGCCGCGCATGCCCTGGCCATGCATGCGCTTCAGGCGCTGCAGGGTGGCCAGGTAGGGTTTCAGCCGCTGGGTCTCGACCAGCGACTTGCTCGACAGATCCAGCAGGCTGTTAAGACGGTCGGCGGTCACCCGCAAGACCCGCTCGCCCCCCTCGCCACCGCGCTTGCCGGCCTTGCGGGCTGGCACGGGTTCAGCTTCGGGTTCAAGCTCCGGCGGGGCCTGGAGCGTTGGCTCGGGTTCCGGCCGCGCCGCCAAGGCAGCGGGCGGCGCGCCTGGAACGCCAGCCTGCGCGATCACCGGCACGGGCGCAGAAGGGTCGAGCAGTGCTGTCATCTGTGCCAGGAACACCGCCACGGCGGCGTCGCCACCCTGATCTCCAGGGGTCGCGATGCGCATCAACAGGTCAGTGCCCTGCAACAAGGCGTCGATATGCTCCGGACGCAGCAGCAGGCGACCTTCCTGGGCGGCCACCAGGCAGTCTTCCATGACGTGGGCGACGCTGACCCCGGCATCGATACCGACAATCCGCGCAGCACCCTTGAGCGAGTGCGCTGCACGCATGCAGGCCTCGAGCTGGTCGGGTTGCGCAGGGTTGCGCTCCAGCGCCATCAAGCCGGCGCTGAGCACCTGGGTCTGGGCCTCGGCCTCCAGGCTGAACAGCTCGAGCAGCGACGCATCGCGCATTTGCTCCGGGGTCATGACAGGCTCCGCTTCACGGCTGACATCAGGTGTTGTTCATCCAGCACTCGCACACTGCGCCCTCGCCACTGCAACACGGCGGCGGTGAAATGCGCAGCATCGCGGCCGTGGTCCTGGCCCGCAAGGTCAAGACGATGGATGCCGTCGATCTCGTCCACCGGCACCACCACCGGCCCACCCTCGGCCGCCAGGATCAGCATGCGCGGCATGCTCCGCCCGGTGCGCTCCGCGCCCGACTGCGTCGGCACGCCCAGCAGGTCGGCGAGCGACAGGCAAGGCACCAGCGCACCGCGCACATTGGCGACCCCCTGCAGCACCCGCGAGCGCTGGTGCGGCAACGAGTGCACCGGCTGCGCCGGGGCGATCTCGGCAAGGCAGGCGGTGGCCAGGGCCAGCCACTCCTCGCCGAGGCGGAACAGCAGCATCGAGCGGCCGACCGCGCATTCCCCCACGATGGCCGTTTCGACCTGTTCGTCCTGGACCAGCGCATAGCGATCCAGCAAGCGCGTGGCCGCGTCGGCATACACCTCGCAATTGCGGCAGTGCACATGCCGCTCCAGCAACGGGCACTGTTTGTCGCCATGCACGCCGATGCGGTTCCAGCAATCGTCGATGGGCTGGTCGTCATTGGCGATCAGTTGCATATGGTATCCGCCGCTCATCGTTCAGACTCCCTGCCGGCCCGGGCGGCACGCTCCTGCAGGCGCCGGGCACCGGCCTCGTCCCCCTGCGCAGCCAGCAGCATGGCCAGGTGCATCAGTGCCTCAGGGTGCTGCGGCTCGAGGTAGAGCGCCTTGCGATAATGGGTGATGGCCTGCGCGGCATCGCCTTCGGTGTCACTGAGCAACCCCAGCCAGTAATAGACCTGCGCCTTGGGGGCGAACTGGCGCAGATAGCGCTCGCAGTCCGCCCTGGCCTGCCGGTTTTCACCGGCATTGGCCTGCCGGGCAATGAGGGCCAGCAACTGCGCTTCGTCTTGCGCCGGTACCGGCGTCGCTGGCACCGCGCTCGACCTGGCGACGCGGGGCGGCAGTGCCACGACACGTGGCGGCAGCGGCGCAGCGACCGGCTGGCGCGCAACCGGCAACGGCTTGGCAACAGGCCGTGGGGCATCATCCTGGCGCACGTAGGCGAATGACTGGGCAATCCCCAGCGGGCGCATGCCCAGGCGCGCCAGCAGGCTGCCCTCGGCGGGGCCGATGAACAGCACGCCCTGGGCGTGGATCAGGCGCTTGAGTACCTCGAACACCCGCTGCTGGGTCGGAACATCGAAGTAGATCAGCAAGTTGCGACAGAACACGAAATCGTATAGCCCTTCACGCGCCTTGAGCGCCGGGTCGAGCACGTTGCCCGCCTGCAGGCTGACTTGCTGGCGCACCCGCTCATCCAGGCGATGGGTATCGCCGCTTGGGCTGAAGTGCCGCTCGCGAAAGGCCAGCTCGCTGCCGCGAAAGGAGTTGCGCCCGTACAGCGCCTGCTCGCCCTTGGCCACCGAACTGGGGCTGATATCAATGCCATCGACGCGGAAAGCGCCCGGGCTCAGGCCAGCGTCGAGCAAGGCCATGGCGATCGAGTAGGGTTCCGCGCCCGTCGAGCACGGCAGGCTGAGGATGCGCAGGGGCCGTGCGCCGGCAAGTTCTGCCGCACGCTTGTGCGCCAGCCCCGCCAGCGCGGTGAAGGATTCTGGGTAGCGGAAAAACCAGGTCTCCGGAACGATGACCGCCTCGATCAGGGCCTGCTGCTCATCGCCGGACTGCTGCAAACGCAGCCAGTAGTCATCGAGATCCGCAGCCTGCACGAGCGTGCAGCGCTGGCGCAGGGCGCGCTCGACCATCGCTGCGCCGACCGACTCCACGTCCAGCCCGATACGTTCCTGCAGGAAACGGAAGAAGCGTTGCTCGCTCATGCTGGCTCCTGCCCAGGCTCGACGGGGTACAGCAGCTCACGCACCGCGTCCGACAACAGGTCGTTCACCTGGATGCGCTGCAACAAACCGCGGGCGTCCTGGCGCACCGGCCCGAGGTAGCGCGCGTCGGCATTGTCCAGGCCGTATGGCTGGAATTCCTCGGGGGCACAGCGCAGCGTATCGGTGGCCTGCTCCAGGACAAGCCCCAGCTGCAGGTCAGGGCGGCGCAAGTCGGCACGGTAGTGCACCAGTACCATCCGCGTACTGCTGCGCGACTGTGCCGCCACACCGAAGCTCAGCGCCGACAGGTCGATCACCGGTACCAGCACACCACGGTGGGCGAGCACCCCGGCCACCCATCCCGGCGCCTGGGCGATGGGCTTGAGGGTACGGCACGGCAGCACTTCGATCACTTCGCGCACGTCCAGGGCGAAGCGCTGGTCGGCGATGCGAAATTGCAGGTACAGCACGCCCTTGCCGGCTGATTCGCGATCCTCGCGAGGGGACGGTTCGTTCATCGTCGTCAGACTTTGAACCGCGAAACACCGCCACGCAGCCCGGCGGCTACCTGGCTCAGTTCGTCGATGGCGAAACTGGCCTGGCGCAGCGATTCCACGGTCTGGGTACTGGCATCGCTGAGCTGGGCCAGTGCCTGGTTGATCTGCTCGGCGCCGGTGGCCTGGGCCTGCATGCCCTCGTTGACCATCAGCACCCGCGGCGCCAGCGCCTGCACCTGATGGATTATCTGACTGAGCTGCTCGCCCACCTGCTGCACCTCGAACATGCCGCGGCGCACCTCCTCGGAGAACTTGTCCATGCCCATCACCCCGGCCGACACTGCGGACTGGATCTCGCGCACCATCTGTTCGATGTCGTAGGTGGCCACGGCGGTCTGGTCGGCAAGGCGGCGTACTTCGGTGGCGACCACGGCGAAACCGCGACCGTACTCACCGGCTTTTTCCGCCTCGATGGCGGCATTGAGCGACAGCAGGTTGGTCTGGTCGGCGACCTTGACGATGGTCACCACCATCTGCGTGATATTGCTGGCCTTCTCGTTGAGGATCGCCAGCTTGGCGTTGACCAGGTCGGCGGCGCCCATCACCTGGTGCATGGTCTCCTCCATGCGCGCCAGGCCCTGCTGGCCGGCACCGGCAAGGCTCGAGGCCTGGTCGGCCGACGAGGTGACTTCGGTCATGGTGCGCACCAGATCCCGTGAGGTCGCGGCGATTTCCCGCGAGGTGGCGCCGATCTCGGTGGTGGTGGCGGCCGTCTCGGTGGCGGTGGCCTGTTGCTGCTTGGAGGTGGCGGCGATCTCGGTGACCGAGGTGGTCACCTGCACCGACGAACGCTGGGCCTGCGACACCAGATTGGCCAGGGATTCGGCCATTTCGTTGAAGCCGCCCTCGATCGCGCCGAACTCATCCTTGCGGTCCAGGCTCAGGCGCATGCTCAGGTCGCCCGAACGCAGGCCGTCGAGGGCGTGCACGATGCGCTGCATGGGGGCGGTGATCGCGCGCATCAGCAGCAGGCCGCAAACGCCGGCGGCGACGATTGCCAGCAGCAGCGAGACGATCATGCTGCCTTTGGCGGTGGCCACGGCGCTGACGATTTCATTGGTGGCGTTGTCGGCCGACTCCCGGTTGCGCTCGATCACTTCGTTCAGGTGCAGGCGCCCTTCTCTCCAGGCGGGCGTCAGCACCTCGGCGATCAAGCGCTGGGCTTCGGCGTAGTTCTTCTGGCGATAGGTTTCCAGGACCTGGTCGACAATCTTGACGTAAGCCTCTTCCTGGCGCGTGAAATCGTCGAACGCGGCCTGGTCGGCCGGGTCGCGGATAGTGCCCTGGTAGCTGGCCATATGCTGCTTCAAACGGTCGTCGAAACTCTTGAACAACTCGGCATCGGTGGTGGTGAACTCGCGGTGGTTCGACAAGCCGACCAGTTGCTGGCTGGTGACATAGCTGTCGACCCAGGCGCTGCGGATCATCGAGCTGTAGTAGAGCCCGGGAATGCTGTCGGACCCTACCGCCTCCTCGCTGGACTCGATCGCCACCAGCCGCGAGTAGGCGGCCACGATCATCAGCAGCATGATGGCGATGATCACGGCGAAACTTGCCAGGATCCGTTGGCGCAAGGTCCAGTTCTTCACATTCAGCCCTCAGGAATTCGATACGAGCGGGAAAAATCGCCGAAGTATAGCCCAGGCGTCCTACGTATTTGCGGCTGAATGCTGCTGTACTCAGGCCTCCGTGCCCATTGATATGGCCAATTGCAGGCTCATTGACCCGCGGCAAGCCTGACCTGGTTCTCCAACTCCAGGCGCAAGGCAGGGTCCAGGCGCAGCTGGCGCGCCAGTTCGTCGAGGTAGGCGCGCTCCATGAAGTTCTCCTGGTCGACCATCATCACGCTGGCCAGGTACATCTCGGCAGCCATTTCCGGGGTCTGCGCGGCGCGGGCCACTTCGGCCGGATCCAGCGGCTTGTTCAGTTCAGCGTGCAGCCATTGCTGCAACTCGCGGTCGCTGTCCAGGCGAGTGAACTCGCCTTCAATCAGAGCCCGCTCACGGTCATCGATATGGCCGTCGGACTTGGCTGCCGCCACCAGCGCCCGCAACACGGCCTGGCTGTGCTGCTCGACCTGGGCCGGGGGCAGGCGATCCAGCGTCTGCGGCTGCTGATCGCCGGCGCCCTGGCGGACCTGCCAGTTGCCATAGGCCTTGTAGGCCAGCACCCCGAGCGCGGCCAGGCCGCCGTAGGTCAGTGCCTTGCCGCCATACTTGCGGGCCTTCTTGTTGCCCAGCAGCAAGCCCATGGCGCCCGCTGCCAATGCGCCACCGCCGGCACCAGACAACAGGCTGCCAATGTTCCCCGAACCTTTGTCGCTGAGGCTCTTGCCCTGCTGGTTCTGCAGCAGAGATTGACCGGTTTTCAAGAGCTGATCGAGCAGACCACGCGTGTTCATCTGACACACCTCGCAAACATTCGACGTTGAGAAGGCCCCAGAGTAGGCCGGCAAGCTGAAGCCTCGCTTAACGCATTTGCATCCAGATGTTGCCCACTCTCGTTTGTCGGTACGGCCAGTCGCTTCTAGTCTGTAGCGTCATTGCGGCGCAGTGCGCTCGAGGCCCATAAGGAGAACCGCTCCATGCAAACCCGAATGCTGATCAACGGTCACCTGGTGAACGGCGAAGGCCCGGCCTGGACCGTGCTCGACCCGGCCAAGGGCAGCGCCCTGGCGCAGATCAACGAAGCCACCGAAGCCCAGGTAGACACCGCCGTGCGCGCCGCCGACCAAGCCTTCCAGCACTGGTCGCAGACCACCCCGAAGGAACGCGCCAGCGCTTTGCTGGCGATTGCCGAGGTCATCGAACGACACGCCGAGGAACTGGCCCGGCTGGAGTCGGACAACTGCGGCAAGCCCTATGCCGCGGCGCTCGGCGACGAGATCCCGGCCATTGCCGACGTGTTCCGCTACTTCGCCGGCGCGGCACGCTGCCTGGGTGGCCTGGCGGCGGGCGAGTACCTGCCCGGGCACACCTCGATGATCCGCCGCGACCCGCTGGGCGTGGTCGCCTCCATCGCGCCGTGGAATTACCCGCTGATGATGCTGGCCTGGAAGATCGCCCCCGCGTTGGCTGCCGGCAACACCGTGGTCATCAAGCCATCGGAGTTGACCCCGCTGACGGCCCTGCGCCTTGGCGAGCTGGTCCGTGAGCTGCTGCCGGCCGGCGTGCTCAATATCCTTTTCGGCCGTGGCCAGACCGTCGGCACCCCACTGGTCACCCATGCCAAGGTGCGCATGGTGTCGCTGACCGGCTCCATCCCCACCGGCGCGCATATCATTGGCGCCACCGCCGACAGCGTGAAGCGCATGCACATGGAACTGGGCGGCAAGGCGCCGGTGCTGGTATTCGACGATGCCGACCTCGACGCGGCCATCGACGGCATCCGCACCTTCGGCTTCTACAACGCCGGGCAGGACTGCACCGCCGCCTGCCGGCTGTACGTGCAGGACGGCATCTACGAACGCTTCGTCGAACGCCTGGGCGCGGCGGTTGCGAGCATCAAGCCAGGCCCGCAGCAGGCGGCCGACACCGAACTCGGCCCGTTGATCAGCGCCCAGCATCGCGACAAGGTCGCCGGCCTGGTGAACCGTGCCATCGCCCAGCCGCACATTCGCCTGGTCACCGGTGGCAAGGCACTGCCCGGTGATGGCTTCTTCTTCGCACCGACCGTGCTGGCCGATGCGCTGCAGGACGACGAAATCGTCCGCCACGAGGTATTCGGCCCGGTGGTGTCGGTCACCCGCTTCAGCGACGAAGCCCAGGCGCTGGAATGGGCCAACGACTCGGAGTACGGCCTGGCCTCGTCGGTGTGGACCCGTGACAGCGGACGCGCCCACCGCCTCGCCGCACGGCTGCAATATGGCTGCACCTGGGTCAACACGCATTTCATGCTGGTCAGCGAGATGCCGCACGGCGGGCAGAAGCATTCCGGCTATGGCAAGGACATGTCGATGTACGGGTTGGAGGACTACACCTGTGTGCGCCATGTGATGTTCAAGCACTGATGCACGACTAGCCGGTGGGGGAAACACTCACCGGCTTTTTTCCTGCAAAGCAACGCGATTTTTCCTACCTATTGCCTGAACTACACCCTACCGCCGATCTATTGAGTTAAATGGCGCTGGTATCACAGACTGATACCATGAATAGTCAACGTGCGTTACTCGAACTTGTCTTCAACAAGCTCGTTCCCCGAACGCTGGACTGGTCGCGCCTGGAATCCCTGCTGGTCTCGCTCGGTGCCCGGGTTGTCGAGGGTAGAGGCTCGCGTGTGCGCTTCGAACTCAACGGTGAGGTTGCGACCTTTCATCGCCCTCACCCCGATCGGCACGCCAAACCCTATCAGGTGCGCGATGCCCGCCAGTTCCTGGAGCAGGCAGGAGTTACACCATGAATGTGATGAATTACCGCGGCTACTCGGCGCGCATTGAATACAGTGACGAAGACCAGTTGCTGATCGGCCATGTCGCCGGGATCCGCGACGTGATCGGCTTCCATGGCGAGTCGATCAGTGAATTGCGCCAGGCGTTCGAGGAAGCTGTCGACGACTACCTCGAAACCTGTCGGCGCCTGGGGCGTGAACCGCAGAAAACCTACTCCGGCAAACTCAGCCTGCGCCTGGAGCCTACTCTCCACGCCAGCGTGGCGGCCAAGGCCGAGCTGGCGCAGAAGAGCATCAACCAGTGGGTCAGCGACATCCTCAGCCAAGCCGCCTGCAGCTGAGTCAGTCGCGCAAGTCCGATTCGTGGATCGGGTTGGCCCGGTTTGTCGCGCGTTGGTATTGCGCCGGCCAGGTCGCCTTGTTGCCGCCCAGGTCGTCGTCGGCGTGCAATGGCCAGTAAGGGTCGCGCAACAGTTCGCGGGCAAGGAAGATCACATCGGCCTGGCCGGTACGCAGGATATGCTCGGCCTGGGCTGGCTCGGTGATCATGCCGACGGTGCCGGTGGCGATCTCCGACTCCTTGCGCACCCGCTCGGCGAAACGGGTCTGGTAGCCGGGGCCGGTGGGGATCTCTGCGTTGACCGAGGTCCCTCCCGACGACACGTCGATCAGATCGACACCCAGGGCGCGCAGCCGGCGGGCCAGCTCCACGGTCTCGTCCGGGTTCCAGCCATCCTCCACCCAGTCGGTGGCCGACACCCGCACCAACAGCGGCAGCTCCTGTGGCCAGGCCTGGCGCACCGCTTCGACAACCTGCAAGGTCAGGCGGATACGGTTTTCAAAGCAGCTGCCGTACTCGTCGCGGCGCTGGTTGCTCAGCGGCGAGAGGAACTGGTGCAGCAGGTAGCCGTGGGCGGCGTGGATCTCGACCACCTTGAAGCCGGCCTTCAAGGCCCGCTCGGTGGCGGCAACGAACGCGTCGACGACCTGCTGGATCTCGTCCTTGCTCAGTTCATGGGGGACGGTGTGCTCGGGGTCGAAGGCAATCCTGGAGGGCCCTACCGGCTGCCAGCCGCCGTCTTCGAGCTTGACGCTGCCGTGCTTGCCCAGCCACGGCCTGTGGGTGCTGGCCTTGCGTCCGGCGTGGGCCAGCTGGATGCCGGGAACAGCGCCCTGGGCGGTGATGAAGCGGGTGATGCGCTGCAACGCGGGGATCTGCTCGTCGCTCCACAGGCCGAGGTCTTCTGCTGTGATGCGTCCATCGGCGGTGACCGCGACCGCTTCACTGATCACCAGGCCGGCGCCACCGACAGCGCGGCTGCCCAGGTGAACCAGGTGCCAGTCATTGGCCAGGCCGTCGACGGCGGAGTACTGACACATGGGGGAAACGGCGATACGGTTGGGCAGGGTCAACTGACGCAGGGTGTAGGGTTCGAGCAGCAGGCTCATGGCGCACCTCCCAGGGACTCCAATGGTTGCCGGGCCGGCATTTGTAGTAGGGCGTGGGCCGGTACCGGTAGGTTTCAGCCTAGACCATGGCTCCGAGGGACGTTCGCCCATCGCCCTGCGCCACGCGTTCCTCCTCGCGCAAGGTCAGCACCTCGACGCCGCTCTGCGTCACCGCCACGGTGTGCTCCCATTGCGCCGACAGGCTCCGGTCACGGGTAATCACCGTCCAGCCATCGCGCAAACCGCGGGTCCCACGCCCTCCCTGGTTGATCATCGGCTCTATGGTGAACACCATTCCCGGTTGCAGCTTCATACCCGTGCCACGCTGGCCGTAGTGCAGCACCTCCGGCGCCTCGTGCATCTGCGTGCCGATGCCGTGCCCGCAATATTCGCGCACCACGCTGTAGCCGGCGGCCTCGGCGTGGGCCTGGATGGCGTGGCCGATGTCACCGAGGGTCGCGCCAGGGCGCACCTGCTCGATGCCTTTCCACAGCGCAGCATAGGTAGTGTCCACCAGCCGTCGGGCCTCTTCGCCGATCTGGCCGATGCTGTACATCTTCGACGAATCGGCGATATAGCCGCCCTGCTCCAGGGTGATGTCGACGTTGACGATCGAACCCTCCTTCAACACCTCATCGGCCTTGGGCATGCCATGGCAGACCACATGGTCCACCGACGTGTTCAGGGCAAAGGGAAAACCGTATTGGCCCTTGCTCGCCGGCCGCGCCTTGAGGGTCTGGACGATGAAGGCCTCGGCGCGGTCGTTGATCTGCATGGTGGTCACGCCGGGGCGGATGAAACCGTCGAGGTCGGCGAACACCCGGGCCAGCAACTGGCCGGCACGGCGCATCAATTCGAGCTGGGCGGGGTCCTTGAGGATGACCTTGCTCATTGCAGCAGCTCCTTGAGATTGGCCTGCTCCTGGCGCAGCAACTGGCGCAGCAGTTCCTGGTAGGTGGCCTGCGGGTGCAACTCGGCCAGCATGCCGATACGGATCCAGTGCTCGGCCTGGGCGTTGATCGAGCGCGACAGCGCGGCGCTGGCTACGCGCAGGTCTTCGTGGAGTTCGTCGGCGATCTTGACGATACCCATGTGCGGTTACCTATATATGAAACGTATGCGAATCATATAGCCATAGTTCGACCGATGCCATCCGCTGGTGCGCAGCTCCCCATATCGGTGCGCGTCCCACGCCGGGCGAGCCCACTCACACAGCAACACCGCGCCCTGCATGAAATGGCCCGGGATTTGCTGTTTGCACGGCATCGAGGCCATCAACGCCGATGGTTCTCTCTCCACGACGAAGGCGCCGTGTTGCCCCGCTTGCCACTTGCAGGCCGGGCAGCCGGCGCCTTTGTCGTTTCGTCAGCAGGAGATCGTGATGAGCGGCAGTGAAGTGCGCAGTGTTTGCCCGTATTGCGGGGTCGGGTGCGGCATCGTCATGCACGTGAAGGGGGGCAAGGTGGTCAAGGTCAGCGGCGACAAGCAGCACCCCAGCAACTTCGGGCGCCTGTGCACCAAGGGGTTGACCGCCCATGTGCCGTTGGAGGTCGGGCGCATGGCCCACGCTTTCGTCCGTGACCAGCGCAGCCAGCAACCAGCCCGTCGCCCGCTGGAGACCGCCATCGCCGAGACGGCCAGGCGCCTGCGCACGATCATCGAAACCCACGGCGCGGATGCCGTAGCCCTCTATGTCTCCGGGCAGATGTCGCTGGAGGCACAGTACCTGGCCAACAAACTGGCCAAGGGTTTCATCCGCACCCGCCATATCGAGTCCAACTCACGCCTGTGCATGGCCAGCGCCGGTAGCGGCTACAAGCAATCGCTTGGCGCCGACGGCCCGCCCGGCAGCTACCAGGATTTCGAGCGCGCCGAGGTGTTCCTGGTGATCGGCGCGAACATGGCCGACTGTCACCCGATCCTGTTCCTGCGCCTGCTCGACCGGCTCAAGGCCGGTGCCAGGTTGATCGTCGTCGACCCCCGGCGCAGCGCCACCGCCGACAAGGCCGACCTGTTCCTGCAACTGCGCCCAGGTACCGACCTGGCCCTGCTCAATGGCCTGCTGCACCTGCTGCACGCCAATGGCCATACCGACGCGGACTTCATCGCGCGCCACACCGAAGGCTGGGAGGTACTGCCGGCGTTTCTCGAGGACTACACCCCCGCACGCGTCGCGGCCATCACCGGGCTGGCCGAGGCCGATATCCACGAAGCCGCCCGCCTGATCGGCGCGGCGGGCGAATGGATGAGCTGCTGGACCATGGGCCTGAACCAGAGCATCCACGGCACCTGGCACAGCAATGCCCTGTGCAACCTGCACCTGGCCACCGGCGCCATCTGCCGACCCGGCAGCGGGCCGTTCTCGCTGACCGGCCAACCCAATGCCATGGGCGGCCGCGAGATGGGTTACATGGGACCGGGCCTGCCGGGCCAGCGTTCGGCGCAGGTGGCGGCCGACCGCGCCTTCGTCGAAGCGCAATGGCAACTGCCCCCCGGCACCCTGCGCAGTGAAGGGGGCGAAGGCACCGTGGCGCTGTTCGAGCAACTCAAGCAGGGGGAGGTAAAAGCCTGTTGGATCATCTGCAGCAACCCGGTGGCCAGCGTCGCCAACCGCCAGCAGGTGATCGACGGCCTGCGCCAGGCACAACTGGTGATCAGCCAGGACGCCTTCCTCGACACCGAGACCAACCGCTACGCCGACATCCTGCTGCCGGCGGCACTGTGGGCCGAGAGCGAGGGGGTGATGATCAACAGCGAGCGCAACCTGACCTTGATGCCCCGCGCCGTCGAGGCGCCCGGCGAAAGCCTCGAGGACTGGCGCCTGATCGCGCGCGTCGCCTGTGCCATGGGTTATGCGCACGCCTTCGACTACCCCAACGCCGAAGCGGTGTTCGATGAGATCCGCCGCTTCCACAATCCGGACACCGGTTACGACCTGCGCGGCATCGACTATAGCGACCTGCGCCAGGGCCCGCGGCAGTGGCCAAGCGCGCCGGGGCGCAAGGACACTCGCAGCCCGCTGCGCTATGTCGCGCCAGACGCCCCACAGACGCCGGTGTTTCCGACGCCCACCGGCAAGGCGCGGTTCTTCGCCCGCCCCTGGCTGCCGCCGGCGGAGCTGCCCGACGATGCCTTCCCCTTCGTGCTCAACACCGGCCGCGTCCAGCACCAGTGGCACACGCTGACCAAGACCGGCCAGGTACCCAGCCTGAACAAGCTGGAGCCCGGCCCCTTCGTCGAGATCCATCCCGACGACGCCCGGCGCCTGGGCATCGCGCCAAAGGACCAGGTGGCGATCCGCTCGCGCCGTGGCCAGGCCGTACTGCCGGCGCGGCTCAGCGAGCGAGTGCTGCCGGGCAACTGTTTCGCTCCGTTTCACTGGAACGATCTGTACGGCGAGCAACTGGCAATCAACGCGGTGACCTGCGACGCGGTGGACCCAACCTCGCTGCAACCGGCCTTCAAGCATTGTGCCGTGGCCTTGGAAAGGGTCGCCGGCGAGCGCATCGAAGCCTTCGAACTGACGCTTCCCCTGGAGCCCATCGCCATGCCCACCGCCACCCTGGCCCGGCTGCTCGGCCTGGAGTCGTTGCCGGCGCCAGTCCTGGCCGAGGACGAGCGCCATTACCTGCAAGGTTTCCTGCTCGGCCTGAGCCAGGCCCACAGCGATGGCGTGCCCTGCCTCCCGCCCAATGCGCCCCTGGCGCCGGGGCGACGCCTGTTCATCGACGGCCTGCTGGCTAGCCTGTACGCCCCGCCCACACCGGCACCTCAAACAGCGCTCTTGAGCCCTCGCCACCACGTGCTGTGGGCCTCGCAGACCGGCAATAGCGAACAGCTCGCCGAACGCTGCGCGCAGCGCCTGCGCGACGCGGGGCTGGTGGTCGCGCTCAGTTGCATGGAGGCGGTGCGCCCATCCCAACTGCGAAGTGCCGCCAGCCTGCTGCTGATCGCCAGCACCTTCGGCGACGGCGATGCGCCGGACAGCGGCACCGCGTTCTGGCGGGCGCTGCAGGACGACGAAGGCGCCAGTTGCGCCACCCTTCCTTACGCCGTGCTGGCCTTGGGCGATTCAAGCTACGACCAGTTCTGCGGCTTCGGCCGCAAGCTCGACCAACGCCTGGCCGACCTGGGCGCCCAGCGCCTGCTGGACCGGGTCGACTGCGAGCCGGATTGCGAGGCGGCCTTCGGCGCTTGGCTCGATGCCCTGTTGTCCGAGCTTGGCGGTGCCCCGGCGGCCACCGCCGCCGCGCCAGTCACCGTCCGCGGCAAACAGCAGCCCTGGCCTGCCACCTTGCGGGAAAACCGCCTGCTCAGCGGCCCGGGTTCAACCAAGGAGACTCGCCAACTGGTCTTCGACCTGTCTGGCAGCGATCTGCGCTATCAACCCGGCGATGCCTTGGGTGTATGGCCGCACAATTGCCCGGAGCTGGTCGATGAGCTGCTCATGCTGATGCAGCTGGAAGGCCAAACCGAGATCGAACTCGAGGGCCATGCCCCAATGCCCCTGCGAACCGCGCTGGAGCGGCACCTGGACATCACCCAGGTCAGCCGCCAGCAGCTCGAAACCTTCAGCCAGCACGCTCCCGACCTGCAACGCCTGCTGCTGGCAGAGTGCAAGGACGAACTCAAGGAATGGTTGTGGGGCCGCCAGCTGGCCGACGTGCTGCGCGAACACCCCCAGGCCTTGCCGCTGGGCAACTGGTTGTCGCTGCTCAAACCCTTGCAGCCGCGCCTGTACTCGATCAGCTCCAGCCCCCGGGCTCATCCCGGCCAAGTGCACCTGACCGTGTCCATCGTGCGCCATGGCGAGCGCAAGGGCGTCTGTTCGAGCTTCCTCGCGGACCGGGCAGCGGCGCTGGAGGTGGGGATATTTGCCCAGCCATCGAAACACTTCCGCCTGCCCGAGGACGACGGGGTGCCCATCGTCATGATCGGCCCTGGTACCGGTATCGCCCCCTTCCGCGCCTTTCTTGAAGAGCGCGAGGTACGTGGGGCCAAGGGGCGCAACTGGCTGTTCTTCGGTGAGCAGCATGCCGCCTGCGACTTCTATTACCGCGAACAATTGCAGGCCTGGGAGCTCAGCGGGCATGTGCGCCTGAGCACCGCGTTCTCGCGTGACCAGCCGCAAAAGGTCTATGTGCAGCACCGCCTGCTGGAGCACGGCGCCGAGCTGTGGCGCTGGTTGCAGGACGGCGCGCATGTATATGTCTGTGGCGATGCCCGGTTTATGGCCCGGGACGTGGACGCGGCCTTGCGCCAGCTCGTGGCGGAACACGGTGGCCTGGACAAGACCATGGCAGCGGCGTACGTCGAGGGGTTGGCGCGGGACAAGCGCTACCGGCGAGATGTGTATTGATGCACCACGGTGGTGAGGCTGCACCCTGTTTGTGCGACCGCATCACCTGGCCAACTCATGCCCAAAGGTCTCGTGGCACGCTGCAACCCTCGTGGGAACGGGCTTGCCCCGCGATGACCGGGAGCCTGGCACATTCCCTGCTTCAACCGATGCACAACAGCCCCAACGACCAACGGCGGTCGACAGGGGCCTCACACTGATGAGTACAGGCAAAGGCGCCTGGAGCTTCGGCTCCAGGCGCCTTTTTCGTTTTTCCGTGATCGAGGATCGGCTATGCAGGCAACAGCGAACGAAGCACAACGAGCGCGACTGGTCATCGTCGGCAACGGCATGGTCGGCCATCACTGCGTCGAGCAACTGATCGAGCGCGGCGCCTTGGCGCGCTTCGAACTGCACGTATTCGCCGAGGAGCGTCAGCGCGCCTATGACCGGGTGCACCTCTCGGAATATTTCACCGGCAGTTGCGCCGAAACCCTGGCCCTGTGCGACCGCGACTACTATGCGAGTAACGGCGTGCACCTGCACCTGGGCGAGGCGGTACTGGACATCGATCGCGAACGCCAGGAAGTGATCACCGCCGAAGGCCGCCTCGGCTACGACCAGTTGATCCTGGCCACCGGTTCCTACCCGTTCGTGCCGCCCATCGAAGGGTCCAGCGGCAATGCGCGCCTGGTCTATCGCACCCTTGAAGACCTCGATGCGATCCGCGCCGCCGCCGGCAGCGCCCGCCGTGGGGTGGTGGTCGGCGGCGGCCTGCTCGGCCTCGAAGCCGCCAACGCCCTCAAGTCGCTAGGCCTGCAAGCGCATGTGGTGGAGTTCGCACCGCGCCTGATGCCGGTCCAACTGGATGGCGAGGGCGGCGCGGCGCTCAAGGCGCGCATCGAGGCGCTGGGCGTGGGCGTGCACCTGGCCCGCGCCACCCAGTCGATCAGCGCTGGCGAACACTACCGCTACCGCATGAACTTCGATGGCGGCGAACACCTGGAAACCGACCTGATCGTGTTTTCCGCCGGCATTCGCCCGCAGGATGCCCTGGGCCGCGCCTGCGGCCTGGAGATCGCCCCTCGCGGCGGCGTGGTGATCGACAGTCAGTGCCGCTCCAGCGACCCACGCATCTTCGCCATTGGCGAATGCGCTTCGTGGAACGGCAGTGTGTTCGGCCTGGTCGCTCCGGGATACGCCATGGCGCGTAACCTGGCTGCCCTGGTGATGGGCGAGTCGGCGGGCGAATTCAGCGGCGCCGACATGTCGACCAAGCTCAAGCTGCTGGGTGTGGACGTCGGCTCCATCGGCGATGCCCAGGGCGTCACGCCGGGCGCGCGCAGCTACCGCTTCATCGACGAGGCCAGCGCCTCATACCGGCGCCTGGTGGTCGATGCCAGCGGCAAGCGTGTGCTTGGCGCGGTACTGGTGGGTGACAACAGCTACTACGACACCCTGCTGCAATACGCCCAGAACGGCATCAAGCTACCGGCCGACCCGGCCGCGCTGATTCTGCCCCAGGGCAGCGGCGCACCGGCGCTAGGCGCCGATGCCTTGCCCGACAGCGCGACCATCTGCTCGTGCCACAACGTCAGCAAAGGCGCGGTGTGCGCCGCCATAGACGGTGGCTGCAGCGACCTCGCCAGCGTCAAATCCTGCACCAGGGCGGCCAGCGGTTGCGGCGGTTGCGCGGCGCTGCTCAAGCAAGTGTTCGAGCACGAACTGACCGCCCGCGGCGTGACCGTCGACAAGAGCCTGTGCGAACACTTCGCCTACACCCGCCAGGAGCTTTACGGGCTGGTGCGTGTGGAGGGCATCCAGACCTTCAGCGAGCTGCTCGAACGCCATGGCAAAGGCCACGTGGGGTGCGCCATCTGCAAGCCGGCGGTGGGCAACATCCTCGCCTCGTGCTGGAACCAGCCGATCATGGACCCGGCGCTGGTGCCGCTGCAGGACACCAACGACACCTTCATGGCCAACATGCAGAAGAACGGCACCTACTCGGTGGTGCCGCGCATTCCCGGCGGCGAGATCACCCCGGAAAAACTCATCGTGATCGGCCAGGTGGCAAAGAAGTACGACCTCTATACCAAGATCACCGGCGGCCAGCGCATCGACCTGTTCGGTGCCCAGTTGCACGAGCTGCCGCTGATCTGGGGCGAGCTGATCGCCGCCGGCTTCGAGACCGGGCACGCCTACGGCAAGTCGACACGGACGGTGAAATCCTGCGTCGGCAGCACCTGGTGCCGCTATGGCGTGCAGGACAGCGTGGCCATGGCCTTGCGCCTGGAGGACCGCTACAAGGGCCTGCGCGCGCCGCACAAGCTCAAGTTCGCGGTGTCTGGCTGCACCCGCGAATGCGCCGAGGCGCAAAGCAAGGACATCGGCGTGATTGCCACCGACAAGGGCTGGAACCTGTACGTGTGCGGCAACGGCGGCATGCGCCCGCGCCACGCCGAACTGTTCGCCACCGACCTGGACGACGAGACCCTGGTACGCCTGATCGACCGTGTGCTGATGTTCTACATCCGCACCGCCGACAAACTGCAGCGCACCTCAGTGTGGCGCGAGGGTCTCGAAGGCGGGCTCGACTACCTCAAGCAGGTGGTGATCGACGACAGCCTGGGCCTGGCCCGCGAACTCGAGACGCAGATGCAGCAGGTGGTCGACCGCTACGAATGCGAATGGGCCAACGCCTTGGGCGACCCGGAAAAGCTCAAGCGCTTCCGCACCTTCGTCAATGACCAACGCGCCGATCCGGATGTGCACTTCGTGCGCGAGCGCGGCCAACGCCGGCCGGCGGCGCCCCTGCAGCTGATTCCCACCCATGAGGAGACAATGTGATGAACCTGTCCAACACGGCTGTAGCAAGTGAAACCCGCTGGCAGGCGGTGTGCCAGGCCAGTGACCTGGTCGCCGACTCCGGGGTGGTGGTGTGGCATGCAGGCGAGCAGGTCGCGCTGTTCTACCTGCCGGAGCGGGATCGACAGGTCTACGCGCTGGAAAACCGCGATCCGCGCTCCGGCGCCAATATCATCGGACGCGGGCTGCTGGCCAGCCTGCAGGGCGAACTGGTAGTCGCGGCGCCGCTCTACAAGCAGCATTTTTGCCTGCACGACGGGCGCTGCCTGGAGGACCCGACACAGGCCTTGCGGGTGTGGACGGCGCGCCTGCGCGGCGGCGAGGTCGAACTGGCCCTTAGCTGATGCTCGAACGGAGCAACCAGACGTTGCAGGTCTGGCCCGCGCGGATACACTGCCGGGCATGAACCTCGATACCCGCATCAAGTTCCGCCATCTGCTGTGCTTCCTGGAGATTGCCCGACAGGGCAGCCTGGCCAGGGCCGCCGACGTGCTGGCGATCAGCCAGCCAGCGATCTCCAAGACCCTCAAGGAGCTGGAGGATCTGCTGGAAGCTCGCCTGTTCGAGCGCAGCCACCAAGGCGCCGCCTTGACCCCGGCCGGTACCCGTTTCATGCGCTATGCCGGCCCCAGCGTGCAGGCGCTGCGTGACGGGGTCGGCAGTTTGCGCGGTGAGGCTCGGGCGCCGTCGCAGGTGCGTATTGGCGTGCTGTCGACAGTCGAAGGGCTGCTGATGCCCGAGGTGCTGTGCCGCCTGCACCAGCAGCACGAGGCATTGGTCATCAGCGTGGTGACCGGGGCCAGCGCCCAGCTGCTTGGGCAGTTGCACCTTGGCGAGCTGGAACTGGTGATCGGTCGCATGACCGACAGCCCGCAGATCCAGGGGCTGTCGTTCGAGCATTTGTACAGCGAGTCGATGACCCTGGTGGTGCGACCCGGGCATCCACTGCTGGCGGCTCAGCCTATTGACCACAGGCAGGTCGGTACCTATCCATTGGTGCTGCCACCGCCCGGCACGACCATTCGCCAGCACGCCGACAGCTTGTTCGTGCAATGCGCCATACCGCTGCCGGGACAACGCCTGGAAACCCTGTCGCTAGCCTTGAGCAGGCGCTACGTGCTGGGCAGCGAGGCGGTCTGGGTGGCCCCGCGCGACGCCGTGCTGATCGACCTCGGGCGGGGCGAACTTGCCGAACTCGACCTGGGCGTGCGCGAACCGGGCGGCTCGGTGGGGATCTGCCGCAATGCCGCCCTGGCACAGAGCCTGCCGGCGCAGTGGGTGTGCGAGGTGCTCCGGGAGGTGGCCGAAGCCTATCGACTCGGCGTATACCCCTGAAAACCGGCCCGCGGTTTCCTATACAATCCACGCCAGTTCCCAGCGCCTCCAGGACCCCTTCATGGACGAAACCGCGCAGCACTGGCTGCATGCCCTCTCCGCCCCCATGGCCGCCCTCAACGGCGCCAGCTACACCGCCCCCGATTACTTCGAAGGCGAAGACCAGACCGATCTGGAACGCTGGTGGGGGATCAGCGACCGTGCCCAGTTGCTGGATATGCTGAACATGGCCGACAACGGCCACGCCACCGAAATGAGCGAAGCCTACTGGCAGTACCAGCGCTGCCTGCCCAGCCAGTGGCAGGCCCTGCTCGACACCCTGCCCCCACGCGAACGCATCCGCCACGAATATGCCGCACGCACCTTCCCCGACTGCGGCCCGGGCGGCACCCGCGCCTGGGACCTGGGGCGCATGAGCTTCCTGCTGCGCGCCGGGGTCAAGAAAGGCCTGATCGATCGCGACGAAAGCCTCTACCTGCACTACCGCCTGGCGCTGCGCGCCCGCCACTACTACAACCGCTGGGATTGCTACCTGGCCGGCTACCTGTTCGGCAAGGCGCTGTGGAATGTCAGCGACAGCAGCGACGAGACCCTGGCCGCCGATCTCGAGCGCCAGGGCAGCGAACACTGGAACCGCTGCATCCTGCTTAACCTGCGTCTCGGCGCCCATGAGCTGCTGGCCGGGCTGCCCTGGGACATGGACCTGCCGGAACCTGCGCGCCCCGCCACCCTGGAAGAGGACTGCTGGTCATGAGTTGCTGGATTCGCCTGGGGATCGAACCGACCCAGGACCTGGACGCCATCCGCCTGGCCTACCGCGGCCGCCTGCCCGCGCACCATCCGGAAACCGACCCGGAAGGTTTCCAGGCCCTGCGTGCGGCATACGAGGAAGCGCTGCGCCTGGCCCGCGAGCAGGAAACCCAGGAGGCCGAGCCAAGGGTCGCCGAGGACACTCCCCATCCGGCGCTGCAGCACTTCCATCGCCTGCTCGAGGAGCCGTCCCTGCGCTTCGACCCACAAGCCTGGCAGGGCTACATCGCCGAGCTGGACGAACTGCCACTGGACGAACTGGACGACCTCGGCTGGCAGCTGCTGCACACACTGCGCGACTGCGGGCCGCTGTCCCATCACTGCGCGGGTCTGCTGGCCCGGCGCCTGGGCTGGGCCGAGCAGTTGCTGCGCCTGGACAACCCCCACGAAGTGGAAGCCTTCCTCGACCGTCTCGCGCAGCCGGATCCCTTCGATACCGCCTGCATGCGCGACTGGCCAGCCCCGGCGCAAATGGAGAGCCTGTGGTATTTCCGCAGCCTCGAATACTGCTACCAGCACCGTCCATTGTTCGAGTACGAGCAGTTCGCCAGCGTGCATACCTGCCTGGCGATCCCGGACGACCCGGCACTGGTACAGCGCCTGCTGGTGCAGTTCAGCCAGGCCGGCATCGCCAGCCGGACCTTCCACGGCATGCTCCAGGCACAACAGGCGCAAACCCCGGACGATGCCGACCTGCTCTACCTGCTGGCCCGCCAGGCCGATGCCCTGGGGGCCGAGCAACAAGCCCTGGACTGCTGGTTGCGGCTGTACCGCCAACACCAGCATCCACAGGCCGAGCGCTGGCTGATCGACCTCTGTGCCCGCCATCAGCCCCAGCGCCTGCCCCTGCTGATCCAGGCCTTCGACCGCCTGCACACGCCAGCCGGCTGGCCCCAAGACCTTGGCGACCCGGCCCAGGCATGGGGCAGCCCGGGGCAGTCAGCGCAGACCTTGGCGCGCTGGTCCGAAGCCTCGCGCCTGGGGCTGGACGGCATCGGCAGCACCTTCGTCGACTGGCAACTGGACGGTGACGACGAACTGCCGCTGCTGGCCTGGCTGCTCCAAGAGCAGCCTGAACAAAATCTGCACCGCTTGTATTGGCATGCCTGGGCCCTGCAGCGCGGCGAGGCCGGTTTGCTGCGCCTGCTCCTTGCCCAGCCACCGGCCGAGGACGCCCTCGACGCGCTGATCCTCGAGGGCTTCCAGCGCCAGGCGAGCCAGCAGTTGCATTGGCTCGATCAGGCTCCTGTGGTCCAGGCGCTGACGCAGCTCTGCGCCAGCGATGATCCGGCGGCTACCTTGCCCGAGGCCCTGACCGAAGATGCCATTCGCCCGGTCTGCCGTGAATGGCTGCGGCGCATGCGGGTCTACCCGGCCCATGCCCTGCACACGCTCAACCGTCAGTTCGACATGCGCCGCCTGTTCACCACGCCATTCGCCCTGCAACTGCAGGACCGCCTGGCCGAAGCCGGGGTCCTGTTGCCGCCGATGCCCGAAGGGGAGGCACTGTGGCAGTGGCACCGCCAGCAGCTGTTCATGCTGGCACTGCTGGAGCAACCTTCACGTTGGCTGGCACTGGTCGAGCCGGCCTTGCCCGGGCAGCTGCACTACCCGGCCGAGCATCCGTTCGCTCCGACACACGCCCTGCTCGGTCAACTGCTGACCAGCCCCGAAGGCGCCAGTGGGCTGCTCGGCAGCCTGGATATCCGCGACCCGGTACAAGCCCTGATCTCGGCACGCCTGCTGACCTTGCAACAGGCGCTCAACAGCACGCGCCTGCCCAACGCCGCGCAACTGCTGGCTTGCCTGGACAACGACGACGGCGGGCTGCGTACCGATTACGCACTGGGCTACCTACTGTTCTGCGCAGTGCTGCACCACGATCCGTCGCTGGACGAACCACAACGCTGCGCGTTGCGCGACCGCATGCAGGCGCTGGACCTGCAAGACGACTGGTTCGAAGCGCTACGCCGGGGGCTGCTGGACGGCCAGGCCAAACACCCGCCGGCTGCCGCGATACGCGCGCAAGGCCTCGACAGCCGCACGGTCGACGAGGTACTGGATGCGCTGAACAGCCTGCTGAACACTTGCACCCCACCCAAGACCCGGGTGCTGCGCGCCCTGCAAAAGGTCAAGGACGACCCGGAACAGGACCCCGGCCTGCGCTGCGCGATCATGGCTGTGCTGTCATGGAGCGAACGCCTGCTACTGGACATGATCAAGGAACCGCCGGCACCGATGTGGGCGTTCTGGAAGCTCAAGAGTCGACTGAACCGCACGGGCCTGGCCGTGCACGTGGCAATCATCGCCTTGGGCGCCAGCCTGATGCTGCATATCCCGGCGATGTTGGTGGCGATCAGCATCCTGTCGATCAGCGGCTTCCTGCGCCGCCTGCGCGACCTCGGCCACGGCGTGCCGGCACTGCTGCTGGTAATGGTGCTGACCCGTGTGTTGCCGTTCTCGTCACTGGTGCTGCTGGGCCTGCCCGGCGACAAGCTGCCAAACCGTTACGGCCCGGTACCGGGCAAAGGGCAGCCGCTGGAGGGCGGCCTGCAGGCCACCCTGCGCCGGCTCAACGCTCAGTAACGCAGCTCGTCGAGCGCCTGGCTCAATGCCTGTCGCTCACGGCTGATCTCGCTGGCCTGCTGCCCGGCCAGCACGGCATTGAAGGCGTCCAGCCAGTTGCCGATCAGCTCGCGCTCGTCGCCCAGGCTCTGCATCCAGGCTCGCTCCAGGCGGGCCAGCAAGGTGCGGTTGGGCAGCGTGTCACGTGGGTGGATCTTCAATTTTGCCAGGCGCTCCTCACTGGCCTGGCGTGCCTGCGCATCCAGCCCGGTGGGGCTGCGGTCGATACTGTGGCTATGCTTCTGGCCGCTCTCGAGGAAGGTCACGTCCACTTCCAACAGGCCGTTGATGTCGTAGCTGAAGCGCACGTCCAGCGACTGGATCTCGCCGGTCGACTGCAACGGAATCTCGAAACTGTCCACCAGGATGTTGTCCCGCACCCATGGCCGCTCGCCCTGGTACACGGCGATGCGCACGAACTTCTGTTCCGGGTGGCTGCTGTAGAAACGCTGCACCTTGGACGTGGGGATGATCGTGTTGCGCTCGATGATCGGCGAGAAGGCGCCGGTGACATCTTCGCCCCGGGACGAGGCCACGCCGAGGGTATAGGGACAGACATCGGTCAGGATCAGTTCGTCGATGGCCTCGTCGCGGGCCTTGCACGCCGCCTGGCTGGCGGCGCCGAGGGCGACGATGGTATCCGGGTCCAGGTGCCGGTACGGCAGGCGGCCAAACAGCTTGGCCACCAGTTGCTGCACCTGCGGCATGCGCGTGGCGCCGCCGACCAGCACCAGGCTGTCCAGCTCCCGCGGGCTCAAGCGGGCATCGCGCAGGGCCTGTTCGATGGGGGTGCGCACCCGTGCCAGCAAGGGTGCCCAGATCGCCTGCAGCTTCTGCTCGTCCAACTGCCACTCGCGGGGCTGGCCATCCATGCTCCAGGCAAAGGTGCGACTGCCCTCGCCCACCTCGCACTTGAGCTGCTCGATGGCGTCGTGCAGGCTGGCCAGGGCCTGGGGTTCCAGGTCCTCGGCCTTGAGGTTCCAGTCACGCAGGCAGGCCTGCAGCAGCGCCTCGGTGAAATCCTCGCCGCCCAGGTAGTTGTCGCCGGTAGAGGCATGCACCTCGATCAACGGCAGGGCGTACTCCAGTACCGTGACGTCGAAGGTGCCACCACCCAGGTCAAACACCAGGGTGCGCTCGAACTTCTGCTCATGCAGGCCGTAGGCCATCGCGGCGGCGGTGGGTTCGTTGATCAGCCGCTGGACCTTGAGCCCGGCCAGTTCGGCCGCGAACACCGTGCGTTTGCGCTGCTCGTCGCTGAAATAGGCCGGCACCGAGATCACCGCCTCGCTCACCGGGCAGCCCAGATAGGCCTCGGCGTCCTGCTTGAGCGAACCCAGTACCAGCGCCGACAGTTCTTCAGGGGTGAAGCGGTGTTCGCCCAGGGCGTAACGCTTGTCGCTGCCCATGAAGCGCTTGAACGCCGCGGCGCTGCGTTGCGGGTGGGTAGTCAGGCGTGCTCTGGCGGCCTGGCCGACGAGGATGCTGCCATCGTCATCGACGCTGACCACTGACGGCGTCAGCACCTCACCCAGGGCATTGGCGATCAGCCGCGCTTCGCCATCCTGCCAGACGGCGATCAGGCTGTTGGTGGTACCCAGGTCGATTCCCAGCAAGGGAGTGGCGTTTGTCGGAGCGGTAGAGAGGCTGGCATCCTGCATGGTCGGTCTCTTGCTTGCGGTAGGAACCGGCGCAAGGCCTGCTGGCCACTTGCGGCGGACAGGGGGATTCTGACGCAACGCCAGAAACAAAAAAAGCGACCCTAAGGTCGCTTTCTCTGTTGCTTCCGGGTGTTCAGTGGGCCCTGGAAGCTTAATATGGCGCGGCGGACGGGACTCGAACCCGCGACCCCCGGCGTGACAGGCCGGTATTCTAACCGACTGAACTACCGCCGCGCTATACATCGAGTGGTGGGTGATGACGGGATCGAACCGCCGACCCTCTGCTTGTAAGGCAGATGCTCTCCCGGCTGAGCTAATCACCCTTCGTCTCGGTGTGGCGCGCATTCTACGGAGGACCTCCTACCCTGGCAAGCACTTTTTTCAAAAAAAATGAAAAAAATTTCCAGGCCTTTCAAAGACCTAGCCGCGCCGCGATTTTCTTCCTCTATATAGGACTGCTGGCCCTCTGACAGGGTTGGCCTGGAAGCGTCGCTCGGAGAATAATGCCCGCCTTATGTATTAAGGAGAGATTCCCCCTCATGTGGTTCAAGAACCTGCTGTCCTATCGCCTGACCCAGGAAGTACCGTTCGAGGCCGAGGCCCTGGAGGCCGCCCTGGCCAGCAAGCCGGCCCGCCCCTGCGCCAGCCAGGAACTGACCACCTACGGTTTCGTCGCACCGTTCGGCAAGGGCGAGGATGCCCCCCTGGTTCACGTCAGTGGCGAATTCATGCTGATCGCCGCACGTAAAGAAGAGCGAATCCTGCCCAGCAGCGTGGTCAACGACGCGGTCAAGGAGAAGGTCGAGGAGATCGAGGCCGAGCAGATGCGCAAGGTCTACAAGAAGGAACGTGACCAGATCAAGGACGAGATCATCCAGGCCTTCCTGCCGCGCGCTTTCATTCGTCGTTCGATGATCTTCGCCGCCATCGCCCCGCGCCTGGGCATGATCCTGGTCAACTCGGCCAGCGCCAAGCGCGCCGAAGACCTGCTGTCGACCCTGCGTGAAGTGATCGGTTCGCTGCCGGTGCGCCCGGCCACCGTGAAGATCGCGCCAAGCGCGACCATGACCGACTGGGTCAAGTCGCAACAGGCCGCCGAAGGCTTCTACGTCCTCGACGAGTGCGAACTGCGTGACACCGCCGAAGACGGCGGCATCGTGCGCTGCAAGCGTCAGGACCTGACCGGCGAGGAAATCCAGCTGCACCTGAGCACCGGCAAGGTGGTCACCCAGCTGGCCCTGGCCTGGCAGGACAAACTGTCGTTCGTGCTCGACGACAAGATGGTGATCAAGCGCCTGAAGTTCGAGGAGCTGCTGCAAGAGCAGGCCGAGCAGGATGGTGGCGACGAGGCCCAGCAACAGTTCGACGCCAGCTTCCTGCTGATGATGATGACCTTCACCGAGTTCCTGCCGGTGCTGTTCGAAGCACTCGGCGGCGAAGAGATCCCGCAGGGGGTCTGACCCTTCAGGCCGGCGCGGCCCAGCGGCGCCGACTGAACTTCAGCCGCACCCGCAGCCTTCGATGCTGTTCCTGCGCCAGGGCATCCTTGGGGATGCACTGGCTCTGGCTGAACCATTGCCCCTTGCGCACGAAGCGCAGCACTACCACCGCGGGCAAGGCAACGCTGTCACGGCACAGGCGCGCTGGCTGCCACCCTCGGGCACGACTGTATATATGCCAGCCACGCGACTCGCGACGCAGGCCGGTGACGGCGCCGGGGTGGGTCAGCAGGATCCGGCGGGGAATGGCCCAGCAGGCGTGGGCAAGGGAGGCAATGACCAGCAGGCCCTTCAGCCAACCGGGCAACGCGACCACAACGCCGACGATGAGTGCCAGCGCCAGGCAGGCGAGATAGGCCGCCAGCAACAGGCGTGAGCCCTGCCAACGGCATTCGAAACAATCACTTGGGCTGGACACGATCCAGAATGATGCGGACCATGCGCTGCAGCTCCGGATCTTCGGACTCGGTACGCTCCATGAACCAGCCGAACATGTCCTGGTCCTCGCAGGTCAGCAGGCGACGGTACAGCTCGCGGTCCGCTTCGCTCAGGCTCGGGTAGACTTCCTGGGTGAACGGTACCAGCAGCACGTCCAGTTCCAGCATGCCGCGACGGCTGTGCCAGAAAAGCCGATTGAGTTCAGTTTGTTCGACCATGGGGCCCTCCTCGAATGGTTGCGCAGTATACCGCGCAGCGAATGAAGCGGCACAAGGCGTTGGTCTACTCACCTACCTATTTTGTTACCGGCGTTCTATGATGGCCGCCAGTCTTTAGCTACCGCGATGACCCATGGCCGATTCCGCTTTCTTCTGTTCCCTCTCCCATGAGGGCATCCTCGCCGTCCGCGGCTCCGACGCCGGCAAGTTCCTGCAGGGTCAACTCACCTGCAACATCAGCTATCTCAGCGAAGCCCATGCGAGCCTTGGTGCCCGCTGCATGGTCAAGGGCCGCATGCAATCGAGCTTCCGTATCCTGCCCGAGGGCAACGGCTACCTGCTGGCCATGGCCAGCGAGCTGCTCGAGGCGCAGTTGGCCGACCTGAAGAAGTACGCGGTGTTCTCCAAGGCCACGCTGAGCGACGACAGCGCCGCCTGGGCGCGCTTCGGCCTGCAGCGCGGCGACGCGGCCCTGCAGGCGCTGAGCTTGAGCGTGGCGGACGAGGCCGGCGCGACCGCGCGTCATGATGGCCTGATCGCCGTCCGCGCCTCGGCCGGCCGGGTCGAACTGTGGGCGCCTGCCGAGCGGGCAAGCGCTGTGCGTGAGGCCCTCGCCGCCGCGCTACCGGAGGGCACCCTCAACGACTGGCTGCTTGGCCAGGTGCGCGCGGGCATCGGCCAGGTCATGGGCCCGACCCGCGAGCTGTTCATCCCGCAGATGATCAACCTGCAGGCCGTCGATGGCGTCAGCTTCAAGAAGGGCTGCTACACCGGCCAGGAGATCGTCGCCCGCATGCAGTACCTGGGCAAGCTCAAACGCCGCCAGTATCGCCTGGCGCTGGCCGAGACAGCGGTACCCGAGCCGGGCGCCGAGATCTTCTCGCCAACCCACGGCTCGTCGGTCGGCGAGGTGGTGATAGCCGCCAGCAGCGGCAGCGCCGTCGAACTGCTGGCCGTGCTCAGCGCCGATGCGGTGGTGGACGACAACCTGCATCTGGGCAGCCTCGAAGGCCCGCGCCTGACGCTCCTCGACCTGCCTTACGAACTGGACCGCGACCGGGAAATCCAGCGCTGACCAGCCCGCCCCGGCTTCATGCCGGGGCTGCACCACCTTTGCCGTAGAGAAGTCCATGAACAAGCTGGCCGAGAAGGTCCAAGCGCAATTGCTCGCCGCCATCGACCGGGACGACCTGGTCCTGCCGACGCTTCCGGAAGTTGCCCTGAGCATTCGCGAAGCCGCCGAAGACAGCGAGATCAGCGTGTCCGCCTTGAGCAAGGTGATCGGCCGCGACGCCGCCCTGTCGGCACGCCTGATCAAGGTGGTCAACAGCCCGCTGCTGCGCGCCGCCGTCGAAGTCACCGACCTGCACACCGCGATCACCCGCCTGGGCATCAACTACAGCTGCAACCTGGCCATCGGCCTGGTGATCGAGCAGATTTTCCATGCCCGCGCCCCGGCGGTCGAACACAAATTGCGCGATATCTGGGCCAACAGCCTGGATGTGGCGGGCATCAGCTATGAACTGTGCCGACGCTACACCCAACTCAAGCCCGACCAGGCTACCCTCGGCGGCCTGGTGCACCAGATCGGCGCGTTGCCGGTGCTGATCTATGCCGAAGAGCACAACGAACTGCTGTCCGACCCGATCTGCCTGCATTTCGTGATCGAGCAGATCCAGCCAGTGCTGGGCGACAAGATCCTCAGTGCCTGGGAGTTCCCCGAGCAGCTGGTCAACCTGCCCAGCCAGGTGCAGGACCTGGACCGGCGCACCGACCAGATCGACTACATCGACATCGTCCAGATCGCCCGCTGCATCAGCCAGCGCGAGCGCAGCCGGCCACTGGCCGCCCTGCCCGCCTACCGGCACCTGGGGCTGCCCTATGGCACCGAACTGGATATCGCCGAACTGCTGGATGCGCGGAGCATGTTGCGCTGAATCGACAGGGCTGATCGCGGGGCAAGCCCCGCGACAGCCGACATCAATCCGCGATAAAACTCACCCGCACCTTCAACCCGCCGCGCTCGCCGTCATGCAGGCTGATCTGCGCCAGGTGCGCCCGGCAGATCTCGCCGACGATGGCCAGCCCCAGCCCGCTGCCCTGGGCGCTGCGCCGGTAGAAGCGCTCGAACACCCGCTCACGCTCATCCTGCGGGATCCCCGGCCCATCGTCCTCGACTTCGAGCACGGCCGGCGCCAGGACCCGCAACACCACGTCGCCACCGGGCGGGGTGTGGGCCAGGGCATTGTCCACCAGGTTGCTGAGCAGCTCGTTGAGCAAGGTTGGTTCGCCCTTGAGCCATACCGGCGCCTCGGCCTCCAGCGCCAGGGCAACGCCGCGGGCATGGGCCAGCGGCGCCATGGCCATGCCCAGCTCGCGGGCCAGCTGGCTCAGGTCCAGGCGCTGGGCACCGCCTTCGGCGATGGCCCGGGCGCCGTTCTCCACACGCGCCAACGACAGCAGCTGGTTAGCCAGGTGGGTGAGTCGGTCCGTGCCCAGGGCTGCCGCCTCCAGGGTCTTGCGCCACTCCTCCGGCTCCCGTGAACGCAGGCCCAGCTCGACCCGCGCCTTGAGCGCCGCCAACGGCGTGCGCAGCTCGTGGGCGGCATCGGCGATGAACTGCGCCTGGCGCTCGAACTGGCCACGCAGCCGCTCGGTGAAATGGTTGAGCGCACGCACCAGCGGCCCCAGTTCACGTTGCACCTGCACCACCGGCAAGGCGCGCAGGTCGTCCGGCTGGCGCTCTTCCACCGCCGTGCGCAAGCGCTCCAGGGGACGCAGCGCGGCGCTCACCGCGAACCACACCATCACCAGCGCGCCGAAGGCCAGCATCCCCAGGCGCAGCAGGGTGTCGGCCATCAGCCCGCGGGCCATGCGCACCCGCGCCTCCTCGGTCTCGGCCACGCGGATCTCGGCCATGCCGTTCATGTTCGGCTCGCTCACCGCCTTGAGAAGGCTGACCACACGCACATCCTGGCCCAGGTAGGTGGCATTGTAGAAACGCGCCAGCGCCGGGTAGTCGTCGGTGCGCGGCGTGCCCGGTGGCGGGGGCGGCAGGTGCTCGTAGCCGGAAATCAGCTTCTGGTGGATGTCCAAAACCTGGTAGTAGATACGCCCGGCGCTGTCATAGGCGAAGGTGTCCAGGGCCACGTAGGGCACATCGGCGCTGAGGGTGCCGTCGCGCTGCGACAGGCCGGCGGCGATGGTCCGCGCCGACGCCAGCAGGGTCCGGTCATAGGCGGTGTCGGCGGCTTCGCGACCATTCCAGTAGGCGCTCAGGCCGCTGGCCAGCATCAATACCACCAGCAGCAACGCCAGATTACCCAGCAAGCGTCCGCGCAGGCTGCCGTTGTCACGCATCGCGGTGCTCGAGCAGGTAGCCCAGGCCACGGAAAGTGACGATGGCCACCGGGTGACCGTCGAGCTTCTTGCGCAGGCGGTGAATGTAGATCTCGATGGCGTCGGGGCTGGCCTCCTCGTCGAGGCCGAACACCTGCGCCGCCAACTGCTCCTTGCTCATCACCCGACCGGGGCGGGCGATCAGCGCCTCGAGCACGCTCTGTTCGCGCTGGGTCAAGGTCAGCGGCTCGCCGTCCAGGCCGAAGCGCCGGGTATCCAGGTCATAGACCAGCGGGCCGCAACGCTGCTGGCGCTCGCCGCCGAGCACGCTGCGCCGCAGCAAGGCCTTGACCCTTGCTTCCAGCTCGGTCAGCTCGAAGGGTTTGGCCAGGTAGTCGTCGGCGCCGAGGTTCAGCCCATGCACCCGGTCCTTCACATCGCTGCGGGCGGTGAGCATCAGCACTGGCAACGTCTTGCCGCGGCCGCGCAAACGCGCCAGCACTTCGAAGCCGTCCATGCGCGGCAGGCCGACATCCAGCACCGCCACGGCATAGTCCTCACTGGCCAGGGCCAGGTCGGCGGCCACGCCGTCATGCAGCACGTCCACGGTCAGGCCCTGGCTCTTGAGGGCCTGGGCCACGCTTTCGGCCAGTTGCAGATGGTCTTCGACCAGCAGCACACGCATCGGATTCTCCCTGTTCGGCTGGGCTTTTTGCGCGGAGTGTACCGCCGTGGCGAGTGCTGTGAAGCCCTCGCAACAAACCTTTCACGCTGAAAGGTTAGCGAAAGGTTGGTTACCTAGCATCGCACCACGGCTGCCCCGCGCGCCGCAAAAAGCACCAGCAAGGTGCAAACACATAAGAACAATAAATGGAGTCACCGACGATGCTGTCCACGCAGCCGCAGGCGTACGCGCCTATCCGTTCCCTCGCCGCCCGACCTTCCGCCCTCGCCAGCGCCTTCGCCCTTGCCGGTGTCGCGCCCATGAGCCAGGCCGCCTTCTTCGAAGACAGCACGGCCACCTTCGAAACCCGCAACATGTACTTCAACCGCGACTTCCGCGAAGGCACCAGTACGCAGCAATCCAAGCGCGACGAATGGGCCCAGGGTTTCATGCTCAACTTCGAGTCCGGCTATACCGAAGGCACCGTGGGCTTCGGCCTGGACGCGCTGGGCATGCTCGGGGTCAAGCTCGACTCCAGCAAGGACCGCACCGACACCGGCCTGCTGCCGACCCACGACAACGGCAAGGCTGCCGACGAATACTCCAAGCTCGGCCTGACCGGCAAGGTCAAGGTCTCGCAGACCGAACTGAAGGTCGGCACGCTGATCCCCGAGCTGCCCACGCTGCAGCCCAACGACGGGCGCATCCTGCCGCAGACCTTCGAAGGCGGCCTGGTCACCTCGAAGGAGATCAATGGCCTGACCTTCACCGGCGCCCGCCTGGAAAAAGCCAAGGACCGCAACGACACCAACTGGGAAGACCTGGCCCTCAACAACAAGAACAGTCGCTTCGGCGGCACTTTCAGCGCCGACCATTTCGACACCGGCGGCCTGGACTACCAGTTCACCGACCGCATCACCGGCAGCTACCACTTCGCCCAGCTCGACGACATCTACCGCCAGCACTTCATCGGCATGCTCGCCACCCAGCCGTGGGGCCCGGGCACCCTGGGCGCCGACCTGCGCCTGGCGATCAGCGACGATGCCGGCGCGGCCAAGGCCGGCAAGATCGACAACACCACCGTCAACGGCATGCTCAGCTACACCCTGGGCGGGCACAAGGTCAGCGGCGCCTGGCAGCAGCTCTCCGGCGACAGCGCCTTCCCCTACGTCGACGGTGCCGACCCCTACCTGGTCAACTTCGTCCAGATCAATGACTTCGCCGGCAGAGACGAGCGCTCCTGGCAGGCACGCTACGACTACAACTTCGCCGCCCTCGGCATCCCCGGCCTGACCTTCATGACCCGCTACATCAGCGGCGACAACGTCAGCCGCGCAGCTGGCGGCGAGGGCAAGGAGTGGGAACGCAACACCGAACTGAAGTACGTGGTACAAAGCGGCCCGTTGAAAAACGTCGCCGTGCGCCTGCGCAACGCCACCTTCCGCTCCAACTTCGCCCGCGACGCGGACGAGGTGCGGCTGCTGGTGAGCTACAGCGTGGCTCTGTGGTAACCCATAACAACAACGCTCACGGAGATAGACGATGACTTTTTCACTGCGCCGCCTCGTCCTGGCCACCGGCTGCCTGCTGCTGGCCGGCAACGCCCTGGCCGCCGAACCCAAACGCCCCGAATGCATCGCCCCGGCCTCGCCCGGCGGCGGTTTCGACCTGACCTGCAAGCTGGTGCAAAGCGCCCTGGTCAACGAGAAGATCCTCAGCAAGCCCATGCGCGTGACCTACATGCCCGGCGGCGTCGGCGCGGTAGCCTACAACGCCGTGGTCGCCCAGCGGCCAGGCGATGCCGGCACCCTGGTGGCCTGGTCCAGCGGTTCGCTGCTGAACCTGGCCCAGGGCAAGTTCGGCCGCTTCGACGAGAACGCAGTGAAATGGCTGGCGGCGGTCGGCACCAGCTATGGCGCCATTGCGGTGAAGAGCGACTCGCCCTACAAGACCCTCGATGACCTGGTCGCGGCCCTGAAGAAGGACCCGAGCAAGGTGGTGATCGGCTCCGGCGGCACCGTCGGCAGCCAGGACTGGATGCAGACCGCGCTGATCGCCAAGGCCGCCGGCATCAACCCGCGCGACCTGCGCTACGTGGCCCTGGAAGGCGGCGGCGAGATCGCCACCGCGCTGCTCGGCGGGCACATCCAGGTGGGTTCCACCGATATTTCCGACTCCATGCCGCACATCCAGAGCGGCAACATGCGCATCCTCGCGGTGTTCTCCGAGAACCGCCTGGACGAGCCGGAGATGAAAGACATCCCCACCGCCAAGGAGCAGGGCTACGACATCGTCTGGCCGGTGGTGCGCGGCTTCTACCTCGGGCCGAAGGTCAGCGACGAGGACTACGCCTGGTGGAAGGCCTCGTTCGACAAGCTGCTGGCCTCGGAGGACTTCGCCAAGCTGCGTGACCAGCGCGAACTGTTCCCGTTCGCCATGACCGGCGAAGAGCTGGACGGCTATGTGATGAAGCAGGTGGCGGACTACAAGGCGCTGGCCCGGGAATTCGGCCTGATCCAGTAAGCCATGCAGCCTGTACTGGCCTCATCGCCGGCAAGCCGGCTCCCACAGGGCCTGCGCTAGGTTCTGAAGCGACGGACGTCCTGTGGGAGCTGGCTTGCCAGCGATACGGCCAGCACAGATCCCGAGTTGTGCTTCAGCAATCCTTTTCGAGGATTTCTACATGATCCTGCAACGCCTCTTCGCCCTCGTCCTGCTGGCGCTGTGCGCCGTGCTGGCAGTGATGGCCTGGCCCTACCAGGCCGCCTTCTCCTACGAACCGGTGGGCCCGCGCGCCTACCCGCTGCTGATGCTCGGCCTGATGAGCCTGGGCTTGCTGTACCTGGCCATTCGCCCCACGCCCATCGTGCGCAAGGATGATGAGCCGGAACTGGACCGCGAGACCCTGATCAAGATCGCGGCCTGCGTCGGCCTGCTGATCGTCTTCGCCGCCACCTTCGAGGCGCTGGGCTTCATCCTCAGCGCCATCCTGGTCGGCCTGCCCATGGCCCGTTTGTACGGTGGCCGTTGGCTGCACAGCGCCCTCGTGGTGGTGGGCATGAGCATCTTCCTCTACTGGCTGTTCGACCGGGTGATGGACGTCCCCCTGCCCCTCGGCCTGCTCGACGTACTGGAGAACTGACACATGGATACCTTGAGCTACCTGGGCCAGGGCTTCGGCGTCGCCCTGAGCCCGTACAACCTGGTCACCGCCCTGACCGGCACCCTGATCGGCACCGTGGTCGGCCTGCTGCCGGGCCTGGGCCCGATCAACGGCGTGGCCCTGCTGATCCCTATTGCCTTCGCCCTCGGCCTGCCGCCGGAGTCGGCGCTGATCCTGCTGGCCGCCGTGTACCTGGGCTGCGAGTACGGCGGGCGGATCAGCTCGATCCTGCTGAACATCCCGGGCGAAGCCTCCACCGTGATGACCACCCTCGACGGCTACCCCATGGCCCGCCAGGGTCTGGCCGGCGTGGCCCTGTCGCTGTCAGCCTGGAGCTCGTTCATCGGTGCCTTCATCGCCACCTGCGGCATGGTGCTGTTCGCCCCGCTGCTGGCGAAATGGGCAATCGCCTTCGGTCCGGCGGAGTACTTCGTGCTGATGGTGTTCGCCATCGTCGCCCTCGGCGGCATGGCCGGCGACAAACCACTGAAGACGTTCATTGCTGCGCTGATCGGCCTGTTCCTCTCGGCGGTCGGCATCGACGCCAACAGCGGCGTGTACCGCTTCACCGGTGACAGCGTGCACCTGGCCGACGGCATCCAGTTCGTCGTGCTGGTGCTGGGGCTGTTCTCGATCAGCGAGATCCTCCTGCTGCTGGAGAAAACCCACCATGGCCATGTGGCGGTCAAGGCCACCGGGCGCATGCTGTTCAACCTCAAGGAAGCGGCATCGGTATTCTTAGTCAACATTCGCTGTGGCCTGCTCGGCTTCTTCATGGGCGTGTTGCCGGGTGCCGGTGCGACCCTGGCCAGTGCCGTTGCGTACATGACCGAGAAGCGCATCGCCGGCGATAAAGGCAAGTTCGGCAAGGGTGACGCTCGCGGCCTGGCTGCCCCGGAAACCGCCATTGGCGCGTCCTGCTGCGGCGCCCTGGTGCCGATGCTGACTCTGGGCGTGCCAGGCTCGGGCACCACCGCGGTGATGATCGGCGCCCTGACGCTGTACAACATCACTCCCGGCCCGCTGTTGTTCGAACAGCAACCGGACATCGTCTGGGGCCTGATCGCCTCGCTGTTCATCGCCAACATCATGCTGGTGATCCTGAACATCCCGATGATCCGCATCTTCACCCGCATCCTTGCCGTGCCGAACTGGGCACTGGTGCCGGTGATCGCGATCATCACCGCGATCGGCGTGTACGCAGTGCATGCCACCACCTTCGACCTGTTCCTGATGGTCGGCATCGGCATCATGGGCTACATCCTGCGCAAGCTGGACTTCCCGCTGTCGCCGATCCTGCTGGGCTTCATCCTCGGCGGTCTGATGGAGCAGAACCTGCGCCGCGCGCTGTCGATCTCCAACGGCGAACTGGGCATCCTCTGGTCGAGCCCGATCAGCATGGGCGTGTGGGTGCTGGTGGTGTGCATGCTGAGCCTGCCGCTGCTGCGCATCTGGCGCAAACGTGCCCTGCAGCGCCGGGCAACGGCCGATGCCTGACCGGTCGTTGCCACTGTTCTGGGCCACCGGGCTGGTCGGCCTTGCGGGCGGCTTTGCCGCCAGCAAGGTCGGCTGGCCCTTGCCGTGGATGGTCGGCTCGTTGCTGGCGATCATCCTGGTGCGCTGCCTGACCCCCTGGCAGCTCAGTGAAATCCCCAATGGCCGAAAGTGCGGGCAGTGGATCATCGGCATCGGCATCGGCCTGTACTTCACCCCGGCGGTGATCGAACAGGTGGCCAGCCACTTCGCGCTGATCTTCTTCGGTGCGTTGTTCACCACCCTCTCCAGTGTGATCAGCGTGTGGCTGCTGCGGCGCACCGGTGAAGACCGGGCGACGGCGTTCTTCGCCAGCATGCCGGGCGGCTCGGGCGAGATGGTCAACCTCGGTGCGCGCAATGGCGCGGTGCTCAGCCAGGTGGCCGCGGCGCAGAGCCTGCGGGTTCTGGCGGTGGTGCTGTGCGTGCCGGCGCTGTTCAAACTGCTGCTGGGCGATGGCGTGCCGCTGAACCATGCCGGCAGCGTGAGTTGGGGCTGGCTGGCGTTGATAGCGCCGTTAGGGGTGCTCATGGCACTGCTGTGGCAACGCCTGCGCCAACCCAACCCCTGGCTGTTCGGGCCGTTGCTGGTGGCTGCCGGCGTAAGCCTGGCGGGCAACCTGCAGATAGGCCTGCCCAACGGCGCCAGCCAGATCGGCCAGTGGTTGATCGGCAGTGGCCTGGCCTGCCACTTCAACCGGGCGTTCTTTCGCCGGGCGCCATCGTTCCTGGGGCGCACCCTGCTGGCCACGGCGTTGTGCATGCTGATCGCCGCCGGCGCGGCCTGGGCGCTGAGCCTGCTGACGCACCTGGACCTGCGCTCGCTGACCCTGGGCATGATGCCTGGGGGTATCGCCGAGATGAGCCTGACGGCCGAGACCTTGCAACTGTCGGTGCCGCTGGTAACGGCCCTGCAGGTGATGCGCTTGCTGTTCGTGCTGTTTCTGGCCGAGCCGTTGTTCCGGCAGTGGGCCAGGCACTGAGCAAGATGAGCCGCTTCGCGACCCTCCTTCAGGTCACAACGGCGGCAACGCCCAATCGATCGGCGCGATGCCGCGCTGCTCGAGGAAGCTGTTGGTGCGGCTGAAATGGCCGCAACCAAAGAACCCACGGTAGGCCGACAACGGCGACGGGTGCACCGACTTGAGTATCAGGTGCTTGCTGGCATCGATCAGCTTCTGTTTGCTCTGCGCATGCGCGCCCCACAGCAGGAACACCACGTTCGGGCACTGCTCGCTGACCACCTGGATGATCCGGTCGGTGAAGAATTCCCAGCCTTTCTTCGCATGCGAAGCCGCATTGGCCCGCTCCACGGTCATGGTGGTGTTGAGCAGCAGCACGCCCTGCTCCGCCCAGCTCTGCAGGTAGCCGTGGCTGGGGATCGGCAGGTTGAGGTCGCGCTGCAGCTCCTTGTAGATATTGACCAGCGACGGCGGCGTGGCGATGCCCGGCTGCACCGAGAAACACAGGCCATGGGCCTGGCCCGGGCCGTGGTACGGGTCCTGGCCGAGGATGACCACCTTGACCTGCTCCAGCGGCGTGGAGTTCAGGGCGTTGAAGATCAGCGGCCCGGGCGGGTAGATCTCCTTGCCGGCGGCGTATTCGCCGCGCAGGAACTCGCGTAGCTGATGCATGTAGGGCTGGTCGAACTCGGCACGCAGCGCGGCTTTCCAGCTGGGCTCGAGTTTGATGCGATCGTCGTCAGTCATGGGGGCATCCAAAAGCAAAGTGCCGCGACACTAGGAAAGCCTGGCCGGCTTGTCAATCGATCCGACCGACGACCGGCAGCTTCGGCGCGGCAGGCCATACTGAGGGGATGATTTGCGCGAGGTAACCCATGTCCATTCAATGCGAGGTATTGACCGGCGCCGACGGCGCCCGTATCGGCATCGCCACCCTTGACGCGCCCAAGGCGCTCAATGCCCTGACGTTGCCCATGATCGAAGTGCTCGACGAACGGCTGCGCGCCTGGGCCAGCGACCCCGGGATCGTCTGCGTGCTGCTGCGCGGCAACGGGCCGAAGGCCTTCTGTGCCGGCGGCGACGTGCGGGCGCTGGTCCAGGCGTGCCGCGAACACCCCGGCAGCGTACCGCCGCTTGCGGCCACCTTTTTCGCCAGTGAGTACCGTCTCGACCATCACCTGCACACCTACCCCAAGCCCCTGATGTGCTGGGGCCATGGCCATGTGCTGGGCGGCGGCATGGGCCTGCTGCAAGGCGCCGCGGTGCGCATCGTCACACCCAGCAGTCGCCTGGCCATGCCCGAGATCAGCATCGGCCTTTATCCCGACGTCGGCGCCAGCTGGTTCCTGGCCCGCCTGCCCGGCAAGCTTGGCCTGTTCCTGGGGCTGACCGGCGCGCCCCTCAATGCCCGCGACGCACTGGACCTGGGCCTGGCCGACCGCTTCCTGGGCGAGCATCAGCAGGAGGCGCTGATCGAAGAGCTGCTGCAGTTGAACTGGCAGGAGCAGACCGCCCTGCAGCTCAACAGCCTGCTCAAGGCCGAACAGCACCGTGCCTGCGTGGAGCTGCCCGAAGGGCAATGGCTGGCACGTCGGGCCGTGATCGACGAAGTGCTCGACGTGGCCGACCCCGTCGCGGCCTGGCGGGCATTGGCCGGCCTGGCCCGGCATGCCGATCCGTTGCTGGCGGCGGCGGGTCAGCGCCTGCATGAGGGCTGCCCGCTGACGGCGCACCTGGTATGGGAACAGATCCGCCGGGCACGGCACCTTTCGCTGGCCCAGGTATTCCAGATGGAGTACACAATGAGCCTGAACTGCTGCCGTCACCCGGAGTTCAGCGAAGGGGTGCGCGCCCGCCTGCTGGACAAGGACAACACCCCGCACTGGCACTGGCCGGATGTGGCGCAGGTACCAGCGGCGGTGGTGGAAGCGCATTTCAGCAAGGTCTGGGAGGGGCGGCACCCGCTGGCAGAACTGGGATGACGCATCGCGGTGCCTGTGCGCACGCGGTCAACGCGACCAGCCCCGCTCGCTACCTCGCCCGCCGTCTGGTCGACGGTCGCGATTGCCCTGGCCGTTCGAATGCCAGCGATCACCTCGGCGATCGTCATTGCGGTAGTCGTGGCGGTCGCGATCGCGCCCATAGTCGTAGCGCTGGCGGTTGCCATAGTCGTAGCGTGGGTTGCCTTGCCAGCGCGGCTGCACGCCGGGCGCCGGATAAGGGCGGTACTGCGGCACCGGTGCGGGCCGGTAGTAACGCGGCGCGGGCTGGTAGTAATAGCGTGGCTGCGGCGCCACATAGTAGCGATCCTGGCGGTAGTAGCCAGGGTATACGTAGCGATCGCTGGTGTAGTAGTCACGCCGGTAGTAGCCGTTGTCCGCGTAATAAGGGGCGCAGGCCGATGTCAGCAGTCCGAGCAGGACAATGAGCAGGATTCGTGGGTACATGGCGGCCTCCTGGACCGCAGGGGTGCCCGGCACAGCGGCGCTGGCGGGCGTCGATGGCAATGCGTTCATCGACACTGGATAAGACAGTCGCGCCAGGGTTCGGTGCCATTTCTGCAACAAATTGAAACAGGTCGTATAACCCTGAAAAACATGCAGTCATTTTTCGGTCATCTCACTAGAATGTGGCCACCGGCACACTTCACGGGAAGATCATGCCTTCGCCCTCCGCCCTGTTCTCGCAACGCTCGCTGATCCTTGCCCTGCTGCTGTTGCTGGCCTGCGGCTTCCTGGCCACCTCGCTGTTGAGCTACTACGCCTCGCGCGGGGCGATCCGCGACGGGATCGTCAACACCGAGCTGCCGCTGACCTCCGACACGGTCTATTCGGAAATCCAGAAAGACCTGATTCGCCCAGTGCTGATCTCATCGATGATGGCCCAGGACACCTTCCTGCGGGACTGGGTACTGGGCGGCGAGCAGGACACCACGCGCGTCACCCGCTACCTCGGCGAAGTGATGGGCAGCCAGGTCACCTGCACCAGCTTCTTCGTTTCCGACCGCAGCCTCACCTACTACCAGGCCAAGGGCGTGCTCAAGCAGGTACGCCCCGATGCCTGGCGCGACGCCTGGTACTTCCGCCTGCGCCAGTCGAACAAACCCTACGAGATCAATGTCGACCTGGACATGGCCAACCAGGACAAGCTCACCGTATTCATCAACCACCGCGTGCTCGACTACCAGCAACGCTTCATCGGCGCCGCCGGGGTGGGCCTGAGCGTGGAGTCGGTAGTGCGCCTGATCGATGACTATCAACGCAGGTACCAGCGATCGGTGCTGTTCACCGATGCGCAGGGCAAGGTCCTGCTGACCGGCTCCGACGGTGGTCCCCACGGCTTGCGCGCCGGCCAGCAACTGGCCGACAGCAACCAGTGGCAGGCATTGCTGGCGCGCATGCCGACACCCACCACCGGCAGCCATGAGTACACCGACAACGACGGCCACAGCCACTTCCTCAACGTGCGCCTGCTGCCGGAGCTGGGCTGGTACCTGCTGGTGGATAAGCGCGAGACCGGCGCCCTGGAGCGCATCCGCCAGTCGCTGTACCTGAACCTGGCGATCTGCGCGATGATCACCCTGGTCGTGCTGTCGCTGCTCAACGCCATGGTCAAGCGCCACCAGGACAACGCCGAGGCGCTGGCCACCCTCGACAGCCTCACCGGCCTGCCCAACCGCCGCAGCTTCGACCTGCTGGCCGGCCAGGCGCTGGTCGAGGCCCAGCGCGACAGTGCGCCGCTGGTCGCCCTGCTGATCGACCTCGATCATTTCAAGGCCCTCAACGACACTCACGGCCACCTGGCCGGCGACGAAGTGCTGCGCCAGTTCGCCAATGTGCTGCAGAGCAGCCTGCGCCAGTCCGATATACTCTGCCGCTGGGGCGGCGAGGAGTTCATCGTGCTGCTGCGTGAAGCCGAAGGCCGCCAGGCCATCGAAGTGGCGGAGAAGATCCGTCGGCGCACCGAGCAACTGACCTTCAGCTATGCCGACCAGCCACTGCGCCTGACCGCGAGCATCGGCCTGTCTGCCCTGCAGCGCGGCGACAGCCTGCACAATCTGCTGACCCGCGCCGACCACGCCCTCTATCGTGCCAAACAAGGTGGACGCAACCGCGTCTGCAGCGAGATGCCCGGAACCGACCATGCCTGACCCCCAACGCTGCCCCGCCTGCGGCGCCCTCAACCAATGCGGCCTGGCCGATCCACGCAGCGCCACGCAAGGCTGCTGGTGCTTCGAGGTGGTCATCGACTCGGCAGTCATCGAAGCCCTGCCCGCAGAACTGCGCGACAAGGCCTGCCTGTGCCCGCGCTGCGCACAGGTGGACGCGCAGCTCAAGGCAGCGCAGGCGCGCACTATCCGTTAGACTGCGCGCCGATTTCCCGCAGACGACCCACCATGCGCCTCGACCGATTCCTCGGCAACCTGCCCTGCTACAACCGCCAGCAAGTGCGCCTGCTGCTGGCGCAAGGGCGTGTGCGCGTGGACGGCGTGGCGACCGCCGACCCACTGCTGGAGGTGCGTGAATTCAGCCGCGTCGCAGTAGACGAGCAGGTGCTCCAGGCCGGGCACCCGGCACGCTACCTGATGCTGCACAAGCCCAGCGGTTGCGTCAGCGCCACCCAGGACCCACAGCACCGCACCGTGCTCGACCTGCTGCCGGCGGCGCTGCGCGATGAGTTGCACATCGCCGGGCGCCTGGACTACAACACCACCGGGCTGATGATCCTGACCAACGATGGCCAGTGGTCGCGGCGCCTGACCCAGCCAAAGACCAAGCAGCCCAAGACTTATCTGGTGCACACCGAAGACGAGATTGGTGCGCACTACGTCGAAAGGTTCCGTGAAGGCTTCTACTTCGCCTTCGAAGACCTCACCACCCTGCCCGCGCAGCTGGATATCCTCGGCCCGCGCAGCGCGCGCCTGACCATCGTCGAGGGCCGCTATCACCAGGTGAAGCGGATGTTCGGACACTTCCAGAACAAGGTGGTGGCGCTGCATCGGGAAAGCATGGGGTCGATCACCCTGGACCCGATATTGCATCCTGGAGAGTTCAGGGCGTTGACCGACGCGGAAATCGCCTCGGTCTGAGCCGATCACCATTCGGCGGTTTCCCACCAAAGATTGTCCCGACGGCACTTGCGCGATCCTAGCCGCGCTGCTTGACTGCTAACTCGTCGGTCTGCATGTGACCAACCAGTCACAACCGCAGTCCAAGACGCCCTTTACCGGCCACCTGGGGTCTCGATGCCCTGGGGCACGGTAATCGCCCGCCACAACAATACCGTCGACACCAGCGTCAAGGATCGACACAAGGGCCCACCGGTTTTCAGTTCCAGGCGAATGCCTACCTGTCATAAAGCACGTGCACCCTGATGGCCATTCCGGTCGGTTCGGCGCCAGCCCGCCAAGCGACCACGCAGGCCACGAGGTGACGCGAATACCCTTTTTGCGCCAGGAGTCGATGACATGAGGCCAGAAATCGCTGTACTTGATATCCAAGGGCAGTACCGGGTTTACACGGAGTTCCATCGCGCGCAGGGCGCCGAGAAGACGATCATTCTGATCAATGGCTCGTTGGCCACGACGGCGTCCTTTGCACAGACAGTGCGCAGCCTGCACCCGCAGTTCAACGTGGTGCTGTACGACCAGCCGTACGCCGGCAAGTCGAAACCCCACAACCGCCATGAACGGTTACTGACCAAGGAAACCGAGGCGCACATCCTGCTTGAGCTGATCGAGCACTTCCGTGCCGATCACGTGATGTCGTTCTCCTGGGGCGGCGCCTGCACCCTGCTGGCCCTGGCGCACCAGCCGCGGCTGGTGAAGAAGGCCATCGTCAGCTCGTTCTCGCCGGTGATCAACGAACCGATGCGCGACTACCTCGACCGCGGTTGCCAGTACCTCGCCGCCTGCGACCGCTACCAGGTGGGCAACCTGGTCAACGACACCATCGGCAAGTACCTGCCGTCGTTGTTCAAGCGCTTCAACTACCGGCACGTCAGCAGCCTGGACAGCCATGAGTACGCGCAGATGCACTTCCACATCAACCAGGTGCTCGACCACGACCTGGAGCGGGCGCTGAAGGCCGCGCGCAACATCGACATCCCGGTGCTGTTCATCAACGGCGACCGCGACGAGTACACCACCGTCGAGGATGCGCGCCAGTTCAGCCGCCATGTCGGACGCAGTCAGTTCAGCGTGATCCGCGGGGCCGGCCACTTCCTGGACATGGAACACAAAAGTGCCTGCGAGGATACCCGCGATGCCATGCTCGGTTTCCTCAAGCCGGCCTTGCGTGAATCCCGCCAACGCTACGCACAGGAACCGGGGCAGCATGCAATGGCGATCTGACCGCATCGGCGTCCTGTAGCCCTCGCCACCCGCAGGCTACGGGCCGCCGACAGGCTTTTTTACAAGCTTGGGGCTTCTCATTCGAGGAGGGTTCTGGTAAAAAGTCTTGCTTCGAAGCGGGTATAGTTTATTGGTAAAACTATAGCTTCCCAAGCTATTGAGGAGGGTTCGATTCCCTCTACCCGCTCCATCTCGCATTCCCCGCACGACGTTCCATTGACGTCGTCGCTGTCAAAAGGAGCCTCGGCTCCTTTTTTCGTTTCTGCGCTTGAAATTCAAAGCACCGCTGAGAATGCCAAGGTCAATCCTCATTGCCCTTCCCGGTCTTCAAACGCCGACCGAACGGCCTCCACGATTCGCGCTGCGAGGCGCTCGTCGTCGAGCTGCGGATATTGCTTCTTGAGTTTGCCTGAAACATTCCAGCCATTCTCCTTAACCGCGCGAATGATGCGGCTTGCATCCTGGTCTGGCATCTCCACCACGTCTTTTAGTCGCTCCTGAGCGAGCTGGAAAATGACAAGGATCCTGGCTTCTTCCGCCATCTGCGTTCGAATCGTGTGTTCGACGACGCGTGCGGTATAGAGAACATGTGCGGTCAGATCCGGATAGCGCCAGGCGAAGCGCGCATCTTCGTAATCGTCGAACTCGAAGTTGCTCGGCGTACCGTCTTCGTAGGCCACAAGCGTGCCAAAGCGACAGGATGCCGCATACCGCCGCATGAAGGGTCGAGAGAACTGCTCCAGTGCCGCATCATAGCCGGCCCGGAACTCGGTCGAGCTGGTAATGGTTGCTGAAACAGGCAATATCACGCCATTCGGAACCGCCTGATCCCGAACCAAAGTATCGTTGATCAGGAAACGGTGGATTCGCCCATTTCCGTCTCTCATCGGATGGATGTAGACGAAGCCGAACGCCAATGCCGCGGCACGCGCAAGCGACTCGGCGCCCCGGGTGGCCATCTCGAATTCGTTGAGGCCAGCAAGCATCGGGGCAAGGTCGTCAAAATGAGGGGCGACGTAGTGCACGATGTTCTCGCGCATCGTGGATTGCCCTACAAAAACGGGGGAGCGCCGCAACCCCAGGCCAAATGCATCGTGCCCCAGGATACCTACCTGCAAGAGATGCAGGCTTCGGTCACTCAATGGTTCTTCGATATGGCCGCAGTGTTGCGCGATGACATGTGCAAAGCGCTGGATGCGGCTGGCTTGGCCTTCCTCTTTTTCAATCAGAAAGCTTGCGCGCGACTCTTTCAACGTCAACCAACTCGCCGTCCGCATCAGGATATCGGGGCCGAAGGTCTGATCGAGCTCTCCCAAAGCGGCTCTCAGATCAAACTGCAAGGCTTGCTGCACGGCGTCGGTTCGCCGGACAAGCGGGCAAAAATCAGGCGTACCTGGCAGATTGTCATTGACGCGCCAGCGGCGAGATCGAAGCGGCGCCGTGCGGGTCAGGTAGTGGGCGGGCGACACGGCATCGATATAGGCGCCATTGGTCACATCAGGCACATTCAGATGTTGCCCCGTCAGCCACTCGTATAGAAAACCGGTGCGCCGAGCGTACTGGCCAAAAGGGGAGCGCCGGCACCAAGCTTCGACTGGCTCGGGTCCTACGACGGCAAACAGGCGGGCGAAGAACTCAAGGTGAATCTCCTCGTATTTGAGCCCGAATTCGAAGTGGCCTGCAAAATCGTCGTCGGGCCGGTAGTTGGGCGGAAACCTGTTTTCTACTTGACTACCGGTGTCGCGGCTTGCTCGCACTGTGCCGATGGCCGAATCGACGCGCAGAGGTTGTACCGGGTTAACTCCGTACCGAGTGGCTAACGCCTTGAAACCGACCTGCATGGAAAAACCTCTACCGGAAGCCCAAAAACGCTAATATTTTTTGACTGTCACCGCAAAACGATACCGCCAGCCGTCAGACGCAAAAATACTACGGAACACACAAATTCGCTACCGATCCAGATGGTTTACTCAAAAACGATAATGAAAGCGCTCCTCGCGAATTCCTTGGCCGCTCATCTCCCCTGCCCGAAGTTTGTCCTATAACCGTTCGATTCACTCTCCCGCTCCAACTCGTATTCCGTCCACGTCGTCTCTGTCAAAAGGAGCCTCGGCTCCTTTTTTCGTTTCCAACGTGCCTTTGTTGATCTGGCCCATAGCCACCGCCGCGCCAATTGGCTTGAATACACAGCCGTTCGCGGCGCCTGACCGCTACGCTTTCTGAAACATCTCCAAAGGACTGCGCATGTTTCTCTCCCGCTGGCTACCGGGCCTGGCCAACCTGCTGCACTACCGCCGCGAGTGGTTCCATGCTGACCTCCAGGCCGGCCTGTCGGTGGCCGCGATCCAGATCCCCATCGCCATCGCCTATGCGCAGATCGTCGGCCTGCCGCCACAGTACGGCTTGTATGCCTGCGTGCTGCCGATGATGGTCTATGCCCTGGTCGGCAGCTCACGGCAATTGATGGTCGGCCCGGACGCCGCCACCTGCGCCATGATCGGTGGCGCCGTGGCACCGCTGGCCATGGGCGACCCGCAACGCATCGCCGAGCTGTCGGTGATCGTCACCGTGCTGGTGGGCGTGATGCTGATCGCCGCTGGGGTGGCGCGGGCCGGCTTTATCGCCAGCTTCTTCTCGCGGCCGATCCTCATCGGCTACCTCAACGGCATCGGCCTGAGCCTGCTCGCCGGGCAGTTGTCGAAGGTGGTGGGATTCAAGATTGAAGGCGACGGATTCGTCCTCAGCCTGATCAACTTCTTCCAGCGCCTGGGCGAGATCCACTGGCTGACGCTAGCCATTGGCCTGGCCGGCCTGGGCCTGCTGATCTGGCTGCCACGGCGCTATCCGCGGCTGCCGGCGGCGCTGGTGACCGTGGTGGTATTCACCGCCCTGGCCGGACTGTTCGGCCTGGACCGTTTCGGCTTGGCGATCCTCGGCCCGGTGCCGGCGGGCATTCCCGAGCTGGCCTGGCCACAGAGCTCCCTGGCGGAAACCAAGAGCCTGCTGCGCGATGCGCTGGGTATCGCCACCATCAGCTTCTGCAGCGCCATGCTCACCGCCCGCAGCTTCGCCGCCCGCCACGGCTACGCGATCAACGCCAACCATGAGTTCCTCGCGCTGGGCGTGAGCAACCTGGCCGCCGGCATTTCCCAGGGCTTCGCCATCAGCGGCGCCGACTCGCGCACCGCAGTCAACGACATGGTCGGCGGCAAGAGCCAGCTGGTGGGCATTATCGCCGCACTGGTGATCGCCTTGATCCTGCTGTTCTTCACCGCGCCCATGGCCTGGATTCCCCAGGCTGCGCTGGGCGCGGTGCTGCTCATGGCCGGCTGGGGTTTGATCGACGTGAAGTCGCTCAAGACCATCCGCAAGCTCAGCCGCTTCGAATTCTGGCTGTGCCTCCTGACCACGGTCGGCGTACTCGGCCTGGGCGTGTTGCCGGGCATCGTGTTCGCCGTGACCCTGGCCATCCTGCGCCTGCTCTACAGCATCTACCAGCCCACAGACGCCGTGCTGGGCTGGGTGCCGGGCATCGAGGGCCAGGTGGACGTGCGCCAGCACAAGGATGCCCGCACGGTGCCAGGCCTGCTGGTGTACCGCTTCGACGACGCGATCCTGTTTTTCAACGCCGACTACTTCAAGATGCGCCTGCTCGAAGCCGTGCAGAACGTGGACAAAACCCAGGTAGTGCTGTTCGATGCGGAAGCTGTGACCAGCATCGACGTCAGCGGCATCGCCGCCCTGCGCGAGGTGCGTGACACCCTCGCCGCCCAGGGCATCCACTTCGCCATCGCCCGCGCCCGCGGCACCTTCCTGCGCATGCTAGTGCGTTCCGGGATGGCGCGGGAGATGGAGGAAAACCTGCTGTTCGGCTCGGTACGGGCGGGGATTCGGGCGTATCGGGTATGGCGCAACAGGGCTCGCCGGGAGGGTGCTGCGGATTGAGGGAGGGGGACTACCACGCACCGACGCCCCTTGAACGGGGCCTCGGATCGGCTTTACGACAAACAAGCCCGCGCCACAGTCTGTGTCCCCTGCCCATCATGTTGCCGATCAGTAACCCAGCTTGCGCAGCAACTGGCCTTCGTTCTGTGGCATCGGTCGTTTATAGAAACGCATCAGCTCACCGGCACGGTTGGTGAAGATGCCGTCGACGCCGGCTTTCATCGCCTTGTCGAAATCCACCGCCTCGTCGAGGGTGTACACGTGCACCAGCAGCCCCTTGTCGTGGCTGGCTTGGTTCATCCACGGCTGAATCAGGTCGGAGTAGCTCTGCTCGCCGAGGTCGGTGCGGATTGCCGAAGGGCCGGTACCAATGGCGCCACCGGCCTTGGCATAGTCGAGCCAGCGCAGGAACTCGGCACGGTCCTTGGGTTGCTGACGGGCGTAGAAGGCCGACTTGACCTGCTCGCCGGATTCGGCGAAGTCCTGCCCCGATGCCGGCTCGATGCTGCCCTTGGCCACCCACAGCAAGAGGATCTTCGGTACCTGCGGCATGGCCTCGTGCAGCAGCTTGAGGCTGTTGCGATCGAAGGTCTGCAAGATCACCTTACCCGGCTTGTCTAGCCAGCCACGGGCCTCGAGGCGCTTTTTCAGGTCCTGCTCGATACCGGGAAACTGCGCCGGCTCCTTGGTCTCGATATACAGGCCCGGGTGACGCTCGGGGTTGCCTTCGGCGATATCGATCACTTCGTCCAGGGTCAGGATACGCTGGCCCTTGAACGCTTCGCGGGCACGCTCTGGATAGGCCTTGTTGAACCAGCTGCCGGCGTCCAGCGCCTTGAGTTCGGCCAGGGTGAAGGCACTGACCGGGCTCGCTTTGCGCTCGGGGTAACGTGCGGCGACGTCGCTGGTGCGGGCCAGCACATCGTCGTGGACCACCACCAGCACGCCATCGCGGGTGCGTTGCAAATCCATTTCCAGGTAGTCGGCGCCCAATTCGCGGGCCAGCAGGTAGGCAGGAGTGGTGGATTCGGGAGCATCGAACGAGGCGCCACGGTGGGCGATCACGGCCGGATGCGGGATGTCCTGGGCCTTGGCGAGGGCCTTGCCGTCAGTGGCATGGGCCGCGGTGCTCGCCAGCAAGGTGGCCAGGAGAAGGGTCTTGTACATGGGTAATCCTTTGCAGATCGGGGCCGGCCTCTGGAAGACGCCGGCAAGGTCAACGGTGCAGTCCTTGAGGGCGCAAGCCTCGCACACTCTGCATGACATGCTAAAGTCCCCGGCGTTTTCCGCCACACCCAATGGACCGCCCATGCCCGCACTCGACGCCCACTTGCCCACCTGGGCCGACCTCAACCAGCGCCACCCCAGCACCGCCCTGCTGCTGGGCAATGGTGCCAGCCGCGCGCTGTGGAAACCGTTCGGCTACTTCTCGCTGTTCGAGGAAGCCCAGCGGGTGCGGCACAAGGCATTGGGGGTGAGCGACCAGGCACTGTTCAAGGCCTTGGGCAGCGAACTGTTCGAGCCGCTGCTCAGCACCCTGAACACCACGGTGCGGGCCAACGCCGCGCTGGCGATCAACTCCACCGCGCCGCTGAACCGCTACTACTCGATCAAGGAAGCGCTGATCCACGCGGTGCGTGCCGTGCATCTGCCCTGGCCGCGCTTCCCCGGCGCGACGCGCACGGCCATCAACCAGGCACTGCGCCAGTACCGCAACATCTACACCAGCAACTACGACCTGATCCTGCCCTGGGCCGTGGCCGAGGATACGCAAGGTTTCGCCAACCTGTTCGACGAACAGGGTTTCTTCGACGTGCGCCGCAGCCAGGCCGACGGTATCCGCATCCTCCACCTGCACGGCGGCATGCACCTGCTCAAGTTGCCCGACGGCAGTACCCGCCGACGCAGCGCGGAACAGGCCGAACTGCTCGAAGGCTTCGCCGTGAACATTCCCGGCGAAGTACCGCTGTTCGTCAACGAAAGCCGCAGCGAAGACAAGCTGCGCGCCATCCGCAACTCCGACTATCTGTCCTGGAGCCTGGGCCAGCTGGCCCGCGAACACGACGGATTATGCTTGTTCGGCCAGCACCTGGACGCCAGCGACCAGCACCTGCTCGACGCCATCCGCCAGGCGCGGCCCAAGCACCTGGCCATCGCCATCCGGCCACTGAGCGAGGCATCGATCATCAACCAGAAGCAGCACTTCATTGATCGCTTCGGCGATATTTCGCAGGTTCCGCTGCACTTTTTCGATGCTGCCAGCCACCCCCTGGGCTTGGCTGAACTGGCCATCCCCGTTCCGGCCGCACAGGATCGACGGCGCTGAGCCGCACACTTTGCAAATGTAAATAATTCTCGATAAGATCCGCACCCTTTCCTCTCCGCCAGCCCCGGAAAGCGTGCATGCAGCGCCCCAAACCCGACCCCGTCGCCCACGGTTTCTATGCCGACATCCTGCATTTCCTGCGCAAGCGCATGGACAATGCCAGTGACGCCGCGGACATGACCCAGGATGTCTTCGCCCAATGGCTGGGTTACCGGGATCGGGCCAAGGTGGAGCAGCCGCGCGCGTTCCTGTTCCAGGTGGCGCGCAACCTGCTGAGCGACCATTGGCGCAGGCAGAAAGTGCGCCATGCGGCGCTGGCCGACGACACCCTGCCCGAGCAGCAGGACGCGCCGGCCAACGACCCGCTGGACCACGCCCAGCAGCAGCAACGGCTGAATCAATTGCGTCAGGTGCTCGCAGAACTCTCGCCGCGACGCCGCGAAGCCCTTATGCTGCACCGTTTCGAAGGCCTGACCCAGGCCCAGATCGCCGAACGCATGAACATTTCCGTCAGCATGGTCGAAAAGCACATCGCCGCCGCCCTGCTGCAATGCAAGCAACGCCTGGACAGTGACAACGGCACGGAGCAGTTCCCATGACCCCCACCGACGAGCTCGACCCGCGCCCGATCGACGCCCAGGCGGCGAGCTGGTTCAGCCGCAACCGCAACCAGCCTTCACGGCAAGACCGCAAGGCGTTCGCTCGGTGGATGCAGACGCCCGAGCACACCCGCGCCTATCGCCAGTTCGAACAGCTGTGGGATGACCTGGCGGCACTCAAGCAAGCCAATCGCCCCGTGCCCTTACCGGTACCCCGGGCGCCACGCTGGCGCCCGGCCCTGGCAACGGCGGCGGCCCTGCTCTGCGCAGTGCTGGCCGGCAACCTGGGCGCGGGCAGCGAAGCCTTCAGCCAACGCATCAGCGCCAGCCAGGCCGTACAGGTGCTGCAACTGCCCGATGGCAGCCAGCTGCATGTCAACGCCCAGACCCGCCTGCACCTGGACTTTAGCGGCGAACAGCGGCTGATCCAGCTAGAACATGGCCAGCTGTATATCGAGGTGGCACCCGACAAAGAGCGACCGCTGTTCGTCGATGCGGGCAGCGGCCGCGTGCGCGTGGTCGGCACTGGTTTCGATGTGCGCCGGGGCGACCGAGAACTGGTGGTGGCGGTCGCCCACGGCCAGGTAGCGTTCGACACTCCCGGCGAACGACAACCGCCGTTGTTGCTAGGTACCCGCCAAGGCGCCACCTACGACCTCGCACGCGGCACCCTGACCCGCCGTGAACTGGGCGAACAAAAAGTGGCCGACTGGCGCGAAGGCCAGGTGAGCTTTCGCAACCGCGAACTGGCCAGCCTGATCGACGAGCTCGGCCTGTATCGCCAGCAGCCGGTGGTGCTGGCCGACCCGACGCTTGGCCGCTACAAGGTGTCCGGCAACCTCGACGTCCACGACCCGGACGCCCTGCTCAATGCCCTGCCCGCCCTGCTGCCGGTAAAGACCACCTTGCTGGCCGACGGCCGCCTGCGTATCGAACGACGCTAAAAAATAATTTGAGAATTTTTATCATTCGCAGGTGAGGTTTTGTCGCAACATCGCGTCTTCCTCCCCGCCTGCCGCGTGATGGCGGGCTTTTTCCGGCCTTTTGCCGTTTGGGGGAAACCATGTTGTCCGCGTTGCGTCCATTGCACTGCCTGCCTGTCCGACCCACATTGCTGGCCCTGTGCCTGGCCATGAGCCTGGCCGCCGAAGCCGCACCGGTACCATTCGACCTGCCGGCGCAACCGCTGGCGCGCTCGCTGAGCCAACTGGCCCAGCAGGCCAAGGTCCAGCTGCTGTTCGACGAGGCCCTGCTCGGCAGTGCCCAGGCGCCAGCGCTCAAGGGCGACTTCGAAGCCGAAGCGGCCATCAGCCGCCTGCTGGTGGGCAGCCGCTTCAACGTGGTGCGCATGGGCAACACCTATGTGGTACGCCTGCGCGAAGACGATCCGGCTGCCGACAACAGCCTGCAACTCGGTGCCGTGAGCATTGTTGGTGATGGCCAGCAGGTCGACGCTGGCAACGTCGGGCGCTCGACCCTCGACCAAGAGCAGATCGACCGCTACCAGCCCAGCAACATTCCCAGCGTGCTGGCGACCCTGCCGGGGGTGAATATGGGGGGCTCGTCCAAGCCCGGCGGCCAGACCATCAACATCTGGGGCTTCGGCGACGCCGAGGACGTGCCGATGACCCTCGACGGTGCGCCCAAGAGCGGCTTCGAGCGCTATCAGCAAGGCACCATCTTCATCGAGCCCGAGCTGATCAAGCACATCGAGGTCGAAAAAGGGCCGCACTCGGTCAAGACCGGCAATGGCGGTTTCGGCGGCAGCGTCAACATGGAAACCAAGGACGCCGGCGACCTGCTTCAGGAAGGTCGCAACAGCGGTGCGATGCTCAAATACGGCTATGGCAGCAACGACCACCAGCAGATCTATAGCTCGGCATTGTTCGGCCGTACCGACGACGGTCGCATCGACGGACTTGTGTATTACACCAAGCGTGACGGCGGCAATTTGAAAATGGCCGACAGCCTGCCCGACCCCACCGGCAAATGGCCGATCAACCCCCAGCGCATCCCCTACAGCGCCCTGGACTTGGACGGCGCCCTGCTCAAGACCAATATCCATTTCACCGACGAGCACAGCCTGGGGTTGTCCTGGGCACAATCAGAAAGCCAGCGCTGGACCACCTTCTCATCGACCGCCTTCAGCACGCCCCCCACTGCGGCGGATATCAAGAAGTACAGCTACGAAGCCGCCCTCAAGCGCTTCCTCGCCAACCGCCGCACCATCGACACCACCTGGTCGGCCACCTACAAGTACCAACCGATCGAGAACCCGTGGGTAGACCTGCAGGTGAAGTACTCCGAATCGGACACCAAGCAGACCGACGAGCGCGACGCCACGGCGTTCTTCCAGCCCGCCACTGGTGGACGCAAGATGGACACCGAGTACAAGGACCGCATGCTCGATGTGAAGAACACCAGCACCTTCCTCACCGGTCCCCTGGAGCATGCGCTTACCGCAGGCGTGCAGCTGCGTCGCCATGACCGTGACACGCAGATGTGGATGCCCGGCAAGACCTACGAAGTACCCAAGTACAACCATGGTCACTACCAGCCGTACTTCATGCCCAGCGGCCAGGTCGACAGCCAGGGCTACTACCTGCAGGACGCCATCACCCTGGGCGACCTGACCATCACCCCATCGTTGCGCTACGACCATGTGACCAATGAGGGCAAGCCCAACCAGGCGCCTTACTACAACAACCCGGTGGCTGGCCACGACTACAGTGACAAGACCTACAGCGGCTGGTCGCCACGTCTGTCGCTGTTCTGGAAGATGACCGAACAGACCGCGCTGTTCGCCGACTACAGCAAGACCTGGCGCGCCCCGGTGCTGGATGAACAGTATGAAGTGCAGGGTGTCGGCAGCCGCACCGCCACCAGTCGCAACCTCGACCCCGAGCGCATCACCGGTGTACGGGTCGGCAGCATCAGTACCTTCACCAATGTGTTCAGCCAAGGCGACAGCGCGCAGATTCGCACCATGGCATTCCACAACAAGGTCACTGACGAGATCTTCAAGGCCACCGGCATCGGCTGCCAAGAGCAACTGGTCAGCGGCGGCACCATTGCCAACACCTGCGGCGACGGGCTGATGGGCAACTACCGCAATATCGGCGACGTGACCTACAAGGGTTTCGAAATCGAGACCTTCTACGACGCCACCTATTGGTTCGGTGCGGTATCGTACGCGTGGATGGAAGGTCGCCACGAGGGCGCGTACACCAACCCCTGGGGGCCGGATGTCTGGGCCAAGGATGTACCGGCACCGAAATGGATCACCACCCTTGGCGTGAAGATCCCGGCCTGGGATGCCCGTGTCGGCTGGACCGCGCAGTTCGTCGGCGCCACCCACCACCTGCCCAGCGACAAGTACTTCGAGGGCCCCGCGAGTGCGCTCGGTGACCGTTACTACGACAACTTCGGCAACGAGAAGTACCAGATCCACGGCCTGTTCGCCAACTGGAAACCGCAGCAACCCTACCTCAAGGGCACCGAGGTCAACCTGACCGTGGACAACCTGTTCAACAAGGCCATCCGGCCGGAGCTGTCAGGTGAAAACGCCTATACCCAGGGACGCAATGCCAAGATCAGCGTGACCCGGTTCTTCTGAGCCTGCTGGCAGGCAATGATGCAACGGAGTGCATCACCTGCCGTTCGCCACCCGCTCCTGGGCCCTGGCGACATTCACCTGCATCGCCACGATGGCCAGCTCATGGACTGCCTGGGCGACGGCATGCGTGCCGCGCACCTGCATCCACGACAGGATGTCGGCGAGGTGCCAAAGCGAGAGCGTGCCGTCATGCACCGGGGCCGGAAAGCTACGGTGATGGGTGAGCATGAGCTTGCGCATGTTCTGCCGGGAAACCCCCACCAGCTCCGCCACATCGGTCAGGCCGACCAGGTCGGGGCTGACCTCGATCAGCCGGGCATCCGGCAACACTTTCCGCACATCCGCCAAAGCGCTGTGCAGTGCCTCCCGCGCCGTGCCGCCCTCGCGGGCGAAGGCAAGGGCCAGACGGCCCGGTTGGCCGCTACCGACCACTGCATCATCGCAACCGGCCTCCCCCAGGCGCTCGATCAGCGCATCGACGTCCATGTCCTCGGTCAATTGGTATTTGAGGGTGAACTCGTACTCCATCACTTTCGCTCCACTGACTGATTGGCTATCACGCTTGTCGACGTACAGTTGTCCACGATCCGGCGTAACTGGCGGGCGAAGGTGCCCGGGTTTCTGGGCGTGCTCCACACGCTGGTGATGCAGAACTCGCCGCAGCGGCATTCGCGGTCGTTGTTAGGGCAATAGACCCGCCCCCAGCAATGGCCTCCTCGCACCGTGACTTTCCAGCCCCGCGCTTCGGCGTGCTTCAGGGACTGCTCGACTTCCTTGTTTGGATGGAGGGGACGGACCATCGTTCGAGCTCCAGTATGGACATGAAAAAAAGGTTGTCAAGTGACAACCATGCAACGCTGATGGGCGTCATCACAAGCCAGACTAGGTGCCGAGTGGGATGCAAAAGACTCAGAAAGGTCGTTTCGGAAACCACCTAACCGAGATTGGGAAAATGCTGTAGGTTCAGATGAGATCGATCACCCAGCGATCAGGCCATCCGCCTGCAGCAGGGTCTCCAGGCAATGCTCGCGCACCCCATAGAACGCCTTGAGCTCGGCGATTTTCTCCAGCAAACCCGCATTGTCCTGGGGCTGGCGGCGCTTGACCGCAAGGATCATCTTGTTCTTGTTGGTGTGCTCGAGCGAGATGAACTCGAATACCTTGGTCTCGTAGCCGCAAGCTTCCAGGTAAAGGGCGCGCAGGCTGTCGGTGAGCATCTCGGCCTGTTGGCCCAGGTGCAGCCCGTACTGCAGCATCGGTTGCAACAAGCCCGGGCTGTGCAACTGCGGACGGATCTGCTTGTGGCAGCACGGCGAGCACATGATGATCGCGGCGTTGCAGCGAATGCCGGTGTGGATGGCATAGTCGGTGGCGATATCACAGGCATGCAAGGCGATCATCACATCGATGGCCTCAGGCACCACGCTGCGCACATCGCCGCATTCGAACATCAGGCCCGGGTGCTCCAGGCGCGCGGCGGCGGCATTGCACAACTCGACCATGTCCGGGCGTAGCTCGACACCAGTGACCTGCGCCTCACGGGCTAGGGTGTTGCGCAGGTAGTCGTGCATGGCAAAGGTCAGGTAGCCCTTGCCCGAACCGAAGTCGGCGACCTTCAGGCTCTGCTGGGCGTCCACGGGCGCGTCGCTCAAGGCATGGTCGAAGACCTCGATGAACTTGTTGATCTGCTTCCATTTGCGCGACATGGACGGGATCAGCGCGCCCTGCGCGTCGGTTACCCCCAGGTCGCGCAGGAACGGCCGCGACAGCTCCAGATAACGCCTCTTCTGCCGATCATGGCCAGCCGCGCCCGCCTCGCGGGGCGCCTGCTGGGTCAGGTGCCGGCGCAGCATCGGCTTGCCCTTCTTGCTGAACTCCAGTTGCACCTCGCCGGCAGCGGTGAACAGGTGCGCGTTGCGAAAGCTCTCGGGTAGCAGTGCGGCCACCAGCGCCTGCGCCTCGTCCAACCCCAGGTTGCGGGTGATGTCGCGAGTCTGGTGGCGGTAGACCAACGACAGGCAGACCTGGCCCTTGATCTGCACCGGCTTGGCGATGATCCGCTGCAGGGTCTGGTCGGTGCCGACATGGCGGGCCAGCACCAGCTTGCTCAGGCTGCCGTCGCCCAGGGCATCGGCGAGCAGGCTCAGGAACTGGGCGCGCGCGTCCGGCGCGCCAGGGGCGGAGGAAGGGGAAGACATGGGAACGGGTGCCTCGAAATGCGGGGGCGCGATGCGCAATGCCGGGCATTCTACGTCGATGGGCCCCCTGGTGAAACACGGACAACTGGCCAACAGTCAGTCGAGAATCACCAGGCGGTTGGGCAGTTCGTTGCGCGCATGGGTCGCAGGGACATGCTCGCTGAGCAACTCGCCGCAGGCCTCGATGCATTCGACGAAGCCCTGCAAGGTCTGGCCCTGGCTCACCTGATCGGTGAAACGGGCGACGATCGCCTCGCGTGCCTGCTCGGGCAGGTACCGGGCGATGCCCTCGTCGACCAGGATCTCGACATGCCGCTCGGCTTCGCTGACGAAGATCAACACCCCCGTGGCGCCGGCAGTACGCTGCAGGTTGAGCTCGAGAAACTGCTGCCGGGCCAGGCCCGAGGCGCGCCGGCGGCGCAGCATCGACGGCACCACCCAGGTAGCCAGGCGCGGATGGCGCAACACCAGGCACAAGCTGATGAAGGTCAGCATCTGCGCCAGCAACAAGCCATTGACGCCAATGCCGCCCAGCCACAGGTGCAACACACCGGGTACCAGCAAGGCCAGCAAGGCGGCCCAGAGCAATGGCAGATAAGGGAAGTCATCGGCTCGGCGGGCCAGCACCGTGACCAGCTCGGCATCGGTGCGCCGCTCGGCGCGGGCGATCGCTTCGGCGATCTGGCGCTGTTCGTATTCGGTCATGCCATCGTCTCTCGAGCGTTCTTATCATTGTTATCCCGGCAATCGGGTGGGCGGGAGTGTATCTCAACAAGTGCCCCATATAAGGCATAATCCGCGACTGCGTCGGATCATGGATGAATGATCCACAGAACGGCCAGCGGACACGACAACAACAGGCGTACGAAACGTCTCGGCCCACCGCTATCACTCGACAACGGAATTGATGATGAAACTGTCTTTGCTGGGCCTGGCCATGGGCCTTGCCAGTCAGGCGGCCCTTGCCGCCCCTACCGCCCCGCCCCTGCAGGACAAGCAGGCGTTCGTGGACCATCTGGTCAGCCAGATGACCGAGGCCGAGAAGATCGGCCAGCTGCGCCTGATCAGCATCGGCCCGGAAATGCCCCACGCGAAGATCCGCGAGGAAATTGCCGCCGGACGCATCGGCGGCACCTTCAACTCGCGCACTGCCCCCGAGAACCGTCCGATGCAAGACGCGGCCATGCGCAGCCGCCTGAAGATCCCGATGTTCTTCGCCTACGACACTATCCATGGCGAGCGCACCATTTTCCCGATCGGCCTGGGCCTGGCCTCGTCCTGGGACATGGACGCCATCGCCAAGGTCGGCCGCACCTCGGCCATCGAGGCAGCCGCCGACTCGCTGGACATGACCTTCGCACCGATGGTCGACATTGCCCGTGACCCGCGGTGGGGGCGCACCAGCGAAGGCTTTGGCGAGGACACCTACCTGACCTCGAAGATCGGCCAGGTGATGGTCAAATCGTTCCAGGGTTCGAGCCCCGCCAACGCCGACAGCATCATGGCCATCGTCAAGCACTTTGCCCTGTACGGTGCCGTGGAAGGGGGCCGCGACTACAACACGGTCGATATGAGCTTGCCGAAGATGTACAACGACTACCTGCCGCCCTACCGCGCCGCGCTCGATGCCGGTGCCGGCGGGGTGATGGTGGCGCTGAACTCGATCAACGGTGTGCCGGCCACCTCCAACACCTGGCTGATGAATGATCTGCTGCGCAAGGAGTGGGGCTTCAAGGGCGTGACCATCAGCGACCACGGCGCCATCCAGGAACTGATCCGCCATGGCGTGGCCCGTGACGGCCGTGAAGCCGCCAAGCTGGCGATCAAGGCCGGCATCGACATGAGCATGAACGACACCCTCTACGGCGAAGAACTGCCCGGGTTATTGAAGTCAGGCGAGGTCAGCCAGGCCGAACTGGACCAGGCGGTGCGTGAAGTGCTGGGCGCCAAGTACGACATGGGGCTGTTCAAGGACCCCTACGTGCGCATTCCCAAGCCTGAAACCGACCTGAAGGACTACTACGCCGAGGACCGCCTGCACCGGGAAGCCGCACGCGATGTCGCACGCCGTGGCCTGGTGCTGCTGGAAAACCGCGAGCAGACCCTGCCGCTGAAAAAGGCCGGCACCATCGCCGTGGTCGGCCCACTGGCCGATGCGCCGATCGACATGATGGGCAGCTGGGCCGCCGACGGCAAACCGCAGCACTCGGTCACCGTGCGCGAAGGCCTGCGCCGCGCCGTGGAAGGCAAGGCCAAGCTGGTGTACGCCAAGGGCTCGAACGTCACTGGCGACAAGGCGATGTTCGACTACCTGAACTTCCTCAACTTCGACGCTCCGGAAATCGTCGACGACCCGCGCCCGGCCGCGGTGCTGATCGACGAAGCGGTCAAGGCCGCCAGGCAGTCGGACGTGGTCGTGGCTGTGGTCGGCGAGTCCCGTGGCATGTCCCACGAGTCCTCGAGCCGCACCACCCTGGAAATCCCGGCGGTCCAACGGGATTTGATCAAAGCGCTGAAAGCAACCGGCAAACCCCTGGTGCTGGTGTTGATGAATGGCCGCCCGCTGTCGATCGCCTGGGAGCGCGAGCAGGCTGACGCCATCCTCGAGACCTGGTTCAGCGGCACAGAGGGCGGCAACGCCATCGCCGATGTGCTGTTCGGCGACTACAATCCCTCCGGACGCCTGGCCATCACCTTCCCGCGTTCGGTCGGGCAGATCCCGATGTACTACAACCACATGCGCATCGGCCGGCCGTTCACCCCAGGCAAACCCGGCAATTACACCTCGCAATACTTCGAGGAGCCCAACGGTCCGCTGTATCCATTCGGCTATGGCCTGAGCTACACCAGCTACGAGTTGTCGGACCTGACCTTGTCGCAAACCGAGCTGAAACGTGGCGCGACCCTCAAGGCCAAGGTCGTCGTGAAGAACACCGGCAAGCGTGACGGCGAGACTGTGGTGCAGCTGTATATCCAGGACCAGAGCGCGTCGATGAGTCGCCCGGTCAAGGAGCTGAAGAACTTCCAGAAGCTGATGCTCAAAGCCGGCGAGTCGCGAACCTTGACCTTCGACATCAACGAGGAAGACCTGAAGTTCTACAATGGCCAGCTGCAGCGTGTCGCAGAGCCTGGCCAGTTCAATGTGCAGGTTGGCCTGAATTCAGAGGCGGTGCAGCAGCAGAGCTTCGAACTGCTGTAAGCCAGAACAGGCCCCGTCGCGGGGCGAACCGATCCTGCAGGTGACAATGCGGGGGCGGGCTTGCCCAGCGATGAGGCCGACACAGACAACCGCAATCCCGGATCCGCTCCATGCCCTCATCCTTCCGCACCCTGCGCCTGGGTTTGATCATCCTGCTGATCCTGGTCGGCACCAGCCTCAGTGCAGGCTGGGCCATGCACCAGGCCAAGCGCCAGGCAATGGAAACCGACGCCCGTAGAGCGAGCCAGCAACTGGGCCTGTACGCCAACGCCCTGCATACCCTGATCGAGCGTTACCGTGCATTGCCTGCGGTACTGGCGCTGGACCCGGAGCTGATCGCCGCCCTCCGCGGCCCGGTTACCAAACAGGTGCAGGATGCCCTGAACCGCAAGCTCGAACGCATCAATGGCGCCGCCAACTCCTCCACCCTGGAGCTGCTGGACCGCACAGGCCTGGCCATCGCCGCCAGCAACTGGCGCCTGCCGACCACCTATGTAGGTTCCAACTACGGCTTTCGCCCCTACTTCAAACAAACTCGCAGCCAGGGCAGTGGGCGTTTCTATGCCGTCGGCGTGACCAGCGGCGTGCCGGGCTACTTCCTGGCGAGCGCGGTGGACGATGAACAAGGCCGCTTCCTCGGCGCCATGGTGGTCAAGCTGGAGTTCCCCGAGCTCGAACGTGAATGGCGCCAGGGCAGCGACATCCTGCTGGTCAGCGATGCCCGCGGCATCACGTTCATCGCCAACCAGGACGGCTGGCGTTACCGCGAGCTGCAACCGCTATCCGGCGCAGACCGCGCCGAGCTGGCCGAGACCCGCCAGTACGACAAGCAGCCGCTGGTGCCCCTGCAGCACCAGGCGTTGACCCGCTTCACCGACACCAGCCACCTGACTCGCGTGCAAGGCCCGGATGGCACCGCCGAATACCTGTGGGAGCGTCTGCCCCTGGAGGCCGAAGGCTGGACCCTGCACCTGCTGCGCAAACCGCAGGTTGCCGAGGATGGGCGCAACGCGGCCCTAGCTGCCGCCGCGGTCTGGCTGAGCCTGGTGTTCGCCGCGCTGTTCGTCAGCCAGAGGTTGCGTCTGGCCCGCTTGCGCCAACGCAGCCGCGAAGAGCTCAAACGCCAGGTCGAAGAACGTACCCGTGAGCTGCACACTGCCCAGGAAGGCCTGGTGCAATCGGCCAAGCTGGCGGCGCTGGGGCAGATGTCGGCCGCGCTGGCTCATGAGATCAACCAGCCCCTGACCACACAACGCATGCAACTGGAAACCCTGCGCCTGCTGCTCGACCATGGCCGCCATGACGAAGCCCGCCAGGCCCTGGAGCCGCTCGAGCAGATGCTGACCCGCATGGCCGCGCTCACCGGCCACCTGAAGACCTTCGCCCGCAACAGCCCCGGAGGTCTGCGCGAACGCCTGGACCTGGCCTCTGTGGTAGACCAGGCCTTGCACCTGCTGGACACCCGCATCCGCGCTGAAGGCGTCGAAGTGGCGCTGTACCTGGCGCGTCCAGCCTGGGTCCGTGGCGACGCGATCCGCCTGGAGCAAGTGCTGATCAACCTTTTGCGCAACGCCCTCGACGCCATGGCCGACAAGCGCTACAAACGTCTGGAGATCCGTATCGAGGCGGACGATGGACAGTGGCGCTTGAGCGTGCTCGACTCAGGTGGTGGCATTCTCGCCACCGACCTTTGCCGCGTCTTCGACCCATTCTTCACCACCAAGCCGGTCGGCGAGGGGCTGGGCCTTGGCCTGGCCATCTCCTACGGTATCGTCGTCGATGCCGGCGGCCACCTGCAGGTCGAGAACCTGGCGGGGGGCGCGCGCTTCAGCCTCACCCTGCCCCGCGACCTGGAGACGGTATGTTGAATTCAGTGATCGTCGTCGATGACGAAGCCAGCATCCGCGCGGCGGTGGAACAATGGCTGAGTCTGTCGGGCTTCAACGTGCAACTGTTCGAGCGTGCCGAGGAGTGCCTGGCGCAACTTCCGGCGCACTTTCCCGGCGTGGTCATCAGTGACGTGCGCATGCCCGGCATGTCCGGCCTGCAGTTGCTCGACCGGTTACAGCAGGCCGACCCGGACATGCCGGTGATCCTGCTCACCGGCCATGGCGATGTCCCCATGGCGGTGGAGGCGATGCGCAACGGTGCCTACGACTTCCTGGAAAAACCCTTCACCCCGCAGCACCTGATGGGCAGCCTGCGCCGCGCCCTGGAAAAACGCCAGCTGGTCCTGGAAAACCGCCGCCTGCATGAGCAGGCCGACCTCAAGGCACAGCTGGAGAACACCTTGCTGGGCATGTCCCAGGGGCTGCAGCAGCTGCGTCGCCAGGTACTCGAGCTGGCCAGCCTGCCGGTCAACGTGCTCATCCGGGGTGAAACCGGCAGTGGCAAGGAGCGCGTGGCGCGCTGCCTGCACGACTTCGGCCCGCGCGCCGACAAACCCTTCGTCGCGCTCAATTGCGCGGCCATTCCCGAAACATTGTTCGAAGCCGAACTGTTCGGCCATGAGAGCGGCGCGTTCACTGGCGCCCAGGGCAAGCGCATCGGCAAGCTGGAGTACGCCAATGGCGGTACGGTGTTCCTCGACGAGATCGAGAGCATGCCCCTGGCCCAGCAAGCCAAGCTGCTGCGGGTGATCCAGGAGCAAAAGCTCGAGCGCCTGGGGGCCAACCAGAGCATCGCCGTCGACCTGCGCATCATCGCCGCGACCAAACCGGACCTGCTCGAAGAGGCCCGTGCAGGGCGCTTTCGCGAGGACCTGGCGTACCGCCTCAACGTTGCCGAGCTGCGCCTGGCACCGCTGCGCGAGCGCCGTGAAGACATCCCGCTGTTGTTCGAACACTTCGCTCGCACTGCCGCCGAACGCCTGGGCCGCCATTGCCCCGCGGTCAGCGGGGGACGATTGGCGCAGTTGCTGGCCCACGACTGGCCGGGCAATGTGCGTGAGCTGGCCAATGCCGCCGAACGTCATGCCTTGGGGCTGGACTCGCCGAACCTTGAGAGCCTGCCAGGCGGACAGTCGCTGGGCGAACAGATGGAGGCGTTCGAAGCCCAATGCCTGCGTGCGGCGCTGCGCCAGCACAAGGGCGAGATCAAGGGGGTGATGGAGGCGCTGCAACTGCCACGGCGTACGCTGAACGAGAAGATGCAGCGGCATGGCCTGGTACGTGAGGACTTTCTCGGCAACGAGTAGGCGGATTTCCGCTTACCGATTCAGGCAAATGAGCGGAAGTTCGCTCACTGCATGCTGAATCGCCGGGGCTGCCTGGCAGCCCATCGCTGGCAAGCCAGCTCCCACAAAGCACCATGCAAGCCAGATACGCTGGGAGCTGGCTTGCCAGCGACAGGGCACAAGACGCCCTCAAATGGACCACCAAGCACCCATTTGGCACACCTCCTGCAAAACCCTTCTCAAGCTGCGCCCCGAGCGCGCTCCACAAAAACAACGAGAAGGTATCCCTGATGGATAACGCCAGCACTCTGCCCACCGGGGCGGCCGTTGCGCCCGCCGCGGAAAAGTCCACCGCCAGCCGCCTCAAATCGATCTTCAGTGGTTCCATCGGCAACATGGTCGAATGGTACGACTGGTACGTCTACGCCGCATTCTCGCTGTACTTCGCCAAGGCTTTCTTCCCCGCCGGCGACACCACCGCCCAACTGCTCAATACCGCCGCAATCTTTGCCGTGGGCTTCCTCATGCGCCCGATCGGTGGCTGGCTGATGGGCCTGTACGCCGACCGCAAGGGCCGCAAGGCGGCGCTGATGGCTTCGGTACTGCTGATGTGCGCAGGCTCGCTGGTCATCGCGCTGACGCCGGGTTACGAGACCATCGGCGTCGCAGCACCGGTCCTGCTGGTCATCGCCCGCCTGATGCAGGGCCTCTCGGTAGGGGGTGAATACGGCACCTCGGCCACCTACCTGAGTGAGATGGCCAGCAAGGAACGCCGCGGCTTCTTCTCCAGCTTCCAGTATGTGACCCTGATCTCCGGCCAGCTCATCGCCTTGGCGGTGCTGATCATCCTGCAGCAGACGCTCACCACCGAGCAGTTGTATGCCTGGGGCTGGCGTGTACCCTTCGTGATCGGCGCGCTGTGCGCGGTGGTTGCCCTGTACCTGCGCCGCGGCATGGAAGAGACCGCCTCCTTCACCAAGAAAGAGAAGTCCAAAGAGAGCCTGATGCGCACCCTGATGCGCCACCCCAAAGAGCTGATGACCGTGGTCGGCCTGACCATGGGCGGCACCCTGGCCTTCTACACCTACACCACCTACATGCAGAAGTACCTGGTCAACACCGTGGGCATGAGCATCAGCGACTCGACCACCATCTCGGCGGCCACGCTGTTCCTTTTCATGTGCCTGCAGCCGATCATCGGCGGGCTGTCCGACAAGATCGGCCGTCGCCCGATCCTGATCGCGTTCGGCGTGCTCGGCACCCTGTTCACCGTGCCGATCCTCAGCACCCTGCACACCGTGCAGACTTGGTGGGGCGCGTTCTTCCTGATCATGGCCGCGCTGATCATCGTCAGCGGCTACACCTCGATCAACGCCGTGGTCAAGGCCGAGCTGTTCCCCACCGAAATCCGCGCCCTGGGCGTCGGCCTGCCGTACGCGCTGACCGTGTCGATCTTCGGCGGCACCGCCGAATACGTGGCCCTGTGGTTCAAGAGCAACGGCATGGAAACCGGCTTCTACTGGTACGTCACCGGCTGCATCGCCTGCTCGCTGCTGGTGTACGCGACCATGAAGGACACCAAGCAGCATTCGCGGATCACCACTGACTGATCAGCTGCACTGCAATGAACAAGGGGCGCTCCGGCTGGTGGAGCGCCCCTTTTTGTTGGGTGTGTCTCGTCCTGAATAGCGGGTTTATTCGGTTCACTGAATGAGCCGAATAGGTGTCACTCAGGGCATCTCCATCGCTCGTTGCGGCTCACGACGCTGGTAGTACGTGGCCGCCAGCACCAGCACCAGCAGCACCCCGCCCAGTACCATCGACGAACCCACGGTACCGAAGTCCAGCCCGCCTTTCTCGTGGGTCTTGGTCAGCACATCGCCTAGGGTCGCACCGAATGGGCGAGTGAGCACGAAGGCGATCCAGAACAGCACCACGCCGGAGATTTTCGTCCAGTAACGGGCAGCCGCCACCACGGCGATTGCCGAGCCGATCAACAGCGCACCGCCGGCGAAGCCCAGGCCCGAATCGTCGGCCAGGTAATCGCCCAGCGCAGTGCCGAGGGTGTTGGAGAACAGGATCGCCACCCAGTAGAACAGCTCGCCGCTGCGGTTCTTGATACGGGTGACATCCAATGGGTTGCCGCTCAGGCGCCACACCGCGAAGGTCAGCAGCAGGATGCCGATCAGCAGCGCCGAACCTGTCGCATAGCCCAGCCCCAGGGTGCGGTCCATGAAGTCGGACATGGTGGTGCCGGCAGTGCTGGTGGAAAGGATCACCAGCCAATAGAGCATCGGGTTGTAGCGGCGCGAGTAGAGCTGGGTGACCAGGGTCAGCAGGAACACGCTGATCAGCAGCAGCGAGCTCATCGCATAACCGATGTTCAGGGTCATCGACAGCAGGTCGCCCGCCGTCTCGCCGAGTGTGGTTGCGCAGATCTTCATGACCCAGAAGGCCAGGGTGATTTGCGGGAGTTTGTTCATCGTTGTGCCGCTCCAGGTTTAAGTGCGGCGATGGTGAAGAGCGCTGTCTGAAAAAACGGTTGGTGTTGCATGAAAAAAGCGTTGGTCGCGTACGGCAAACACTCGTGAGCTGTTAATTCGGCATTAATTCCCACCATTCATGCTTGGCCAACTGAAAAAGCCGCACCACTCGCATGGCCTGACAAGGCCAGGTACTGCTTTTGACGCGGGACAAGCGCGCCCACAACAATCGATTTAATTGATTATTTTACGTTGTTTTTTGCGCTTTTTAATCAACTTAATCGGCGTAGCATTGAACCCATAGAAGCAAATAACCCACTGATCCACCGGAGCAACGACCATGAAAAACAAACTGATCCTCGCCCTGACCCTCTCGGTTCTGACCACTGGCGCTTTCGCCGAAGACGGTTTCGACCGTACCAGCGCCCACACTTTCGCCGCCGCCCAGAGCCAGTCGGCCAGCTACGCAGAAGATGGTTCTGATCGCACGGGTGGCCAGCGCTTCGCCGAAGACGGCTTCGACCGCACCAACGGCCAGCGCTTTGCCGAAGACGGCTTCGACCGCACCAACGGCCAGCGCTTCGCCGAAGACGGTTTCGACCGCACCAACGGCCAACGCTTTGCCGAAGACGGATTCGACCGCACCAACGGCCACCGCATCAGCTGATCACTGATGCGAGCAACCAGCCCGGCTTCGGCCGGGCTTGATCATTTTCAGCCAGGCAAAGCCTTGGCACACTAGGCGCCTCGTCCCCCACCAGGAAGGGCCTCACGGCCTTGCGCAGATGTACTACTACGAACCCGCCAAAGGCCACGGCCTACCCCACGACCCGTTCAACGCCATCGTCGGCCCACGGCCCATCGGCTGGATCTCCAGCCACGATCGCGAAGGCCGCCTGAACCTGGCGCCCTACAGCTTCTTCAACGCCTTCAACTACATCCCGCCGATCATCGGTTTCTGCAGCGTCGGGCGCAAAGACAGCCTGAACAACATCGAGCAGACCGGCGAGTTCGTCTGGAACCTGGCTACCCGGCCGCTGGCCGAGCAGATGAACCAGAGCTGTGCCGCGGTGGCGGCAGATATCGACGAGTTCGCGCTCAGTGGCCTGACCCCGGCCATGTCCAACGTGGTCAAGGTGCCGCGCGTGGGCGAGAGCCCGGTGAGCTTCGAATGCAAGGTCAGCCAGATCGTCCAGCTCAAACGCGCCGACCAGGAACTTGTGCCCAGCTGGCTGATCCTGGGAGAGGTAGTGGCGGTGCACATTGCCGAGCACCTGCTCAAGGACGGCATCTACGACACCGCCGCCGCCGAGCCGATCCTGCGTGGCGGTGGCCCGGCCGACTACTTTGCGCTGGGCGAGCTGTTCAAGATGGCCCGTCCACAGGTCTGATCAGAAGACCAGTTCGCCTTCCTCGCCCACGCCCTGCAGGCGTTCGAGTTCAGCACAAGCGGCCGCGTCGGCCGCGATCGCCGACTGGAACACCTGCCCGTCGAGCACTTTGTGAAAGCGCGGCGCACCGCCCATGCCCAGGGCCTTCACGGCGATCGCCGCGTGGTAGCCGCCGCCTTGCACCGGGACCATCGCCGAGACCGCTTCGAAGTGGGGGAATTCTCTACGTGCCATGCTGCACTCCGCCTGAATGATATAGGGGCGGCATTCTACACATCAGGCGAAGGTATGCAGGTCCAGGCTGCTGACCACCTGCGCCTGGACCAGCTCGCCAAACACCTCCAGGGTGGGCGAGGCGAAATAGCCGCTCATCGCCTGCTGGTCGCTCCAGCTGCCGCTGAGCAGCCACAGATCGGCATCGACCTGCGAACGCTGCACACTGAAGCTCAGGCAGCCGGGCGCCCGCAGCGACGGCTCCAGCAGGTCGCGCAGGCGCATGCCGAGTTCCGCCGAACGACCGTTGCTGGCGCGGATGAAAGCCAGGTGAGTGACCGGTTGAGGCTGGGTCATGAACGATCTCCTTGAAGCGCTACGGACGGGAAAACAGGCTGCCAAGATTAGGGCCCCACCCTCGCGCGACGTTAGGCCATTACTGCCGAGCGATTGCCTGATCCTGCCGCGCGACAGGATCAGGCAATCGAACGACAGCATTCGACTAGCGCCCGACATTGCCCATACCTATGCTGGCCCGGTCAGTAGAGGAACCACGTCATGACCACGCTCCCGCCACCCGACTCGACCCTTGAGCTGCAGCGCCAGGAACTGGCCGCGCTGATCCAGCGCCACGCCGGCCAGCCCCATGGCCCGGCGTCGGCCATCGAAGACCTTTACCTCACATGCTACCAAGAGGAAATCCGCGGCATGCCCGCGCTGGCCCAGCCGGCGTTGTGCATTCTTGCCCAAGGCAGCAAGACCCTGATCCTCGGCGACGAACATTACGCCTATGATCCGCTGCACTACATGGTGGTGTCGGTCACCTTGCCGATCAGCGGCGCCCTTCTCAAGGCCAGCCCCGAGCATCCCGCGTTGGGCTTGCGTCTGGACATCGACCCGGCGCAACTGAGCCAGCTGATCGCCGAAAGCAGCCCGATGGTGGTGCCCAACCGGCCATCAGGCCTGGGCCTGTACGTGGAGAAAAGCGATCCGCAGCTTCTGGATGCGTTGATCCGCCTGATCAAACTGCTGGACTCGCCACGCGACATTGCCATCCTCGCGCCGATGATCCGCCGGGAAATCTTCTACCGCCTGTTGCGCGGCCCCCAGGGTTACCGGCTGTACGAAATCGCCCTGGCCAACAGCCAGACCCATCGGGTCTGCCAGGCGATTACCTGGCTCAACAACCATTACCACCAGCCATTGCGTATCGAAGACCTCGCCCGGGAAGTGAACCTCAGCGTCTCCACCTTGCATCACCGCTTCAAGTCGGTGACGTCGATGAGCCCCTTGCAGTACCAGAAGCAACTGCGCCTGCAGGAGGCCAGACGCCTGATGTTCAACGAGGGGTTGGAGGCTGCCGTGGCCGGCTACCGGGTGGGCTACGAGAGCCCATCCCAGTTCAGCCGCGAATACAGCCGGCTGTACGGCGCGCCGCCGATCCGTGACGTGGCAAGGTTGCGCGCCAGCGCCAGTTGAACGACCCGCCGCACCCGGCGAATCGAGGGCACAGTCCTCGTGGCGCAGTCAGCCTTGCACAGCCAACTGCCATTGGCCCTGATCCACCTGGATCAATGTCGGCCCCGCGCGCTCCACCGCTCGGCCCAGCGCCGCCTGTAACTGCGCCACGTCAGCCACCGACTCGGCATCGGCCCCCAGCGCTCGCGCCACGCCGATGAAGTCCGGGGTGTGGATGTCCACACCGACCGGCTCGATCGCCCGGTTGACCATGTATTTCTTGATTTCCTCGTACCCCTGGTTGTTCCACAGCAGCACGATCAGCGGCACCTGCGCCTCGACGGCACTGGCCAGCTCGGGCAGGGTGAACTGCAACCCGCCATCACCGATCAGGCATACCGTGGGCGCACGTGCGGCGCGCGCTTCGGCACTGCCGAGCCAGGCGCCCATGGCCGCCGGCAACGCATAGCCCAGCGTGCCATAGCCGGTCGAGGCATTGAACCAGCGCCGCGGACGGGTCATGTCCAGGGTCAGGTTGCCGGTGTAGACCGGCTGGGTCGAATCGCCCACCAGCACAGCGTCCGGCAGGGTTTCCAGGATGCTGTTCAGCATACGGGTCTGGCTCAAGGTCGGCTGGTCCCAGGTGGCGGCATTGTCCTGGCGCAGCCGGGCGGCCCGAGCAGCGCCCCAGTGATCATCACGCGGGGGTTGCGCCTGCATGTGCAGGGCCACCAGCAAGGCCTCGGTCGCCTGTGCGGCATCGGCCACCAGGGCCAGATCGGGCAGGTAGTTGCGCACTGTCTGGTCCGGGTCGATATCGATCCGCAGCAGGCTGCCAGGGATTTCGAAACCGCCCTTGAACGTCACGTCGTAGTCGGTCTCGGCCAGCTCGGTACCGATGGCCAGCACCACATCGGCCTCGGCAACCAACGCACGGGTGGCCGGCAAAGTCTGGGTCGAGCCGATCTGCAGCGGATGGTTGGCCGGCAGCAGCCCCTTGGCATTGATGGTCAGTGCCACCGGCGCCTGCAGGTGCTCGGCCAGCCTGGCCAGCCCGGCGCCGGCTTCCAGGGCACCACCGCCGGCGAGGATCAACGGTCGGCGCGCCTTGGCCAGGCGCATGGCCATCTGCTGCACGGTCTGCGGCGCCGCACCCGCGCGCGCGGTGCGCACCGGGCGGCCCGGCAGCAGGTGATCGGCGGGCTCCACCAACACATCCAGCGGGATCTCGATATGCACCGGGCGCGGGCGGCCACCGTCGAACACTGCGAAAGCGCGAGCCAGCACCTCGGCCAGGTCATCGGCACTCATCAAGGTATGCGAAAACGCCGCCACCCCCGCCACCAGCCCGGCCTGGTTGGGCAGTTCGTGCAACTTGCCGCGCCCGCCACCCAGCTGGCTACGCGACTGCACGCTGGAAATCACCAGCATCGGGATCGAGTCGGCGTAGGCCTGGCCCATGGCGGTGGTGATGTTGGTCATGCCCGGGCCGGTGATGATGAAGCACACCCCAGGCTTGCCCCGGGTCCGCGAGTAGCCATCGGCCATGAACCCGGCGCCCTGCTCGTGGCGCGGGGTTATGTGGCGGATCGATGAGGCAGCCAGGCCGCGGTAGAGTTCCACGGTATGCACGCCGGGAATGCCGAAGACATGATCGACACCATAGCCTTCGAGGAGTTTGACCAGCACTTCACCACAGGTTGCCATCATCGAGTACCCGATTCTTGTTGAGACTGGTGCTCATGGAACCAAGCGCCGACTACCGCCACAATGCAAAAAAACACATACTAGCCATGACCTCATATCATGGCTTGCCACTATGAAACGCCTGCCGCCCCTCCCCGCCCTGCACACCTTCCTGGTGACCGCGCAGCACTGCAACTTCACCCGTGCCGCGCAACAGCTGCATATCACCCAGGGCGCGGTCAGCCGACAGATCGCCGGGCTCGAGGAACATCTGGGCTATGCGTTGTTCCAGCGCCAGGCCCGTGGCCTGGCCCTGACCCGCGAAGGACAGGACTGGCTGCCTCGGGTGCAGCAGGTTTTCGCAATGATTGAGCAAGGCGTGCGTGAGGTCGGTGGCCGCAGCACGACTTTGCAGCTCAAGGCACCGACCTGTGTGATGCGTTGGCTGCTGCCACGCTTGCTGGAGTGGCAGGCACTGCGCCCGGACGTGCCGGTGGAATTGACCACCACGGTGCAACATGGCGTGGATTTTCGCCGCGAGGGCTTCGATGCGGCCGTCGTGTATGGTGCGGTGCCGAACCATGGACTGCAGGTACGCAAGCTGTTCGATGAACAACTGACACCGGTCTGCGCACCATCGCTATCTGGCGCCCCCTTGCAGCTGCAGGACCTGGCGCGGCAGATGCTGCTGCACCCCTCTCGGGACGAGCACGACTGGCGGTTGTGGTTGCAGGCGGCCAATGCCGGCGTCGAACCCCAGGGGCCGAAGCAGCACTTCGAGACGTTGGACATGGCGATGGCCATGGCCTCCCAGGGGACGGGGATCGCCATCGGCGACTATTCGCTGATTGCCGACGACCTGCGCGCCGGGCGTTTGTGCATGCCGTTCGAGCTGAAGGTGACGACCGGGAAGGGTTATTACCTGGTCAGCCCGTCGAAGAGCATGCCCACGGGGTTGGTCGAGTTGATGGAGTGGCTGCAGGCGCGTGCCCGCACATGACATCAATCGCGACCCGACCTGCCCCGCGGTGCAGACGACTCAGTAGCCGACCGTGAACCGTGCCCGTGAATGCGCCGGCTTTTCCAGCTCGTCGAGCATGGCGATGGCATAGTCGGCAAAGGTGATCCAGCTTTTGCCATCGGCACCGATCAGCAGGTGATCCTTGCCCAGGATGTAGTGCCCGCTGCGCTGACCTTCGACGAACTCCGCCGACGGCGACAGGAATGTCCAGTCCAGGGCCGGCTCCTGGCGCAGCGTATCGAGGAAGCGCACACCGGCATTGGCCTCGGCCTTGTAGGCTTGCGGGAAATCCGGGCTGTCGATCACCCGCTGCCCGGACGGCAGCAGCAGGCTACCGGCCCCGCCCACCACCAGCAGGCGCTTGACCCCGGCACGCTTGACCGGCTCGATGATCGCTTCAGGCTCGATGGTCGAGAAATGCGCCGCGCTCAGCACCGCGTCACAGCCCGTCACGGCCGCCTGCAGGGCGGCACTGCCCTTGGCATCCAGCGCCTTGACCGTCACGCCGTCACGGCCTTGCAGCGCACTCGGATCGCGGGCGATGGCCACCACACTGTGACCCCGACGCAGGGCCTCTTCCAGCAACTGGCTGCCGGCGCGCCCGGTGGCGCCGATGATTGCGATCTTGCTCATGGGAAACACTCCAACAGGTTGAAAAGGGTTACCACTTCATCTCGCCCTTGGCGACCTTGGCACCCAATTCAAGGGAGCTCTCGTCACCCAGGTTCGGGTAGCGCTGCTTCATCGCCGCGATCAGCGCGGCGGCATTGGCAGCCTTGGCGGCCTCGGTATCGAAGTCACGAATGTAGCCGGCGGTGAAGCGCACCGCGTCCAGCGAACGGCTGCCGTCGCCCAGGTAGTGCCCCGGGATCACCGTGCGCGGTGCGAGCTGTTCGATCTTCGCCAGGGTCTTCAGCCAGTCGGCATGGGATTGCGCGGTCTGGGTGTCGGCCATCCACACATGGATACCTTCGGAAACCACCACGCCACCGACCACTGCCTTGATCGAGGGAATCCACACGAAGCTGCGGTCCGGCTGCGGACCGTCCAGGCCGACGACCTGCAGTGCCTGGCCTTCCAGTTCCAGGCGATCACCCTGCAGTACCTGGGGCACCACCAGACGTGCCGGCTTGTCCGCGCCCATTTGCGGGCCCCAGTAGGCCAGCTTGGCGTCCATGGTCTTGCGGATGTGCTCGACCGTGGCGGCCGAGGCGACCACGCGGGCCTTGGGGAACGCCTGGGTGATGGTGTCCAGGCCGAAGTAGTAGTCCGGATCGCCATGGCTGACGTAGATGGTGGTCAGCTGCTTGCCGCTGGCACGCAGGCGCTCGACCAGCTGTTCGGCCTGGGCCTTGCCGAACTGGGCGTCGACCAGGATGGCGTCGTGGGCACCGCTGACGATCACCGAGCTGACCGGGAAGATCGCCGCGTGACCGGGGTTGTAGGCTTCCAGCTTGAGCGGTTCGGCAGCCATGGCCTGGCCGCCGAGGGTAAGGCAGGCCAGCAGCAGGCCGCGAAGGGGCGTGAAGAGAGACATTGCAAGATCCTGTGAGTGGGACGATGGGTGCAAGCTTAGTTGCCCGAACCAATACAAAAAATGCGATGCTTCGACATAGTTTGTTTCTGAAATCGGACAGATCATGGATCGGCTCAACGCCATGCGCGTATTCGTCACCGTCGTCGACCTGGGCAGCCAGTCGGCCGCCGCGGACCATCTGGAACTCTCCAGGCCCGTGGTTTCCCGCTACCTGGCGGAGCTGGAGGACTGGGTCGGGGCACGCCTGATGCAACGCACCACCCGCAAGCTCAGCCTGACGGCCGCAGGCCTCGAGACCCTGCCACGCTGTCGGCAGATGCTGGAGCTGGCCGGCGACCTGCAAAGCGCCGTGCGCCAACCGGACGACGCGCCCCGTGGCGAGCTGCGCATCAGCGTCAGCACCTCGTTCGGCCAGGCCCAGCTGGTGGATGCGCTGGCGGCCTACGTCAAACGCTACCCCGGGGTGAAGGTTGAGCTGCAGATGCTCGACCGCACCGTCAACCTGGTGGACGAGCGCATCGACCTGGCGATCCGCACCAGCAACGATGTCGACCCCAACCTCATTGCCCGGCGCCTGAGCGTGTGCCGCTCGGTGATCTGCGCCAGCCCCGCCTACCTGCGCGAGTACGGTACGCCGGACCGGGTCGAGGCGTTGAGCCAGCACAACTGCCTGACCCACGCCTACTTCGGTCACAGCCTGTGGCACTTCGAGGTGGACGGGCAGAATGTCGCCGTGCCGGTGCAGGGCAACATCAGCGCCAACGAGGCCATGACCCTGCAGAAAGCCGCCCTGGCCAATGCCGGCATCGCCATGCTGCCCACCTACCAGGCGGCCGCCGCGCTGCGCAGTGGCGAGCTGGTGCGATTGCTGCCGCAAGCCAAGCCACGGGAACTGACCCTGAATGCGGTGTACACCTCGCGCAAGCACATGCCGGCGACGTTGCGCAGCATGCTCGACTTTCTCGCGCAGCGGTTTGCCGACGAACCGGAGTGGGACAAAGGATTGAGTTGAGTCAAGACGGTGCAGTTACGCGCATTGGGCCTATGCTTGTAGGTATCACCTGTTGCATCAACAGGAGGTCCGCACCATGAGTATCAAATCCAGGCGTTGCGCCCTCGTCTTCGCCCTGGTCGCGGTGGCCGGGCTGTACGGCTCGGCCTGCTGGCGGGTGGAGCTGCTGCGCAGCCAGCCCAACACGGCCAACAGTTGCGTACATGAGCATTGCGTTCCCCACAGCGCCACGCTGAGCGCCGTCAGGTAGGTCGGATCACTCCTCGACGCTCATGTACTCTTTCGCCCAGCGGATATAGTCCTCGGGCTGGGTGTAGGTGTGCGAAAGCTCGGTGGCGCCGAGGCTGTCCGACTTGTGCTGCAGGCCACGCTGCTGGCGCAGGCAATCGTAGGTGGCCTTGATCGCGGCGAAGTAGGCGGCATGGCCGTCGACCACGATACGCACGCCCAGGCGCGCCAGGCGCTCGTCGTCGCGCAGGTTGGGGTTGGCGTAGGTCACCAGCATCAACGGCACGCTCAGGTGCTCGGCGATCTGCTCGAGTTGCTCGAAGTCCTTGACCCCCACCATGCAGATGCCATCGGCGCCGGCCTTCTGGTAGCTCTGGGTGCGCACGATGATTTCCTCGGTGGTCAACACGCCGGCATTGGTGCGGGCAATGATCGCCAGCGCCGAATCGACCCGCGCCTCCAGCGCCGCGCGGATCTTGCCCACGCCCTCCTCCACCGAGATCAGGTCGGTGGACTTGCGACCGAACTGGGCCGGCAGCAAGGTATCTTCGATGGTCAGCGCGGCAACGCCGGCGCGTTCCAGTTCGATCACCGTGCGCATCACGTTGAGCGCATTGCCGTAGCCGTGGTCGGCGTCGGCAAGCACCGGCAACTGGGCGACACGGCCGATGCGGGTAGCCTGCTCGACGAACTCGCTCAGGGTGATCAGGGCGAAATCCGGCGCCGCCAGGACCTGCAGCGAGGCGACCGAACCGCCGAGAATGCCGACCTCAAAACCAAGGTCGGCGGCAATACGGGCTGACATCGGGTCGAAGACCGACGCGGTGTGATAGCACGAACCTGAAGCAAGCAGTTCGCGGAAGGCAAAACGCAGATCGTGGTGGGAAGCCTTGGGCATGATCACTCCGCTTGTAATGAGAAATTGTGAACGGCTGACAACCGACCCCTGTATCGGGTCTACCTGACTGTTCTAACCGTCGCCATCAGGGCGGTCATGCTCGACATGCAGGCAGAGGAATAGAAGGTGTGGACATACAGCAACGCGAAATCCTCTGAAAAATACTTGCACCAAGCTGGTGCAGGCCCCGGATTTCAGCCTCTGCGGCCAAGCCACGATATCACGCGGCCATGCAGCACTGGATGAATGCGCCAATGCCGATCTTGCATAGGGGATGCACGGAGTACATAGGTAGCTATGTAACTCAGCGTACAATGCCCTACCATGAATGAGCCCATCGCGGGGCAGGCCCGCTCCCACGATGCCTCGCGATCGCGCCAGCTCTGACCACAAGGTATCCACCGTGACCGCCGCCCTGCCCCCCACCGTTCTACGCAGCGTCCTCACCGCCCTGATGCTGGCGATATTCCTCGGTGCCCTCGACCAGACCATCGTCGCCGTGTCACTGCCGGCGATTTCCGCGCAGTTCAACGATGTCGGCCTGCTCGCCTGGGTCATCTCCGGCTACATGGTCGCCATGACCATCGCCGTGCCGATCTACGGCAAGCTCGGTGACTTGTATGGGCGGCGGCGCATGATTCTCACCGGCACCGCCCTGTTCACCCTGGCCTCGGTGGCCTGCGGCCTGGCTCAGGACATGCCGCAACTAGTGCTGGCCCGGGTGCTTCAGGGTATCGGCGCCGGCGGCATGGTGTCGGTTAGCCAGGCAATCATCGGCGACTTCGTGCCACCTCGTGAACGCGGTCGCTACCAGGGCTACTTCAGCAGCATGTACGCACTGGCCAGCGTCGCCGGGCCGGTGCTGGGCGGCTGGCTGACCGAGTACCTGTCCTGGCGCTGGGTGTTCTGGATCAACCTGCCGCTGGGGCTGACCGCGCTGTGGGTGATCCACCGGGCGCTGGACGGGTTGCCGGTCAAGCATCGCCAGGCCCAGGTCGACTACCTCGGCGCGGTGCTGATGATCCTCGGCCTGGGCAGCCTGCTGCTGGGCATCACCCTGGTCGGCCAGGGACATGCCTGGCAGTCGTCCGAAGTCCTGGCGTTGCTGGCCTGCGCGCTGCTGGGGCTGGCGGCGTTCGTAGCCCACGAGCGGCGCTGCCGCGAACCATTGCTGCCTCTGGGCCTGTTCGGCAACCGGGTCGCGGTGCTGTGCTGGTGCGTGATCTTCTTCGCCAGTTTCCAGTCCATTTCGCTGACCATGCTGATGCCCCTGCGCTATCAGGGCATCACCGGCGCCGGCGCCGACAGCGCGGCGCTGCACCTGCTGCCACTGGCAATGGGGTTGCCCATCGGCGCCTTTACAGGTGGGCGCATGACCAGCCGCACCGGGCGCTTCAAGCCACAGATCCTCACAGGCGCGCTATTGATGCCAATGACCATCGCAGCCATGGCGCTGACCCCGCCGCAAGCCTGGTTACAGAGCGCGCTGTTCATGCTGCTGACAGGCATTGCCTGCGGCCTGCAATTTCCCACCTCGCTGGTGGGCACGCAAAGCGCGGTGGACAGCCAGGACATCGGCGTGGCGACCAGCACCACCAACCTGTTCCGCTCGCTGGGTGGGGCAATGGGGGTGGCGTGCATGTCCAGCCTGTTACTGGCGTGGTTGCACCAGGGCGGCTTCGAAGTGCTCGGCAACCCGCTGCTGGGCAGCCTCAAGGCGGGCGAGGCGGATCCGCACACCCAGGCGCGCTTGCTGGAAACCTTCCGCGACCTCTTGCTGGTCAGTGCCGGGGCTTCGCTGATCGGCCTGTTGGCCGCGCTGGCCTTGCCGGACAGACAGTTGCGCGGGCGCTGAAAGTCGTGGGAGGGGCTGGCCCCGCGATAGCGTCCGCCCAGGCGACATCACGGCCTGAAGGTTGTCATCGCCGGGCAAGCTCGCTCCCGCGTTATTAATCCTGCGTTAACCGAAAAGGGATAACACTTCCTCACAATCGTTAACAAAGTGTCATTTGCGCAAGCCAGGGCTCAAGCGCAGCATATCCAGCCCGGTGTCGACCCATTTCTCGACATCGCCCAACAGGTCGAAGCTCTCCGGGAGCAGCAGCCAGCGGCCTATCAGGCCATCCACATAGGCAAACATGGCCACCGCAGCCCGGTCGATCTCGAGCTCGGCAGGCAACTGGCCACGACGCACTGCATTGCCCAAGGCCAGGGCAATGCTTTGATGGCAGTCCAGCACCGCGCCCTGACGCTGCTGGCGAATCTCACACATGTCGTCGGTGAACTCGCACTTGTGATGCAGGATTTCGTTGATACGCCGGGTTCGGGCATCGAGCACCAACTCGTTGAACACTTGCAGCAACAGCTTGCGCATACAGCCGAGCGGGTCGAGTTCATCCTCGCTTTCACTGGCGCGGGCCAGGTGGTCATGGGTCTCGTGCAGGCTGTCGAGCAGCGCCTGCACCAACTCGGCCTTGTTGCTGAAGTGCCAGTAGATCGCCCCGCGAGTGACGCCGGCGAGCTCAGCGATGTCGGCCAGGGTGGTACGCGCTACCCCGCGCTTGTAGAAGGCCTTCTCCGCCGCCTCGATGATCTGGGCGCGAGTTTCCTGGGCTTCTTCTTTGGTTCGACGGACCATGGCAGTACAACCTCATCAGGCCCCGCGCGCTCGATCTGGCGAGCGGGAATCAGGCCGGGGCAGGCTCTTTCAGGGCCGCTCCCGGGTGGATTTGGGCGATCGGCGGTGGTCACTCACGACGCACCGGCGCTATTTACAAACAACCATGAATGTAAGTATATTCCTTAGCAAGCTATTTATCCACCGGATAGCGTTTTTCTGACAAAGCACTTCCACTATATTCTTGAGCTCCCCTGCTCCTGCGACCCGAGGATCCTCATGCAATTCAAGCCAGCCGTAACCGCCCTGGTTTCCGCCGTGGCCCTGGCAACCCTGCTCAGTGGCTGTAAGAAAGAGGAAGCAGCGCCTGCGCCGCAGGCTCCTCAGGTCGGCGTCGTGACCGTACAACCGCAAGCCTTCACCCTGACCTCGGAACTGCCGGGGCGCACCAGCGCCTACCGTGTGGCCGAGGTCCGCCCACAGGTGAACGGCATCATTCTCAAGCGCCTGTTCAAGGAAGGCAGCGACGTCAAGGAAGGGCAGCAGCTCTACCAGATCGACCCGGCCGTCTACGAGGCGAACCTGGCCAACGCCCAGGCCAACCTGCAGGCTACCCGCTCGCTGGCCGAGCGTTACAAGCAACTGATCGACGAGCAGGCCGTCTCCAAGCAGGAATACGATGACGCCAATGCCAAACGATTGCAGGCCGAGGCGTCGCTCAAGAGCGCCCAGATCGACCTGCGCTACACCAAGGTACTGGCCCCGATCAGTGGCCGCGTCGGCCGCTCCTCGGTCACCGAAGGCGCCCTGGTGAACAACGGCCAGACCAACGCCATGGCCACCATCCAGCAGCTCGACCCGATCTACGTCGACGTCACCCAGTCCACCGCCGAGCTGCTCAAGCTGCGCCGTGACCTGGAAAGCGGTCAACTGCAGAAGGCCGGCGACAACGCGGCCCAGGTTCAGCTGGTGCTGGAAGACGGCAGCCTGTTCAAGCAACAGGGCCGCCTGGAGTTCTCCGAAGTCGCGGTCGACGAAACCACCGGTTCCGTCACCCTGCGCGCGATTTTCCCCAACCCCGACCACACCCTGCTGCCCGGCATGTTCGTGCATGCGCGGCTCAAGGCCGGGGTCAACGCCAACGCCATCCTGGCCCCGCAACAGGGCGTGACCCGGGATCTCAAGGGTGCTCCGACCGCGCTGGTGGTCAACCAGGAAAACAAGGTCGAACTGCGCCAGCTCAAGGCCAGCCGTACCCTGGGCAGCGACTGGCTGATCGAGGAAGGCCTGAAACCGGGCGACCGACTGATCACCGAAGGGCTGCAGTTCGTGCGACCAGGGGTCGAGGTCAAGGTCAGCGAAGCCACCAACGTCAAGAAGCCGGCCGGCCCTGCTCAGGCCAACACGGCGAACGCAGACGCCAAAGCGGAGTAAACCATGTCGAAGTTCTTTATCGATCGCCCGATCTTCGCCTGGGTGATCGCCCTGGTGATCATGCTGGTCGGCGCCCTGTCGATCCTGAAGCTGCCGATCAACCAGTACCCGAGCATTGCCCCGCCGGCCATCGCCATCTCCGTCACCTACCCGGGCGCCTCGGCGCAGACGGTGCAGGACACCGTGGTGCAGGTTATCGAGCAGCAGCTCAACGGTATCGACAACCTGCGTTATGTGTCGTCGGAAAGTAACTCCGACGGCAGCATGACCATCACCGCGACCTTCGAGCAGGGCACCAACTCGGACACCGCGCAGGTCCAGGTACAGAACAAGCTGAACCTGGCCACCCCGCTGCTGCCGCAGGAAGTGCAGCAGCAAGGTATCCGCGTCACCAAGGCTGTGAAGAACTTCCTGCTGGTGATCGGCCTGGTGTCCGAAGACGGCAGCATGACCAAGGACGACCTGGCCAACTACATCGTCTCCAACATGCAGGACCCGATCTCGCGGACCGCAGGCGTGGGCGACTTCCAGGTGTTCGGTGCGCAGTACGCCATGCGCATCTGGCTGGATCCGGCCAAGCTGAACAAGTTCCAGCTGACCCCGGTTGACGTGCGCACCGCGGTCGCCGCGCAGAACGTGCAGGTGTCCTCCGGCCAGCTTGGCGGCCTGCCGGCACTGCCAGGTACCCAGCTCAACGCCACCATCATCGGCAAGACCCGTCTGCAGACCGCCGAGCAATTCGAGAAGATCCTGCTCAAGGTCAATGCCGACGGCTCCCAGGTACGCCTGGGGGACGTGGCTCAGGTCGGCCTGGGCGGTGAGAACTACGCCATCAGCGCCCAGTTCAACGGCAAGCCGGCCTCGGGCCTGGCGGTCAAGTTGGCGACCGGCGCCAATGCTCTGGATACCGCCAAGGCTCTGCGCAAGACCATCAGCGACCTGGAACCGTTCTTCCCGCCGGGGGTGAAGGCCGTGTTCCCATATGACACCACCCCGGTGGTTACCGAATCGATCAGCGGCGTGATCCACACCCTGATCGAAGCGGTGGTCCTGGTGTTCCTGGTGATGTACCTGTTCCTGCAGAACTTCCGCGCCACCATCATCACCACCATGACCGTGCCGGTGGTGTTGCTCGGGACCTTCGGCATCCTCGCCGCCGCCGGCTTCAGCATCAACACCCTGACCATGTTCGCCATGGTCCTGGCCATCGGCTTGCTGGTGGACGATGCCATCGTCGTGGTGGAGAACGTCGAACGGGTGATGTCCGAGGAAGGGTTACCGCCCAAGGAGGCGACCAAGCGCTCCATGGAACAGATCCAGGGCGCCCTGGTGGGTATCGCCCTGGTACTGTCGGCAGTACTGTTGCCGATGGCCTTCTTCGGCGGCTCCACCGGCGTGATCTACCGCCAATTCTCCATCACCATCGTCTCGGCCATGGGCCTGTCGGTGCTGGTCGCGCTGATCTTCACCCCGGCCTTGTGCGCCACCATGCTCAAGCCGCTGAAGAAGGGCGAGCACCATGTCGCCAAGCGCGGCTTCTTTGGCTGGTTCAACCGCAACTTCGACCGCAGCGTCGTCGGCTATGAGCGTAGCGTCGGCACCATCCTGCGCAACAAGATCCCGTTCCTGCTGGCCTACGCGCTGATCGTGGTCGGCATGATCTGGCTGTTCGCCCGCATCCCGACCGCATTCCTGCCGGAAGAAGACCAGGGCGTGCTGTTCGCCCAGGTGCAGACCCCGGCCGGCTCCAGTGCCGAGCGCACCCAGGTAGTGGTCGACCAGATGCGCGAGTATCTGCTCAAGGACGAAGCCGATACCGTCTCGTCGGTGTTCACAGTGAACGGCTTCAACTTCGCCGGTCGCGGCCAGAGCTCAGGCATGGCGTTCATCATGCTCAAGCCCTGGGGTGAGCGCTCGAAGGAGAACAGCGTGTTCGCCCTTGCCCAGCGCGCGCAGATGCACTTCTTCGGCTTCCGTGACGCGATGGTATTCGCCTTCGCCCCGCCAGCGGTACTCGAACTGGGTAATGCCACCGGCTTCGACGTCTTCCTCCAGGACCGCGCCGGGGTCGGCCACGCTAAGCTGATGGAAGCGCGCAACCAGTTCCTGGCCAAAGCCGCGCAGAGCAAGATCCTCAGCGCCGTGCGTCCTAACGGCCTGAACGACGAGCCGCAGTACCAGCTGACCATCGACGACGAACGCGCCAGTGCCTTGGGCGTGACCATCGCCGACATCAACAACACCCTGTCGATCGCCCTGGGCGGTAGCTACGTCAACGACTTCATCGACCGTGGCCGGGTCAAGAAAGTCTACATCCAAGGTGCGCCCAACGCCCGGATGAGCCCGGAAGACCTGCAGAAGTGGTACGTGCGCAACGGCAAGGGCGAGATGGTGCCCTTCTCGTCATTCGCCAAGGGCGAATGGACCTACGGCTCGCCGAAGCTGTCGCGCTACAACGGCGTGGAAGCGGTCGAGATCCTTGGTACCCCGGCACCAGGCTACAGTACCGGTGAAGCCATGGCCGAAGTCGAGCGTATTGCCGGCGAACTGCCAACCGGCATCGGCTTCTCCTGGACCGGCATGTCCTACGAGGAAAAACTTTCCGGCTCGCAAATGCCGGCACTGTTCGCCCTCTCGGTGCTGTTCGTGTTCCTCTGCCTAGCAGCGCTGTATGAAAGCTGGTCGATCCCGATCGCAGTCGTGCTGGTCGTGCCACTGGGTATCATCGGTGCCCTGCTCGCCACCAGCCTGCGCGGCTTGTCCAACGACGTATACTTCCTGGTCGGCTTGCTGACCACCATCGGCCTGGCGGCGAAGAACGCCATCCTGATCGTCGAGTTCGCCAAGGAGCTGCACGAACAGGGCCGCAGCCTGTACGACGCGGCCATCGAAGCATGCCGCATGCGTCTGCGCCCGATCATCATGACCTCACTGGCGTTCATCCTCGGCGTGGTACCGTTGACCATCGCCAGTGGCGCCGGCGCGGGTAGCCAGCACGCCATCGGCACCGGTGTGATCGGCGGCATGATCAGTGCAACCATACTGGCCATCTTCTGGGTACCTCTATTCTTCGTCGCAGTGTCGTCGCTGTTCGGCAGCAAAGAGCCGAAAGAACACGCCACCCCTGAAACTCCACGTTATGAGGCTGGGCAATGACCAAGTCTTTGTTGTCCCTGGCGGTAACCGCCTTCATCCTCGGCGGTTGCTCGCTGATCCCCGACTACCAGACGCCAGAGGCGCCGGTGGCCGCGCAGTGGCCTCAAGGCCCAGCGTACTCGCCGACCCAATCGGCCGACGTCGCCGCGGCCGAACAGGGCTGGCGCCAGTTCTTCCACGACCCGGCGCTGCAGCAGTTGATCCAGACGTCGCTGGAAAACAACCGCGACCTGCGGGTCGCGGCGTTGAACATCGACGCCTACCGCGCGCAGTACCGCATCCAGCGCGCCGACCTGCTGCCGGCGGTTTCCGCCAATGGCAGCGGCAGCCGCCAGCGGGTGCCGGCGAACATGTCACAAACTGGCGAGGCGAATATAACCAGCCAGTACTCGGCCACCCTGGGTGTCAGTGCCTATGAGCTGGACCTGTTCGGCCGGGTGCGCAGCCTGACCCAGCAGGCCCTGGAAACCTACCTGTCCAGCGAACAGGCGCGCCGCTCCACGCAGATCAGCCTGGTGGCCAGCGTGGCCAACGCCTATTACACGTGGCAGGCCGACCAGGCGCTGTTGAAACTGACCGAGGAAACGCTCAAGACGTACGAAGAGAGCTACAACCTCACCCGCCGCAGCAATGAGGTGGGCGTGGCCTCGGCCCTGGACCTGAGCCAGGCGCGCACCGCCGTCGAAGGCGCTCGCGTCAAGTTGTCGCAGTACCAGCGCCTGGTCGCCCAGGACCTGAACAGCCTCACCGTGCTGGTAGGTACCGGCGTGCCGGCCAACCTGCCCAAGCCGCTGGAGCTCAATGCCGACCAGCTGGCCGAAGTGCCGGCCGGCCTGCCGTCCGACATCCTGCAGCGCCGCCCCGACATCCAGGAGGCCGAGCATCTGCTCAAGGCCGCCAACGCCAACATCGGCGCAGCGCGGGCAGCGTTCTTCCCGAGCATCAGCCTGACCGCCAACGCCGGTACCCTGAGCCCGGATATGGGCGGGCTGTTCAAGGGTGGTTCGGGCACCTGGCTGTTCCAGCCGCAGATCAACCTGCCGATCTTCAACGCCGGCAGCCTGCGGGCCAGCCTGGACTACTCGAAGATCCAGAAGGACATCAACGTCGCCAAGTACGAAAAGACCATCCAGACCGCCTTCCAGGAAGTCGCCGATGGCCTGGCCGCACGCAAGACGTTCGAAGAGCAACTGCAGGCGCAACGCGACCTGGTCGCGGCCAACCAGGACTACTACCGCCTGGCCGAGCGCCGCTACCGCATCGGTATCGACAGCAACCTGACCTTCCTCGATGCCCAGCGCAACCTGTTCAGCGCCCAGCAGTCGCTGATCGGTGATCGCCTGTCGCAGTTGGTCAGCGAGGTCAACCTGTACAAGGCCCTCGGCGGCGGCTGGTACGAGCAGACCCAGCAGCAGGCTTCGATCCAGACACCGAAAGGCTGACTGGACCGGTAACGGCACCAAGCCCACCCTCGCGGTGGGCTTTTTGTTGCGCGGTCACATTGCGTTCGATAACCGCCCCGTTCCGCTTGCAACGAATTGCCTAGCCCCCACCCTCCCCCACACCATCGCCCCCGCAACGTTGCACAAGTTCTCTCTAAAGATGCCCATCCCTGCGGCCGTACCCGCAGCGACCCGGCTCGCCCAATAAAAACAAGAGATCCACGACAGATGAGCACTTTGCAACCCGCACGCCAGCTGCTGCCCGGCCTGTTGGCCCTGTCCTGCGCCCTGCCCGGCGTGGCCGCCGAAGGTGGCTTCCTGGAAGACGCCAAGGCCAGCCTCAACCTGCGCAACTTCTACATCAACCGCAACTTCGTCGACCCGGCCAATCCCCAGGGCAAGGCCGAGGAATGGACCCAGAGTTTCATTCTCGACGCCCGCTCCGGCTTCACCCAAGGCACCGTCGGTTTCGGCATCGATGTGCTGGGGCTGTACTCGGTCAAGCTCGATGGCGGCAAGGGCACCGCCGGCACCCACCTGCTGCCGATGCATGGCGACGGCCGCCCGGCGGACGATTTCGGCCGCCTGGGGGTGGCGTTCAAGACGCGCCTGTCGCAGACCGAACTCAAAGTCGGCGAATGGATGCCGGTGCTGCCGATCCTGCGTTCGGACGATGGCCGCTCGCTGCCGCAGACGTTCCGCGGCGGTCAGCTCACCTCGAAGGAGATCGACGGCCTGACCCTGTACGCCGGCCAGTTCCGCGGCAACAGCCCGCGCAACGATGCGAGCATGGAAGACCTGTTCATGCAGGGGCGTGCCGGTATCACCTCTGACCGCTTCAACTTCGCCGGCGGCGAATACAGCTTCAACGACAAACGCACGATGCTCGGCCTGTGGGATGCCCGGCTGAAAGACATCTATCGCCAGCAGTATCTGAACCTGGTGCACAGCCAGCCGTTGGGCGACTGGACCCTGGGCGCCAACCTGGGCTACTTCCTCGGCAAGGAGGATGGCAGCGCCCGCGCCGGCGACCTGGACAACCGCACCACCTCGGCCATGCTCTCGGCGCGCTACCAGGGCCACACCTTCTATATGGGCCTGCAGAAGGTCAGTGGCGACGACGCCTGGATGCGCGTCAACGGCACCAGTGGCGGCACACTGGCCAACGACAGTTACAACGCCAGCTTCGACAATGCCAAGGAGCGCTCCTGGCAACTGCGTCACGACTTCAATTTCGTCACCGTCGGTATCCCCGGCCTGACCTTGATGAACCGCTACATCAAAGGCGACAACGTGCATGCCGGAGGGGTGGACGATGGCAAGGAATGGGCCCGGGAGACCGAGCTGGCCTACGTGGTGCAGGCCGGAACCTTCAAGGACCTGTCGGTGAAGTGGCGTAATTCGACCATGCGCAGGGATTTCAGCAGCAACGCGTTCGATGAGAACCGCTTGATTGTCAGCTACCCGTTCAATCTTCTTTGAAGCCATCGCGGGAAGCCCGCTCCCACGCCGCCCGCACAAAACAGGAGCGGCATGGGAGCGGCGATGCGGCGACCCGACTTGCCTCGCGATTGGACCTGCCGCCCGGAAAATAACCAAATAACATATGCAAATCAAATAACATTCTTTGACGCTATATGTAACAAGCCGCTAAAACCAAGCTCCGATCCCCGCACCAGAGCCCGAGCATGGACCTCCGCCAACTGCGCTATTTCATCGCCCTCACCGAATACCGCAGTTTCGTCCGCGCCGCCGACGCCATGGGCATCACCCAACCCGCCTTCAGCCGCGCAATCCAGAACCTCGAACATACCTTTGGCTGCGCCCTGGTCGATCGCGCCAGCAAGGCATTGCCCCCCACCCCCGAGGGCCATGTGGTGTTGCAACATGCCCGTCGCCTGGTCCAGGGCGCCGCGCAACTGAACAACGACGTCCTGCAGATGACCAAGCTCGATGCCGGAGAGCTGCACTTCGGCAGCGGCCCGGCCCTGGCCGTGCGCCTGGTGCCCCAGGCCCTGCAACATTTCATCAGGACTCATCCCGGTATCCGCACCGACCTGCTGGTGGACAATGCCGAGCGCCTTGGCCAGGCCCTGCGTCGCGAGCAGATCGAGTTTTTCGTCGATGACGTGCGGCCCTTCGAGGCCGATCCCAACTTCCACACCGAGGCACTGTCCCCGCGGCCAGGCCTGTTCTTCTGCCGCCCCGGGCACCCATTGCTGGCCAAGGACAGCCTGTCGACCAACGACCTGTTCGCCTACCCGCTGGCCAGCGCCCTGCTGGCCCCCGGCGTGCGCAAACGCCTGGCCAATCTCAGCGGACGCACCGACTTCACCCCGCACCTGCAGACCGAGCACCTGGCGGTGCTGCGCAGCGTGGTGCTGGCCAGCGACGCCATCGGTACGGCCAGCGAAGAGGCGGTGGTCGAGGACCTGGCCGCCGGCCATCTGGTGCGTCTGCACTGGCGCAACCTGCCGCCAGGTCTGCAAGTACTCAGCGTGCGTTGTGGAGTGATCAGCCGCAGTGGCCAGCGCCTGTCACCGGCGGCGCAGGCAATGATCGACACGCTGGTCAGCCTGGATGCTGCCCCATCGCCCGCAGACGTGACGCATCGACAATCTCCACCTCGCCATAGCCCAGGCGCACCACGCCGGCCTGTTCGAGGCTCCTGAGGATCTGGTTGATGGTCTGGCGCGACAGCGACAGCATCAAGGCCAGCTGTTCCTGGGACACCTGCAGCCGCCATTGGGCGACATCGCGCTCACCGTAGCCCTCGGCCATCTGCAACAGCCGTTGCGCCACCCGCGGCGCGGCGGCCAGCAGGCTCTGCTGCTCGAGGGCGACGAACACCCAGCGCAACTTGTGGCTCATCAGCAGGGCCAGGTCGCGCCAGTACTCTGGCTGGCGGGCCAACCATTCCAGCAACGGCGCCTGGGGAATCCACAGCAGGCGTGTCGGCCCCTCGGCATAAGCGTCATGGGTGCGCGGCTGGCCATCGAACAGGCTGATCTCGCCGAACCAGTGGGGTGACTCGACCAGCGTCAGCAACGCCTCCTTGCCTGCGCTGCTGACCGCCCCGACCCGCATCGCCCCTTCGAGTACCGCATACAAGCCACACGGCGCATCGCCGCGCTGGAACAGTCGCTGCCCCGCTGCCAGCTCACGCGGACGGCCCAGGGCCAGCAGACTATCCTGAACGGTAACGGGCAACTGCCGGAACCATTGGCCATGCAGCAGCTGGGTACGCGGATCGTGCATGGCACCTCGCAAAGCGAACTCTGTCGGCCAGGCGACAGACGACGATGAATGGACAGGGGCAAGCTGTGCTCACCCCTGATGGAGGAACAACAATGAAAAACCTCGTCGAGCACTTGAGTCAATACGCGGCCTACCACCGCGATCCACGCAACATCGCCACCCACTTCATCGGCATTCCGCTGATAGTGCTGGCCGTGACCGTGCTGCTGTCACGCCCGGGCTGGGAGGTGGTGGGCCTCTGGCTGTCGCCAGCGCTGCTGCTGGCGATCTGGGCAGTATGGTTTTACCTGCGCCTGGACCTGCGCTTCGGCCTGGTGATGGGCCTGCTGCTGGGCTTGTGCCTGTGGGCCGGCCACGCGCTGGCCGTGCAGAGTACCGGGCTGTGGTTGAGTGCCGGGCTGGGTGCGTTCGTGGTGGGCTGGATCATCCAGTTCGTCGGACATGCCTACGAAGGGCGCAAGCCGGCATTTGTCGATGACCTCAGCGGGCTTATCATCGGCCCGCTGTTCGTGGTGGCGGAGCTGGCGTTCATGGTTGGGCTGTGCGGCGAGCTGAAAAAGGCCGTGGAGGCCAATGCCGGGCCTGTTGCCGTTCGCCAGAAGAAAGCAGTCGTGTGAAGTGATCGCGGGGCAAGTCGCGGCGGTGCGCCGATGCGACTTGCCCCGCGATGCGTTACTGCCTGGACTCCACCCCAAGTTCATCCCACACCGACTCGGCCAGGTGGAACGTGGCATTGGCCGCCGGGATGCCGCAGTAGATCGCGCTCTGCATGATCACTTCCTTGATCTCCTCCCGCGTCACGCCATTGTTGGCGGCCGCGCGCAGGTGCAGCTTGAGTTCGTCGTTGCGGTTCATGCCGATCAGCATGGCGATGGTGATCAGGCTACGGGTGTGCCGTGGCAGGCCGGGGCGGGTCCAGATATCGCCCCAGGCGTGCCGGGTGATCATCTCCTGGAACTCGCCGTTGAAATCATTGAGCTTTTCCAGGCTGCGGTCCACGTGGGCATCGCCGAGCACCGCGCGACGCACCTGCATGCCGGCTTCGTAACGTTGTTTCTCATCCATGGCAGGTTCCTCAGCGGGCCAGCAGGAAATCGAGCACACGGGCGGTGAAGGCCGCGCTGATCTCGACGTTGGACAGGTGCGCCGCCGGGAACTCGGCATAGGTCGCGTTGACGATGCGGCGGTGCATGAAGCGGCCATGCTCAGGCGTGGTGACCACGTCCGCGGTGCCCGCCACCACCAGCGTCGGCACCTGGATGCGCCCCAGCTGTTCGCGGTAATCGGCATCACGTACCGCCGCGCAGTTGGCGGCATAGCCTTCTGGGCTGGTGTGCGCGAGCATCTGGCAGATGCGCTGGGCCTCGGCCGGCTGCGCCTGGGCGAAGGCCGGGGTGAACCAACGGGCGATGGAGCCATCGCGCAGGTCCGCCATGGCTTGCTGCCCCCCCTTGAGCACCGTGTTGATGCGAGAGTTCCAGACCTCGTCGTTGGCGATCTTCGCCGCGGTGTTGCACAGGGTCAGGCTGTGCAGGCGGTGGCCGGCGTTGATGCCCAGCCACTGGCCGATCAGGCCGCCCATGGACAGGCCGACGAAGTGCGCATGCTCGATGTCCAGCGCATCGAGCAGGGCCAGCACGTCGCCCCCCAGCTGTTCGATGCTGTAGGGGCCTTGAGTGACCAGCGAGCCGCCATGGCCACGGGTGTCGTAGCGCAGCACGCGAAAGTGTTCGCTCCAGGCGGGAATCTGCACATCCCACATGCCCAGGTCGGTGCCCAGGGAGTTGGACAGCACCAGCACCTGCGCATCGGCCGGGCCATCGAGTTGGTAGTTCAGTACGCCATCGGCCAGTTGCAAAAGCGCCACAGCGGTCTCCTATCAGGCAGTGAAACGTTGATGTTCGGCCACGGCGCGCGCCACCCAGACGCGGGCCTGGCCCAGGTAATGGGTGGGGTCGAGCAAGCGGTCGAGCTCGTCGCCGGACAACTCGGCGTTGACCTGCGGCTCATCACCGAGCACTGCACGCAGATGGCGCCCTTCGGCCACGGCGCGCTGGCAGCACTGCTCCAGCAGGTGATGGGCACGGTCGCGGCCCAGGCGTTGGGCGAGGACAATACTGACCGCCTCGGCCAGCACCAGGCCCTGGGTGAGGTCGAGATTGCGGCGCATGCGTTCGGCGTCCACCTCCATGCCTTCGGCGATTAGCTGGGCCTGGCGCAGGGCTCCGGAGACCAGGCAGCAGATCTCCGGCAGGGTTTCCCACTCGGCGTGCCACAGGCCGAGGCTGCGTTCGTGCTCCTGGGGCATCGCGCTGAACAAGGTCGAGAGCAGCCCGGGCACGCGGGTAGCGGCGCCGATCAACACCGCCGCCCCGACCGGATTGCGTTTATGCGGCATGGTCGAGGACCCGCCCTTGCCCGGTGCGGCGGGTTCGAACAACTCGCCTGCCTCGGTCTGCATCAGCAGGCTGACGTCACGGCCGAACTTGCCCAGGCTGCCGGCGACCAGGCCCAGCACCGAGGCGAACTCCACCAGGCGGTCGCGCTGGGTGTGCCATGGCTGTTCAGGCAAGGTCAGCTTCAGTTGCGCGGCAAGGGCCTCGGCCACCGGCAGCGCTTTGCTGCCCAGCGCCGCCAGGCTGCCGGAAGCGCCACCGAACTGCAGTACCAGCAGGCGCGGGCGCAGTTCCTTGAGGCGTTGCCGATGGCGAGTGAGGGCGCCGAGCAAACCGGCCAGCTTCATGCCCAGCGTCACCGGCGTTGCATGCTGCAGCCAGGTCCGCCCCACCAGCGGCGTGTCGGCATGCTGCAATGCCTGATGCGCCAGGGTGTCGGCCAGCTTGCCGAGATCGTTTTCGAGCAATCCCAGGGCATGGCGCAGTTGCAGCACCAGGCCGCTGTCCATCGCATCCTGGCTGGTAGCGCCCAGGTGCACGTAGCGCTCGGCCTCGGGTACGCCACTGGCGACCACCTTGCCCAGGGCCTTGACCAGCGGGATCGCCGAATTGCCGGCCACCGCGATGGCGTCGGCCAGCGCCCGGGCATCATAGCGCTCGGCCTTGCAGGCCGCCTCGATGGCAGTCACCGCAGTGTACGGCACCAGCCCGGCGGCCGCTTCGGCACGGGCCAGGGCCGCCTCGAAGTCGAGCATGCCCTGCAGCCGGCCCCGGTCGGAGAAAACCTCGCGCATGGCCGGGGCGGTGAAGTAGGCGTCGAACAGTTGGTTGCTCATGCAACGTCCTTAGTGATCATGGTGCAGGTACGCCGCCTGCTTCGGCAGGCGCAGGCTGAACAGGAAAGCCACCGCCATCATGGCGGTCACGTACCAGTAGAAGGTGTTCTCCATCCCCAAGGTTTTCAAGCCCAGTGCCACGTATTCGGCCGAGCCGCCGAACACCGCGTTGGCCACGGCGTAGGCCAGCCCCACGCCCAATGCGCGAACCTGTGGCGGGAACATCTCGGCCTTCACCAGGCCGCTGATGGAGGTGTAGAAGCTGACGATGCACAAGGCCAGGGTCACCAGCACGAAGGCCATGAACGGGCTGGTCACGGTCTTCAGCGCCATCAGCAAGGGGACGGTGAATAGCGTCCCCAGGGCGCCGAACAGCAGCATCGAATTACGCCGACCGATGCGGTCGGAGAGCATGCCGAACAGCGGCTGCAGGATCATGAACAGGAACAGCGCGCCGGTCATGACGAAACTGGCGCTCTTGGCGTTCATGCCGGCGGTGTTGACCAGGTACTTCTGCATGTAGGTGGTGAAGGTATAGAAGATCAGCGAACCACCGGCGGTATAGCCCAGCACCGTGATAAACGCGGCAGCGTGATTGCGCAACAGCCCGCTGATGCTGCCGGCATCCTTGTCCTGGCGGGTCTCGGCGCTGCTGGTCTCCTTCAGCGAACGGCGCAGCATCAGCGAGATCAACGCGGCAATGGCACCGACCACGAACGGGATGCGCCAGCCATAGGCGCGCAGTTCGTCCTCGGTGAGCAGTTGCTGCAGGATCACCACCACCAGCACCGCCAGCAACTGGCCGCCAATCAGGGTGACGTACTGGAACGAGGCAAAGAAACCGCGTTGGCCACGCAGCGCCACTTCGCTCATGTAGGTGGCGGTGGTGCCGTACTCACCGCCCACCGACAGCCCCTGGATCAACCGCGCCAGGAGCAGCAGCGCTGGCGCCCAGGTGCCGATGCTGGCGTAGGTGGGCAGGCAGGCGATGATCAGCGAGCCGCCGCACATCATCAGCACCGAGATCATCAGCGAGTTCTTGCGCCCGTGACGGTCGGCCAGGCGGCCGAAGATCCAGCCGCCGATAGGGCGCATCAGGAAGCCTGCGGCGAACACGCCGGCGGTGTTGAGCAACTGCACCGTGGGGTCGTCGGAGGGGAAGAAGGCCGGGGCGAAGTAGATGGCGCAGAAGGCGTAGACATAGAAGTCGAACCATTCCACCAGGTTGCCCGACGAGGCGCCGACGATGGCGAAGATACGCTTGCTGCGTTCTTCGCCGGTGTAATAGGTTGAGGTCATGGTGCGTTTGCTCCTGGAGGGTCACAGGTAATTCTAGACATACCTGGTTACACACTCGTTCCGCCTTGCCCGTGCGTCATGGCGGGACAAGCCCGCTCCCACGTAGCCTGGCACAGGCATTTTCGTGGGAGCGCCGGGTTCCAAAGGATCAGACCCTTTCAATAGCCAACGCCAACCCCTGCCCAACGCCCACACACATGGTCGCCAACCCCTTGCGCCCGCCGCTCTTCTCCAGCTGATGCAATGCCGTCAGCACCAGACGTGCCCCGCTCATGCCCAGCGGATGCCCCAGGGCGATGGCGCCACCGTTGGGGTTCACCTGTGGAGCGTCGTCTGCCACACCCAGCTCGCGCAACACCGCCAGGCCCTGGCTGGCAAAGGCTTCATTGAGCTCGATGACATCGAAGTCGGCCACGGCAATGCCAAGGCGCTCGGTCAGCTTGCGCACCGCGGGGACCGGGCCGATGCCCATCACCCGTGGCGCCACACCGGCGCTGGCCATGCCCAGCACCCGGGCACGTGGGGTCAGGCCGTGCGTCTTCACCGCCTCGGCCGACGCCAGAATCAGCGCGGCGGCACCGTCGTTGACACCCGAGGCGTTGCCAGCGGTAACGCTCTTGTCCGGGCCGTTGACTGGTTTGAGCTTGGCCAGTGCCTCCAGCGTGGTCTGCGGGCGCAGATGTTCGTCGTGCTCGACCACCGTCTCACCCTTGCGGTGCTGGATACGCACCGGCACGATTTCCTCGGCGAAAAAGCCGGCGGCCTGCGCGGCGGCAGCCTTCTGCTGGCTGCGCAGGGCGAAGGCATCCTGGTCGGCACGCGATACCTGGTAATCATCGGCGACGTTGTCGGCGGTCTCGGGCATCGAGTCCACACCGAACTGGGCATTCATCAACGGATTGACGAAACGCCAGCCGATGGTGGTGTCCTCGAGCTTCATGTTGCGCGAGTAGCCGCTCTCGGCCTTGCCCATCACGAACGGCGCGCGGGACATCGACTCGACGCCACCGGCAATCGCCAGCTCCATTTCGCCGCTGGCGATGGCCCGGAAGGCGCTGCCGACGGCGTCCATGCCCGACGCGCACAGGCGGTTGAGGGTCACGCCCGGGACACTGTGTGGCAAGCCGGCCAGCAACAGCGCCATGCGCGCCACGTTACGGTTGTCCTCGCCAGCCTGGTTGGCGCAGCCGAAGAACACTTCGTCGAGCCGGTCCCATTGCACACCCGGGTTACGCTCGATCAATGCCTTGAGCGGCACTGCCGCCAGGTCATCGGCGCGCACGCCGGCCAGGGCCCCGCCGAAACGGCCGATAGGGGTACGAACAGCGTCGCAGATGAAGACGTCACGCATCAGGCTTCTCCTGCCGTATGGCCATGGGCGGCGGCGGTACGCGCTTCGAGATCGCGCAAAGCGGACAGCTCTACCTCGCTGGGTGCCGCGGTTTGCTGCACGTCCTCGGCAAAGCGGATCGCCCAGCCAGTGGCTTTGATGATCTGCTCGCGGGTCACGCCTGGGTGGATCGAGGTGACCACGAACTCGTGGGTACCTGCCTCCGGCTCCATGATGCACAGGTCGGTAATGATGCCGACCGGCCCCTCACCCGGCAGGCCCAGGCGCTGGCGCGAATCGCCGCCTTCGCCATGGCCGACCGAGGTGATGAAGTCGAGCTTGTCGACGAAGGCCCGCGGCGACTGCTTGAGGATGATCAACACCTGCTTGGCGGAGCCGGCGATCTCCGGCGCGCCGCCTGCACCCGGCAGACGGGTCTTCGGTGCGTGGTAGTCACCGACCACGGTGGTGTTGATGTTGCCGAAGCGATCGACCTGGGCGGCGCCGAGAAAGCCGACGTCGATGCGCCCGCCTTGCAGCCAGTAGCGGAAGATCTCGCCGGTCGGCACCACGGTGTCGGCGGTCTCGGCCAGCTCGCCGTCTCCGATGGACAGCGGTAGCACGCTGGGCTTGGCACCGATCGGGCCGGACTCGTAGATCAGCACCACGTCGGGCGATGAGGTCAGGCGCGCAAGGTTGGCGGCCTTCGACGGTAGGCCGATGCCGACGAAGCAGACGGCGCCGTTGCGCAGGCGACGGGCGGCGGCGACGGTCATCATTTCGGAAGTGGAGTAGCTCATTGCGCGGCCTCCGCGGTGCTGGCCAGCCTGGCCTGGAATTCGGTGAAATCGGCGGTGCCACGGATATAGGTGTCGATCCAGGCAGTGAACGACTCACGGTTACGGGCAATCGGATCCCAGGCCTGGTAGAAGCGGTTGTCGCGCTCGTAGTAGCCGTGGGCGTAGGACGGGTGGGCGCCGCCGGGCACCAGGCACACCGCGCTGAGGGCCCAGGTCGGCAGCACACAGGCATTCATCGGTGCCTGCAGGTCATCGACGATCTCCTCGACGGTGACAATGCAGCGCTTGGCTGCAAGCGCCGCTTCCTTCTGCACGCCGAGAATGCCCCACAGCAGCACGTTGCCCTTGCGGTCGGCCTTCTGCGCATGGATCACGGTGACGTCCGGGCGCACCGACGGCACGGCGGCGAGCACTTCGCCGGTGAACGGGCAAGTGACAGACTTGATCAGCGGGTTGACCTTCGGCAGGTCGGAGCCGGCGTAGGCGCGCAGCACCGCGAACGGCAGGCCGGAGGCGCCGGCGACATAGGCGTTGGCCAAGTCGGCGTGGCTGTGCTCCTCGATCTCGATGGCGTGGGGCCACTGTTTTTCCACTGCGTCGCGCAGGCGGTGCAGCGAACCGACGCCGGGGTTGCCGCCCCAGGAGAAGATCAATTTGCGCGCGCAGCCGGCGCCAATCAGTTGGTCGTAGATCAGGTCCGGGGTCATGCGCACCAGGGTCAAGTCGCGCTTGCCCTGGCGAATGATCTCGTGGCCGGCGGCGGTCGGGATCAGATGGGTGAAACCTTCGAGGGCGACACTGTCGCCATCCTGGATGAACTGCTTCACGGCCTCGTGAAGCGAGAGGATTGCTGCCATTGGAGACTCCTGGTCAGGTCGAGTCGGGTCAGTGAGCAGCGGACCGAGGCATCGCTGCGATGGGCCCAGATTAAGGAGACTGAGGGGGTTATCTCAATCCGATAATCGCACTTTTGTGCGATTATCGAACAATTTGTTACCCTGCTATTTATACGATCCTGCAGGAGCGAGCCTCCCAGACCTCAGGTCGCATCCGCGTGGCTGACCAACCCTTTCACCACGACAGCCACCGCGGCCAATGCCGCTGGCACCAGCAGTGCCGTCAGCACCTGCTCGAAATTCCACCCCAACCCCAGCAGCGTAGCCCCGCTCCAGGCGCCGAGAATCGCGCCGAAGCGACCGATCCCGAGCATCCAGGAAACGCCTGTGGCACGGCCTTGGGTCGGATAGAAGCGCGCCGCCAGCGAGGGCATGGCCGATTGCGCGCCGTTCACGCACATGCCGGCAACCAGCACCAGGGTCGCCAGCAAGGTGATGTTGCCCAGGCTCTGTCCAACGGCGTAGGCGAACACACCTGCGAGCAAATAGAAGATGCCGATCACCTTGTGCGGGTTGAAACGGTCCATGGCCCAACCCACTGCCACCGCGCTCAGCACCCCGCCAAACTGGAACAATGCGCCGATGAAAGCGGCCTGCTCCATGCTTGCGCCGCTGTCGCGCATCAGGGTCGGCAGCCAGCTGGTCAGCAGGTAGACGATCACCAGGCCCATGAAATAGGTCAGCCACAGCAATACGGTGCCCAAGCCATAGGTACCCGAGAAGATCACCGCAAACACGTTGCGCGCCGCCACCGCCTTCTGTTCCGGCACGCGGAAGCTCGATGCCTGGGCTACCTGTTCAGGATTGATCGGCGCCAGGGTCTTGCGCACCTTGTCGGCGCCGCGATTGCGCACCACCAGAAAGCGCGCCGACTCCGGCAACCAGGCCAACAGCACCACGGCCAGCAGCAGCGGCAGCACGCCACCGATCACCAGCAGGCTGTGCCAGCCGTAGGCCGGGATCAGCTTGGCCGAGATGAAACCACCGCCGGCCATACCCAGGTTGAAACCACAGAACATGCTGGTCACCAGCAACGACTTGAGGCGCTCCGGGGTATATTCCGACAACAAGGTGGTGGCGTTGGGCATGCCAGCCCCCAGGCCCAGACCGGTCAGAAAGCGCAACACCAGCAATTGGTCGACATTGCTCGCGTAGGCCGAGGCCAGGCTGAAGCCACCGAACACCAGTACCGCGCCCACCAGCACGCCCTTGCGTCCGAAGCGGTCGGCCAGCGGGCCGGAGCCGAGGGCGCCGAACACCATGCCGATCAGCGCGGCGCTCATCACCGGGCCGAGACTGGCCCGGTCGATGCCCCACTCGTGGGACAGCGCCGGGGCGATGAAGCCCATGGCGGCAGTGTCCAGCCCATCGAGAAAGACGATCAGGAAGCACAGGATCACCACCCGCCACTGATAACGGGACAGCGGCTGGGCGTTGATGAAGGACTGGACGTCGAGGCAGTTGCCGACAGCGGATTGTGGCTTGTTCATTATTGTTATCCGGGAGTTGGGCACAGGCAGGCTACCGCGCAGGGCGGTTGCACTGGAACAGGGAACAGCGGATACGACGGCCGAGGCTCAGCCGGAGTGCAGCAGCACCGTGCGCGGGTGCGACCGCGACAGCGAAGGGACAGTGGTCATGGGGATGCCCTCGGGCCTGTTGTTATTATCCGGTCGGCGCAGCCGACAGGTGCGACAGACATTAATCAGCAGGCGTGGGCGGCGCAATTCGCCGAGAGCGACACTGTGCGTTTATCGAACAGGAAACGGCGTGATGTGTTCAACGCTCCTGCGCACGAGCAAAGTACGGTGTTGCTTGCAATGGCCGCATCACTGGAAAGCCAGCTGAGCCGGGTCGCTACGGGCGCCTGCTTTTCGGCGTTGGGGCGCAATGCGCCCCGGCGGGCTCAGCCAAATAGCTGATGACATAAATCCCTGCTTGCCGCCAGCAAGATCGGCAGGAAACGCTGCTCCAGCTCCCCGCGGCTGACGCGGCCGACATGAGTACTGACATTAAGCGCCGCCAGCACTTGACCGGATGCGTCATAGATCGGCACCGCAATCGAGCGCAACCCTTGTTCCAGCTCCTGGTCCACCACGCACCAACCTTGCTCACGCACCTGCTGGATACAGGCAAATAACGACTCCGGATCATGCAGGGTACGGCTGGTTCGGGCCTTGAGGTCGGCTCGTTCCAGGTATTCGTGCAGGCTGGCATCGTCCAATGCCGCCAGCAGGATACGGCCCATCGAAGTGCAGTAGGCCGGCAATCGCCCGCCGACTGAAAGGTCGACCGAGATCAGCCGTTCGACCGTTGCGGAGCGTGCGATATAGAGAATGTCATCGCCCTCCAGCGTGGCCATGTTCGCCGCCTCGTGGAGCTGGTCGCTGATGCGATCCAGATAAGGCTGGGCCGACACCGCCAATGGCGTGGATGACAGGTAGGCATGACCAAGGGTCAACACTTTGGGCAACAGCGAATAGGTACGCCCGTCAGTGGTCGCATAACCCAGCTTCATCAGGGTATGCAGGCAGCGCCGCACCGCGGCCCGCGGGATCTCCGTTCGGTGGCTGATCTGGGCGATGGTCAGGTGGCGCTTGCGCTCCTGGAAGGCCTGGATCACTGCCAGGCCACGGGCCAGGGAGGTCATGAAGTCGGGGTCGCCGGTGAACGCCTGGATACGCTTGGCCGCCGATGCCACGATCGGCGGGGCCAGGGTGGGGCTGCTACTGCGTGTGGACTCGTTGGCTGACTGGCCGCTGGTTTCTTCACTCATGGGCATGCCTCAAAAAAATCGCTATCTCGTGCGATTATCGAACGAACGGCCGATAATCGCAATTGACCGCTGACACTTTTGCTTATACCTTTCCCCTGCCACATGTGGCTTCTTTGGAGAGACTGGTCAGGTACCCACCGTAGAAGTCCCAGGCAACGGCCTCGCCCCTCAGCGAGGCCGTTTTCATTTCTGACAGTGGCCGGCGAACTTTGCTTGCCATCGACTTGAACCTTTTGAATGCCTGCACGACAAAGGGCTTATAGGCTGCACAACAAACTTCAGGTCTATTGTCAGTTGCAGGTAAAGAACGATAGCCTTCAACCGGGCGATTGCTATAATTGCCGGTGTTGATTGCAAGCACCGTTTAACGGATCCAATCGACGCACTTTCGTTGCCTTTAGACTGCCAGTCCCTGCCTTTGCAGTGGCTCGCCGTGTGCTGCACCGCAGCTTGCCAACTCATACATTGCCATTTCGCTGCAATGAATTGTTCGGCTTGCCGACATATCCGCATTCTGCGTGTGTATTTAAAGGCTGACGCCCAACTTCAACCTAATCAGGTATTACTGTGACGAAAGAAGAACTGCGCGCGGAACTCGAGCGCCAGGCTGAACGTTACAAGGATGTTTACGGTGGTGAAGTCACCACCTATGCCGCGCAACCCGATCCGGAACGCAAGCCCTGGCGTAAACGTGCCAGCGTTCTCGACCAAGCGTTCGCCCAGGAAATCGAGAAGATCGAAAAGGAACTGCGCAGCGACGACAACTGAAGCCGATCGATGCCAATGCGCTATCACCCAGGAAGGGTCTGAAGCCAGCCGGGTGAGCAAAAACCTGTGATATGAAATGGAATCACACAAATTTCATACAGTCGTTTTAATTGCGCAAGCCCAGTAAAAATCACCTCAAATAGCTGATTTTTCTGAATTTTATCGATTTTTAACGGCGTTTTTTTGCGATTACCCGGCACCTGGCTGCTTGTGCCATGTTGGCATTTGCCTGCCATCGGTCAGCCGCAGGTGCATCGATTGCCATCGTTTTCTGGCATAATCCGCCCCCCCTAAGACCGCCAGACAACCTTCATGATCGATTTATTCAGCGGACTGGATGCCTGGGTTATCGTGAGCCTGACGCTCGCTCTGACCTTCGTGCTCGCCTTCGAGTTCATCAATGGCTTTCATGACACCGCCAACGCGGTAGCCACCGTCATCTATACCAAGGCCATGCCACCGCACCTCGCCGTGTTCTTCTCTGGCGTGTTCAACTTCCTCGGCGTTCTGCTCGGTGGTGTCGGGGTGGCCTATGCCATCGTCCACCTGCTGCCGGTCGAACTGCTGATCAATGTGAACACCGGCCACGGCCTGGCCATGGTTTTCTCGTTGCTGGCCGCCGCCATCACCTGGAACCTGGGCACCTGGTACTTCGGCATTCCAGCGTCCAGCTCGCACACCCTGATCGGCTCGATTCTCGGGGTCGGCCTGGCCAACGCCCTGCTCAGCGACATTCCGCTGGGTGACGGCGTCAACTGGCAGAAGGCCATTGATATCGCCATGTCCCTGGTGCTCTCGCCAATGGCCGGCTTTGCTGTCGCCGCCCTGGTGCTGATTGGCCTGAAATGGTGGCGCCCGCTGTCGAAGATGCACAAGACCCCTGACCAGCGCCGCAAGCTTGACGACAAGAAGCACCCGCCGTTCTGGAACCGCCTGGTGCTGGTGATCTCGGCCATGGGTGTGAGCTTCGTACACGGCTCCAACGATGGCCAAAAAGGCATCGGCCTGATCATGCTGGTACTGATCGGTATCGTCCCGGCCAAGTTCGTCCTCGACCTGAACAGCACCACCTACCAGATCGAGCGCACCCGTGACGCCACCTTGCACCTGAGCCAGTTCTACCAGCGCAACGCCGCCACCCTTGGCGAGTTCCTGGCGCTGGGCAAGGCGCAGGCAAGCGACCTGCCGGAGCAGTTCAGCTGCAATCCACAGCAGACCGAGCCCACCATCGCCGCGCTGCAATCGTCGCTCGCCGGTGTGACCGACTATCGCGCCCTGAGCGCCGAGAAGCGCGTCGAAGTGCGCCGCTACCTGCTGTGCCTGGACGACACGGCGAAGAAGGTCGGCAAGCTGCCTGGCCTGGAGCCTCGTGAAAAGGCTGACCTGGATAAACTGCGCAAGGACCTGACCGCCACCACCGAATACGCCCCGTTCTGGGTGATCGTCGCCGTCGCCCTGGCCCTGGGCCTGGGCACCATGGTCGGCTGGAAACGCGTGGTGCTGACCGTTGGCGAGAAGATCGGCAAGCAGGGCATGACCTATGCCCAGGGCATGTCGGCCCAGATCACCGCGGCCTGCGCCATCGGCATGGCCAACGTATTCAGCCTGCCGGTGTCCACCACCCACGTACTGTCGTCCGGCGTGGCCGGTACCATGGTTGCCAACAAGAGCGGCCTGCAAGGCGGCACCGTGAAAACCATCCTGCTGGCCTGGGTGCTCACCCTGCCGGCGTCGATGGGCCTGGCAGCCGGCCTGTTCTGGCTGGCCACCAAGGCCATTAGCTGAGTGCTGATGCAGTACTGAAAAAGGCGCCCCTTACAGGGCGCCTTTTTCGTGGGAGCGGCGGTGCGCCGATGCGATTTTCTCCGCGTTTAGCCCAATAAGGCTTAACGTTTCTTCCCGCCCAGCAGCGACCCCATCAACCCCCGCACCAACTGGCGCCCCAACTGATTGGCCGCTTGGCGCACCGCCGACTTGATCGCCTGCCCCGCCGCGCTCTGCAGGAACTCGCCGGCCTTGTCGGCAAAGCTGTCTTCCCCGGCCTTGGACTGGGGAACCGGCTCCACCGGCGCGCCCTTGCGCTGCGTGAGCATTTCATAGGCCGACTCACGGTCGATCGGCTTGTCATAACGCCCCGCCAACGGCGACGCCGCGATCAGCGCACTGCGCTCAGCCACGCTCAAGGGTCCGATCCGCGACTGTGGCGGCGCGATCAACACCCGCTGAACCATGGCTGGCGTGCCCTTCTCTTCCAAGGTGCCGACCAGGGCTTCGCCGATACCGAGCTCGGTAAGCACCGCCAAACTGTCGAACGCCGGGTTCGGCCGAAACCCATCAGCCACTGCACGCAATGATTTCTGCTCCTTGGCGGTGAAGGCGCGCAGGCCATGCTGGATGCGCAAGCCCAACTGGGCCAATACCGCATCCGGCAGATCCCCCGGCGACTGAGTGACGAAATACACCCCCACGCCCTTGGAGCGGATCAGCCGCACCACTTGCTCCAGGCGGTCCTGCAACGCTTTGGGCGTGCCGTTGAACAGCAGGTGCGCCTCATCGAAGAATAACGCCAGCACAGGTTTGTCGGCATCGCCGCGCTCCGGTAGTTGCTCGAACAGTTCTGCCAGCAGCCACAGCAGGAACGTCGCATAGACCTTGGGGGCATCATGTACCAAGCGGCTGGCATCGAGCAGGTGGATGCGGCCGCGCCCGTCGCCCTCGGGGCGCAGCAGGTCTTCGAGCTGCACCGCCGGTTCGCCGAACAATGCCTCGGCCCCTTGTTGCTCCAGGGTCGCCAGCCGGCGCAAGAGAGCCTGCGTGGAAGCACTGGTCATCAACGCGCCGTCCTCCCCCAGCAATTGCGGGTTTTCCTTGAGGTGCGCGAGCAGGGCCTTGAGGTCCTTCAGGTCGAGCAACAGCAAGCCCTCACGGTCGGCTACCTTGAACGCCGCATACAAGGCCGCCTGCTGGCTGTCGGTAAGCTCCAGCAGATTGCCCAGCAGCAGCGGCCCCATTTCACTCAAGGTGGTACGCAGGGGATGCCCTGATTGGCCCGCGACATCCCAAAGGGTCACCGGGTAGCCTTGGGGCGTGTGATTCAGCCAGGGCATCCCGGCAATCCGCTCAGCCACCTTTCCCTGCGGCGCACCCGCCGCCCCGAGACCACACAGGTCGCCCTTCACATCCGCGGCAAAAACCGCCACCCCGGCGTCACTGAACAGCTCGGCGAGATGTTGCAGGGTAACCGTCTTGCCAGTCCCCGTGGCACCGGCCACCAGGCCATGCCGGTTGGCCAGGCGCATGGCTTGGGTTATGGGCTGACCATCCGGGCTTGCACCTACAACCATTCGTAAGAAATCTGACATCTTCTTTCATCCCCCACTCAAGTTCTGCCGCGTTACAGCCGATAGTTCAGAGTGACTCTTACCAGAAAGACAGTAACAACCCGAAAAGGACCCACGGGAATTGTTGCACTGTTTTCCAGCCGTGCTTTGTGCGAACGACCCGATAAAAACCTTAGCGGACACGATCACGTTATGAACAAAAGCCTTCGTTTCAGCCACAAGATTCTTCTGGCGGCATCACTGATCGTGATACTCGCCTTCAGCCTGTTCACCCTGTACAACGACTATCTCCAGCGTAATGCCATTCGCGAAGACCTGGAGAACTACCTGGCCGAGATGGGTGAATCGACCTCCACCAACATCCGCAACCTGTTCGAAGGACGCATCAAACTGGTCGACAACGTCGCCCAGAACCTCGCACAGTTCCCACAGAACACCGGCACACTGCTGGGCCAGAACGCCCTCACTTCGAGCTTCCTGACCATCTACCTGGGCCAGCCTGACGGGACATTCACCGTACGCCCGGACACCAAGATGCCCGACGGCTACGACCCGCGCGTGCGGCCCTGGTACAAGGACGGCCTGAACGCCAGCGGCCCGATCCTCACTGAACCCTACATCGACATGGCCACCAACAAGATGGTCATTTCGATCATCAGCACCGCCTCGCGCTCGGTGGGTGTGGTCGGTGGCGACCTAGCCCTCGACGGCCTGGTGGAGATCATCAACTCGCTGAACTTCGGCGGCATGGGCTATGCCTTCCTGGTCAATGACCAAGGCAAGATCCTGGTGCACCCGGACAAGAACCTGGTGATGAAGTCGCTATCGGACCTGTTCCCACAGAACACACCGCGGCTATCCAGCGAGCTGACCGAAGTGACGCTCAATGGCGAAACCCGGCTGCTGACCTTCACCCCGGTCAAAGGCCTGCCGTCGGCCAACTGGTACATCGGCCTGTCGGTGGACAAGGACAAGGCTTTCTCGATGCTCAGCACCTTCCGCACCTCGGCGGTGATCGCCACAGTGGTTGCGGTAGTGATCATCATCGCCCTGCTCGGCCTGTTGATCCGCGTACTGATGCAGCCGTTGCACACCATGACCCGTGCAATGTCGAACATCGCCGAAGGCGAAGGCGACCTGACCCGCCGCCTGGAAATCCACAATCACGACGAGTTCGGCATCCTCGGCACCGCCTTCAACCGCTTCGTCGAACGCATCCATGGCTCGATCCGTGAAGTGTCATCGGCCACCGAACAGGTCAACGAAGTGGCATTGCGGGTCATCAGCGCCTCGAACTCATCGATGGCCAACTCCGACGAGCAGTCCAACCGCACCAACAGCGTCGCCGCCGCCATCAACCAGCTCGGCGCCGCTGCCCAGGAGATCGCCGGCAATGCCGCCCAGGCCTCGCAGCACGCCAGTTCCGCTCGTCTGCTGGCAGAGGAAGGCCAGCAGGTGGTGCAGCGCAACATCGATGCGATGAACCGTCTCTCGGACCTGATCGTCACCTCCAGTGAGCATATCGAGACGCTGAACAACAAGACCGTGAACATCGGCCAGATCCTCGAGGTGATCACCAGCATTTCCCAGCAAACCAACCTGCTTGCCCTCAACGCCGCCATCGAGGCTGCCCGCGCTGGCGAGGCCGGCCGTGGTTTCGCCGTGGTCGCCGACGAGGTACGCAACCTGGCGCACCGCACCCAGGAGTCGGCGCAACAGGTGCAGACCATGATCGAGGAGCTGCAGGTCGGCGCCCGCGAGTCGGTGGACACCATGGGCCAGAGCCAGCGCCACAGCCAGGACAGCATGGACATCGCCAATCAGGCCGGTGAGCGCCTGGGCAGCGTCACCCAGCGCATCGGCGAGATCGACGGCATGAACCAGTCGGTGGCCACCGCGACCGAAGAACAGACTGCCGTGGTCGATTCGATCAACATGGACATCAACGAGATCAACATGCTCAATCAGGAAGGCGTCGAGAACCTGCAGGCCACCCTGCGCGCCTGTTCGGACCTGGAGCAGCAGGCCGGTCGCCTCAAACATCTGGTCGGCAGCTTCCGCATCTGACCCTTCACCCGCTCCCACCCTGCGTGGGAGCGGGCCCAGCCAAACCCTGATCGAACAAACTATCCTCCAAGAAGGTCAACCCTAAGGCGCGTCATCGCCGGCCCTTTACCGCCTGATGACACACCGAGGACGATCCCGGAGGGATGCTGATCGTGCACATCGCCGACATCACCATGTTCTATGCCCCAGCCAGCGGCGGCGTACGAACCTATCTTGATGCCAAACATCGCCGTCTAGACGCCATGCCTGGCGTTCGCCACAGCCTGTTGATTCCTGGCGCCAGCGCCAGCCAGGTCAACGGCGTCTACCATGTTCCAGCGCCGCCCCTGCCATTCGGCAACGGCTACCGTTTCCCGGTGCGTCTGGCCCCCTGGTGCAAGGAACTGCGTCGTCTGCAACCCGACCTGATCGAAGTTGGCGATCCCTACCTCACCGCCTGGGCGGCCCTGGAGGCACGGCGCCAGCTTGATGTGCCGGTGATCGGCTTCTATCACTCCGACCTGCCACTACTGGTGAGCAATCGCATGGGCAGTTGGTTCACCCCCAATGTAGAGGCCTACGTCAGCAAACTCTATGGACATTTCGACCGGGTACTGGCGCCCAGCCAAGTGATGGCCGACAAGCTGCGCAGGCTGGGTGTCGAGAATGTCCATGTGCAGCGGCTAGGGGTAGATTTGGTGCAATTTCACCCCGACAAGCACGACCCAGGCCTGCGCCGTGAACTGGGCATCGCTGATAATAGTCGCCTGCTGGTCTTCGCCGGCCGCGGTTCGCGGGAAAAGAACCTGCCGGTGCTGCTGGACTGCATGCAGCTGCTCGGACAGCCTTACCACCTGCTTCTGGTCGGTTCGAACATGCCGGCCGGGGTGCCAGGCAATGTCAGCGTGATCGACCACTTCTGCCCACCCGACGAGGTCGCCCGGCTTCTGGCCAGCGCCGACCTGCTGGTACATGCCGGCGATCAGGAAACCTTCGGCCTGGTGATTCTCGAGGCCATGGCCAGTGGGACACCGGTAGTGGCTGTGCGCGCCGGCGCCTTCGGCGAGATCGTCGGCGAGCAGTGCGGCCGCCTGTGCCTGCCCAACGATGGCAGGGCCATGGCCAATGCCGTGCGCGAGATCTTCGACAGCGGCGTGCGCGCGCTTGGCAGCCAGGCGCGTCAACACGTGGAGCGTCATTACAGCTGGGACAACGTTGTCAATGGCCTGCTTCAGCACTATCAGGCAGTGCTCGGCCATTCGCTGCCGGTACGCGCCCATGGCTGAGACCCTATTGGCCAACCGCAGCCTGATGCTGGTGCTACACGATGTGGCGCCGGAAACCTGGCCGGATTACCAACCCTTCGTCCAGGCGATCGACGACATGGGTGGCGTGCCCATGACCTGGCTGGTAGTTCCGGACTTCCACCATCGCAACCCACTCACGCGTTCGCCCGAGTTTTGCCGCCTGCTCGAACGGCGCTTGGCTCGTGGTGACGAACTGGCCCTGCACGGCTACTATCATGCCGACGACGGTCCTCCGCCACGCGGGCCGCGCGAATACGTCGAGCGCCGAATCTACACCCACGAAGGCGAGTTTCACAGCCTGGACCAGGCCAGCGCACTACAGCGCCTGCAAGCCGGGCTGACGCTGTTCGGGCAACAGGGCTGGCCAGTGGCAGGCTTCGTCGCCCCTGCCTGGCTGATGAGCGAAGGCACGCGCGCGGCGCTGCGCCAACTGCCGCTACGCTACACCAGCACGCCAAGGCACCTGTACCGGCTACCCGATTTCACCGCCTTCGCTGCCCCCGGATTGGTATGGAGCGCCCGCAGCGCCTGGCGCCGCGGGCTGTCGAGGGTGGTCAGCGACTGGCAACGCCGACGCTGGCGTGAGGCCGACACCCTGCGACTAGGCCTGCATCCGGTCGACATGCGACACTCCAGCGCGCGCAACTACTGGCTCCAGACCCTGCGGCAACTGCTGGAGCAAGGCCGTGAGCCACTGACCAAGTCGGCCTGGCTGGAGCGCCAGGCCACCCCATGACCCGCCTGGGCTGGCTCGGCCTGGCATTGCTGCTGGCGGTGCTGGTGCCCGCCTTGCTTGGTGGCAGCGAGCTGCTCCCCCGGCTCCAGTCTTTCGCACCCGGGCTGATGATGTTGCTGCTCGGCATGATCCTGCTGTGTTGGGCGATCAATGCCATCCGCCTGCGCCTGCTGCTCGGCGAGCAAGGCGCCCAGGTGGGCCGGATGCGTAGCCTTGGGGTGATCATCGCCACCGAGTTCGCCATCTGCACCACCCCCGGGGGCACCGGCGGCCCGCTTACCCTGATGACGTTGCTGGCACGCGAGCGTATTGCTCCATCACGGAGCGGCGCGGTGTTCGCCATGGACCAGTTGAACGACCTCTTGTTCTTCTTCTGCGCCATGCTGGCGATCGCCGCCTATGCCCTGTTCCATCGTCTTGGCCAGAGCCAGGCACACATGTTGATGGGCAGCGCCTTGCTGCTGTGTATCGCCTTGACCGTGATCGTCCTGCTGGTGCGCTATCGGCACGCGGTGATGCGTGGCAATGGCCGGCTGCTGCGCCGCTTGGGCGTGACATCGCAACGCAGGCTGCGCTGGGCGCGCAAGGTACTGCGCTTTGCCCATGCCCTGGCGGATACCTTGCGCATGCCACGGCGCAGGCTGGCGGCGGTGTTCTTCCTCACTTGCGCGCACTGGTGCCTGCGCTACAGCGTGCTCTATCTGGTGCTGCGGGGGTTGGGCGTCGACCTGGCGTGGATTCCGAGCTTCCTGGTGCAGATGCTGTCGCTCAGTGCAGGGCAGTTCAGCCTGCTGCCGGGCGGCGCGGGCGCGGCGGAGCTGACCTCGGCGGCCTTGCTGTCACCGCTGGTAGGAAGCTCGACGGCAGCCGCGGCGATCCTCATTTGGCGCGCGGTTACCTACTACTTTTACCTGCTGGCCGGGGGGCCGGTATTCCTTTATCTGCTGGCGCGTCCACTGCTGGATCGTCGGCGCCGACAGGCGGATTGAGCCGCCTCCAGAGTTCGGCGGCACCCGCGAACTCGGTGCCGTCATCATCGCTCAACGCTTCGGGATCGAAACGGGCCAGGCAGCCCTCGCCCAAGGTTGGTGGCGCCGAAGCGCCGGCCTTGTCACGTGGATCCGCCATTTGCCGGCCCCGTGTCAGTTGAACACAACAGTCTTGTTGCCGTGCACCAGCACGCGGTCTTCCAGGTGATAACGCAGGCCACGGGCCAGGACCATTTTCTCCACGTCACGACCGAAGCGGACCATGTCCTCGATGCTGTCGGCATGGCTGACACGCACCACATCCTGCTCAATGATGGGGCCTGCGTCCAGCTCCTCGGTCACGTAGTGGCAGGTCGCGCCGATCAGTTTCACGCCACGCAACGCCGCCTGGTGATAAGGCTTGGCGCCCACGAACGACGGCAGGAAGCTATGGTGGATGTTGATGACTTTTTCCGCATATGCCTGGCACAGCTGCGGTGGCAGGATCTGCATGTAGCGCGCCAGCACCACGGCATCGGCGCCGTATTCCTCGACCAGGCGCGATACCTCGGCGAATGCCGGCTGCTTGTCCTTCGGGTCGACCGGTACATGGTGGAACGGAATGCCATGCCATTCGACCATGCTTCGCAGGTCATCATGGTTGGAGATAACGCAGGGGATCTCGCAGTCAAGCTCGTCGGTATGCCAACGGTGCAGCAGGTCTGCCAGGCAATGTGACTCACGGCTGGCCATGAGCACCACACGTTTCTTCTGTGCCGAATCGGTGATCCGCCAGGTCATCGAAAATTCTTCGGCGATCGGGGCAAATGCCTCGCGGAAGGCCTCTATACCGAAAGGGAGAGATTCGGCACGGATCTCATGACGCATGAAGAACCAACCGCTCTGTTCATCGGAATGGTGGCTGGCTTCATTGATCCAGCCATTGTAAAGGGCCAGGAAATTACTGACTTTTGCCACGATGCCGACACGGTCGGGGCAGGCAATCACCAGTCGATAGGTGCGCATGAGGGAGACTCCAGAACTTCGCAAAGGCGCATATTCTAGCGACCTGGCGAGAAAAACGCAGTAAGCATCTTTACCTGAGCGGCTTGGCCGGGAGGCTTGATCGCGCAGGTCCAATTGCTATTTCCCAAGGGCAAATCGGCATTGGCTCAAGAAAATTGTAAATTTTTCTTAACCTAACGTCAGGGAAGTCGTGCCCTACTATTAATTGAGTCTTGAATTTTAAATTGTTTACTTGAGAGTTTCGTCTGTCTATTATTGCCCTACTGTCTCTCTCCGAACATGCATTAAGGAACACATCATGTCCCTGATCAACGAGTACCGCGCCACCGAAGAAGCTATCAAGGAACTCCAGGCCCGTCTGGCCAATCTGTCGCAGGACGGCAAACTGCAAAAAGAGCTGGAGTTCGAGAAGAAGCTGCGCGAACTGATGGCCGAAAATGGCAAATCGCTACGTGACGTGATCGCGCTGCTCGATCCGGAAAGCAAACTGAGCAAGACGCCACGTGGCGCAGTTAAGACCACCAGCACCAAACGTGCGCGCAAGGTCAAGCAATACAAGAACCCGCACAACGGCGAGGTAATTGAAACCAAGGGTGGCAACCACAAGACCCTGAAAGAGTGGAAAGCCAAGTGGGGCGGCGACGTCGTCGAAAGCTGGGCCACACTGCTGGACTGATAAGCTTGACCCGCGTACTGGCTTGAACATGAAAACGCCGGCATTCGCCGGCGTTTTTGTTTATCTGCACATTTCAAAGCAGATATTGCACTTTCAGTTGTCGGATATGACCCTGCCAGGCTTCCAGTACCTGGCGCCCCGCCTCGCTGGCGTCTGCCAGGCTGGCTTGGCATGCCTGCTCGAAATTGGCCAGGGTGTTCGGCGCACCAAAGGCAGGGTTTGTAAGACGTTGCTGACAGAACTCATGCCACCGTGCACGCTCTTGTTCATCAAGGGTTTCGGAAAAGTTTCGCGCCCGATAGCGGAACAACAATTCCGGCATGCGCGGATCATCGAACATCCACTGCCCCTTGGCCAATTGCGCCGGATCGGTACACCGCACTTGTTCGCTCAGCCGTTTGTCCCGTTCACCGAGGAAACCGTCATACAACTGTTGCTCCGGATCTTCGCTGGAAGCAAAGCCCTCTTCCTGATAGATGATGTCCAGCTTGTCTCGCCAGGTCATCTGCTGATTGGCCAACTGCTCCGCCCGTGCCTGCAACACCGACAATTCAAGCCCCAACCGTTGTTGATCGGCTGGGCGCAGTACCGATAGCGGCGCCAGCACCGGGCAGCGATTGATATGTACCAACTTCAGCGGTACCGGTAGTTCGCCCTGGGCCATGTCTTCATGCCGCGTGTACAAACGCTGACGCAATGCTTGCGCACTCTCCTGGAGCAGAGGCGAATTATCCTGTTGCAAGTCGCAGACTATCAGCGCGTTGCGATTACGCGGGTGCCAGGCCAATGGCAGCACCACACCGATATAATTGCGCTGCGCCGAGAAACGTCCGGATACATGTACCAGGGGCTGCAATAGGCGGATCTGCTCCATGACCTTATGCTTGCTGCGCAACTGGAACAACCAGTCATACAATCTGGGCTGTCGGTCACGAATCAACCGGGCCAGGGCAATGGTCGCCCGCACGTCGGAAAGCGCTTCGTGGGCATGGCCATGATCGATGCCATTGACCTTGCTCAACAGCTCCAGGCGCAAGCTGGTGCGCCCATCCTGCTGTGGCCAGACGATGCCCTCCGGGCGCAGCGCATAGGCCGTACGCACCACATCGATCAAGTCCCAGCGGCTGTTGCCACCCTGCCATTCACGGGCATAGGGGTCGAAGAAGTTGCGGTAGAGGCTATAGCGGGTGACCTCATCATCGAAGCGCAACGTATTGTAGCCGGCGCCACAAGTGCCGGGCCGGGCCAGCTGCTCATGGATCAGCGTCATGAATTCGGCCTCGCACAGCCCCTGGCTGGCCAACTGCTGCGGCGTGATGCCGGTCACCAGGCAGGCCGCTGGGTGCGGCAGGATATCGTCGGAGGGACGGCAATAGACGCTGATAGGCGCCTCGATCTCGTTGAGGTCGAGGTCGGTGCGAACGCCGGCCACCTGCAGTGGGCGGTCGCAGCGTGGATTGATGCCGGTGGTTTCGTAGTCGTGCCAGAAGATGCTGGAGCTCACGGGGTCGTCCTGTAACAAGGTCGACCAGAGTCTAACGGCACGCGTGAGGGCTGGGCCAGCCTCACGCGGAGGCGTTCATCGGCCGGAAGCTGAAGAAGTCGCGCAGGGAGCGGACGAACTCATCATATTCCTGAGGGGCCTGCAGCAGCATGAAGCCGGCATCAAAATGTCCGGGCGTTTCGTCTTCACGACACCACAGGCAACTGGCAGTGAGGTTGATGAACTGCAGGCCACCGCCGGCCAGGGGAACCCGCAATTGCAGCTCGAAGTCCGGCCCCACCAGCACCGGCAACTGGCTGATCAACATCAGGCCGTCTTCCGAGGCATTGCCCAGATAGCCGATTTGCTGGTCGGTGCAGCGGTTGAAGACCTTGAGCACGCAAGGCAGCTGGTGACGTTGTATGTGTCGCTCGATAAACATGATCGCAGTGAAGTCCTGTACCTGGAGCCAGGAAGACAAGGTACTGGCGATGATCGTTACAACTCTCCAACAGATTAGCCCAGTCCGACGGACGGACTACATGAAATCATCGACACCTTGGGATTAACGCCAAGGTGTAGTGTTCACCGGACTGGCCACCGCCGCTTCGCTGCCGCGCAGGTGGCCGAGCTTCTCCAGTGTCTGCAGGCGTGCCTGGGCGCGGTAGGCGTATTCATTGCGCGGGTACTGCTGGATCAGGTACTGGTAGGTCTGCGCCGCGTCGACGTAGAGCTTCTGGCGTTCAAGGCACTGGCCACGCAGCAGCGACACTTCCGGGTGAATGAACGGCCGGGCACGGCTGGTACGGTCGACCTGCGACAGCTCGAGCATCACCTTCGCGCAATCGCCACGGTCATAGGCGCGATAGGCATTGTTGAGGTGGTGGTCCATGGACCAGCGGGTGCAGCCGACGACACTGGCCGCCATGGTCAAAACGATCAGGGTGCGCATGGAAATTCTCCTTTGATGGGCACTGTATCGGCCTTTCACGACAAATCTTCACCGGCTTTTGCAAGCATATCGCGACCGGTCAAACGCCATACTCGCAACCGTGCAGGTAGTGCAACGGAACAATGACTACAACGCAATTGAGGAGTAGCCTTTCGCTGCGCTTCACTATAGGAGTCTGTGCATGACCATCCGCCGTACCAAAATCGTCGCCACCCTTGGCCCCGCCAGCAATTCGCCGGAAGTGATCGAACAGCTGATCCTCGCCGGCCTGGACGTGGCACGCCTGAACTTCTCCCACGGCACCCCGGACGAGCACAAGGCCCGCGCCCGCCTGATCCGTGACATCGCCGCCAAGAACGGCCGCCATGTCGCGCTGCTGGGCGACCTGCAGGGTCCGAAGATCCGCATCGCCAAATTCGCCAACAAGCGCATCGAACTGAAAGTCGGTGACAAGTTCACCTTCTCCACCGCTCACCCGCTGACCGACGGCAACCAGGATATCGTCGGCATCGACTACCCCGACCTGGTCAAGGACTGCGGCGTCGGTGACGAGCTGCTGCTCGACGACGGCCGCGTGGTCATGCGCGTCGAAACGGCCACCGCAGATGCCCTGCACTGCGTGGTGATCATCGGCGGCCCGCTGTCGGACCACAAAGGCATCAACCGCAAAGGTGGCGGCCTGACCGCACCGGCCCTGACCGAGAAGGACAAGGCCGACATCAAGCTGGCCGCGGAAATGGACCTGGACTACCTGGCCGTGTCGTTCCCGCGCGACGCCAGCGACATGGAATACGCCCGCAAGCTGCGTGACGAAGCCGGCGGCAGCGCCTGGCTGGTGGCCAAGATCGAACGCGCCGAAGCAGTGGCCGACGACGAGACCCTTGACCAACTGATTCTCGCCTCCGACGCGGTCATGGTGGCCCGAGGCGACCTGGGCGTGGAAATCGGCGATGCCGAGCTGATCGCGATCCAGAAGAAGATCATCCAGCACGCCCGCCGCAATAACAAGGCGGTGATCGTGGCGACCCAGATGATGGAGTCGATGATCCAGAACCCGATGCCGACCCGCGCCGAAGTGTCGGACGTGGCCAACGCCGTGCTCGACAACACCGACGCGGTGATGCTTTCGGCCGAGAGCGCCGCCGGCAGCTACCCGATCGAGGCGGTCCAGGCCATGGCCCGTATCTGCTCGGGCGCCGAGAAGCACCCGACCAGCCAGAAGTCCAGCCACCGCCTGCACACCACCTTCGAACGCTGCGACGAGAGCATCGCCCTGGCGGCCATGTATACCGCCAACCACTTCCCCGGCGTCAAGGCGATCATCGCCCTCACCGAAAGTGGCTATACCCCGCTGATCATGTCGCGCCTGCGTTCGCACGTGCCGATCTTCGCCCTGTCGCCGCACCGCGCCACCCAGGCCCGTGCCAACATGTTCCGCGGCGTCTACCCGATCGCCTTCGACCCGGCGTCGCTGCCGGCCGACAAGGTCAGCCAGGCGGCCGTCGACGAGCTGCTCAAGCGCGGCCTGGTGGAGCAAGGCGACTGGGTCATCCTGACCAAGGGTGACAGCTACCACACCATCGGTGGCACCAACGGCATGAAGATCCTGCATGTCGGTGATCCGCTGGTCGGCTGATCTGGCGTTAAAACGCTATCGCGGGGCAAGCCCGCTCCCACGCATCAGGTATCACCTGCGTGGGAGTAGGCTTGCCCCGCGATTTTTCAATGCCTAGGCATGCTCGGTGAACACATCCGCCAACACCTGATTCCGCGGTACCCCGGCAATGAACAGGCGCCGGGCGAACCGTTCGACACTTGTCGGCGCCCCGCACAGCAATGCCATGGTCTGGCGCGACGGCAGGCGCAAACCGGCCAGCGCCTCATCCAACTGCTCGACCAGCACCAACTCCACCTTCACCCCGTCCACCGCCTGCAATGCCTCCGCCAAGTAGTGCCCGGCTGGCGTGCGCGCCACATGCAGCAGCCGAATTTCGCCGTGATGCCCCTGACGCAGGGCCTCGCGCAGGATACCCCACAAGGGCGCCAGCCCGGTGCCCGCCGCCAGCAGCCACAAAGGCCGCGCCTGCCAGTCAGGGTCGTAGTGCAGTGCACCGCCGCGCAGCTCACCCAGCCTCAGCGCATCGCCTACGTGCAACTGCCGGGCCCTGTCGCAAAACGCGCCGGGGCGGCTGCAATCCAGGTGAAACTCCAGCGCCTCATTCTCTGCCGGCAGGCTCGCCAGCGAGTAGGGGCGGGCCACATCGCCGCACCACAGCACCAGATGCTGGCCAGCCTGGTAGCGTAGCGTCCGGCCTGGGCGCAGACGCAGGCGCAGCACGTCGCCGAACCAATCCAGTGCAACCACCGTGGCTGGCAGGCCATCCTGCAGCGGATCGAACAGCGCCACCCGCAAGTCGCTGGCCACCGAGCACTGGCAGGCCAGGCGCCAGCCCTCGTCGCGCTGGGCCGCACTCAGGGCCTCGGGCCTGGCATCCTCGGGCTGGCCATCGAGGCAACGTACCAGGCAGGCGTGGCAGCTGCCGGCGCGGCAGCTGTAGGGCACATCCAGGCCTGCCTCGTTGAGGGCATCCAGTAGATTGCTGCCGCTTGGCACTGCCCATTGGCGCTCGCCCACGCAAAGTTCGGGCATGGTCAGGTTTCTCATTCGATTCAAGGTTTTCCAGGGGCGCTTTGCGCCCCATTGCCGGCGAAACGCTCCCGATACAACAGCATCGCATGTCATCAGCAAAAAGGATGCCCCTTCCCTGCCGACCTTGGTCCAGACCACGTGCAGGTGTTTCCGCAGGCGGGGCACGGTATACTGCCGCGCCTTTTTTGTGCCGGCCCGACCAGCCGGCGCCTTGCCAGGCGTTCCTGACATACAGGTGTGCACTGTCGGAATGCCTTTTCGAATGTTCCCGTCTTTAAGAGGAGCGCGCTGCATGACCGTGATCAAGCAAGACGACCTGATTCAGAGCGTCGCCGACGCCCTGCAATTCATTTCGTACTACCACCCCGTCGACTTCATCCAGGCGATGCACGAGGCCTACCTGCGTGAAGAGTCGCCTGCCGCGCGTGACTCGATCGCCCAGATCCTGATCAACTCGCGCATGTGCGCCACCGGCCACCGCCCAATCTGCCAGGACACCGGCATCGTCACCGTATTCGTGCGCGTCGGCATGGACGTGCGCTGGGACGGCGCCACCCTGAGCGTCGACGACATGATCAACGAAGGTGTGCGCCGCGCCTATAACCTGCCCGAGAACGTCCTGCGCGCCTCGATCCTGGCCGACCCGGCCGGTGCCCGCAAGAACACCAAGGACAACACGCCGGCAGTGATCCACTACTCCATCGTCCCGGGCGACAAGGTCGAGGTCGATGTCGCAGCCAAGGGCGGCGGCTCGGAGAACAAGTCGAAGATGGCCATGCTCAACCCCTCCGACTCGATCGTCGACTGGGTGCTCAAGACCGTGCCGACCATGGGCGCTGGCTGGTGCCCGCCCGGCATGCTCGGCATCGGCATCGGCGGCACCGCCGAGAAGGCCGCGGTGATGGCCAAGGAAGTGTTGATGGAATCCATCGACATCCATGAGCTGAAAGCCCGTGGCCCGCAAAATCGCATCGAAGAGATCCGTCTGGAGCTGTTCGACAAGGTCAACCAGTTGGGTATCGGCGCCCAAGGTCTCGGCGGCCTGACCACCGTGCTCGACGTCAAGATCATGGACTACCCAACCCACGCCGCCTCCTTGCCGGTGTGCATGATCCCCAACTGCGCCGCGACCCGTCACGCCCACTTCGTGCTCGACGGCTCCGGCCCTGCCGAGCTGGAAGCGCCGTCGCTGGACGCTTACCCGGAAATCGTCTGGGAAGCCGGCCCAAGTGCTCGCCGCGTGAACCTCGACGAGATCACTCCGGAAGAGGTTGCCAGCTGGCAGCCCGGCGAGACCATCCTGCTCAACGGCAAGATGCTCACCGGCCGCGACGCCGCGCACAAGCGCATGGTCGAGATGCTCAACCGTGGCGAAGAGCTGCCTGTGGACCTCAAAGGCCGCTTCATCTACTACGTCGGCCCGGTCGACCCGGTCGGTGACGAAGTAGTCGGCCCGGCAGGCCCGACCACCGCCACGCGGATGGACAAGTTCACCCGCCAGATCCTCGAACAGACCGGCCTGCTGGGCATGATCGGCAAGTCCGAACGTGGCCCGACCGCCATCGAGGCGATCAAGGACAACAAGGCCGTGTACCTGATGGCCGTCGGCGGCGCCGCCTACCTGGTGGCCCAGGCCATCCGCAAGTCGAAGGTCCTGGCCTTCGCCGAGCTGGGTATGGAAGCGATCTACGAGTTCGAAGTGAAGGACATGCCGGTCACCGTCGCGGTGGACAGCAAGGGTGAATCGGTGCACATCACCGGCCCTGCGCTGTGGCAGAGCAAGATCGCCGAAAGCCTGGCGGTGGAAGTGAAGTAACGTCTACACCGCAGTAGGAAACAAGCCGCTCCCTTGAGGAGCGGTTTTTTTTGCTCGCAAGAAATTGATGCTGGCTCCTACAGCCAGCAATATGTACTGCTCTCAAAGCGTAATTTCCGACTCAAATGAGGCCTCATCTCCTGCAGAGGCAGACCTCATGAGCAACACCGTAAAAGCCAATCAATGGCTACGCCGTTTCCAACTGGATATCACCTCCAACTCCCGTCGCGTTTATGCCAATGGCCGCCAACAGGTGGAGATCACAGTCACACTTGAACCTCGGAACGGCCAGACCATCTCTCGAGAAAGTCTCAACTCGCTAACCCTGGTCCAGATCGATGACGAAGGCAATCCTCGAGTACTGGATCATCCGGACCTGTACGCGCATACGCAGCGCGACGAGCGATTCGTCTACCATAACGCCAGCGGCAGCGCACCCAGCTCGCTGATGGCGTCATCCTCCAACGCCATTCACCGACGTTTCTATGTGTCGTCGAAGCGTCCTGGAGGCACGCTCAGCCAAATCCACGCGGCGATCTGGATGGATGAAGATCATCTCTTCGTCACCAATGCCGAACCCTTCAAGTCGTCGGTCGTTATTGAGTCAATTGCGCCTGTGCCGGCCCACAAAGACCTCTTCCAACTGAGCGTCGAGTCCCCCCTCAAGTACAAGCTCCCGAGCTTGAACCTGAATTACTGGGATGATGAGTTCGAAGAAACCGCCGGTTACTTCGGATTTACCGATCCGAGAACCGTGATGGTCGAAAGCCGGGCACTGGCCACTCCGGCCTCTCACGCCATCTATGAAATGAACGCTTGGGCTCACGCATTGATCTCGTTCCAGCTCACCAATGACTACAGCCAGCACCGCAAGGTAACAGTCTATGAGGTAGGCCAGCCATTCACGGTGAAATCTCCAGACTCAGACCGAGCCTATCACCAGCGTCCTGGCCACATGCTGATTCATCTGTACGCCAGGCGCTTCTATAACCGCCACTACAGCAGTTCCGAGTCGAGGCGCAGTATCTGGAACGTGATCGACCAGCATGGCAACGCCTATGAAGTCGAGTTCTCTGTCGCAGAAGCAGGCAAACATGTGTCCTTCACGGTAAACGCGAACAACGCCTGACCTTCCCAGAAAATCGGTGTCCATCGAAAGGGTACCGATCTCTCCCCTGCGCCAGGAAACACCTGATGTCTTCGATACATACCCAAGCCAGTAATTTTCTGGGCTTCATGAAAACCGGCGTGGACAACCGTACCGGCCAGTTCACCCTCGCGGTCTCCCTGCCGCTCCCTCCCGCCAACCAGCTGAGTGGACCGGCGCTCTCGGTCACCCTGGCCTTCAGCGTGCTGGGTTCAAGTATCAACAAAGGCTACGGACTAGGTTGGACCATTGGGCTGTCCGAGCTCGACCGGAACACCCTGAGGCTCGCCTCCGGCGAGCAGTACGCCATTGATCAGGATGCTTCCACATTCGCACCCGACACGCCGTTGACCTTCACCGATCAAAAACTCCCGACGCTGCGGGTCACTCCACAACACAACGGCGATTTCCGGGTAGACAAGAAGTCCGGAGAGTGCGAAATCCTGCGTGAGCAGGAAGACAGTGGGCGCTATCTGGTTGAGGAAATGCACTCCCCGGAGGGCCATCGCCTGTTCATCGACTGGGCCCCCTACGGCAATGACGACCATTTCATTCTCCAGCGGATCCGTGATGAACAGCGCGCGCTGCTGAATGTGGATCAGCTGGAGGATGAAGTCCATCTCATCGTCAACCCGGATACCTCACAAGCGCTCAAGTTGCGCCTGGCGCTGAGCAATGACCGACTCAGCGAAATCCACGTGCCTGGCATCCAGCGTCCCTTCGTAATCGAGTACGACGACCTGCTCCTGGACAATGGCGCTCGCCTGCTGCTGCCCACCACCGTGGACAGCCCGCTGGGTGCCCATGACATCGTCAAGTGGGCGACCGGGGCCGACGGCCATCAGTTGCCGGCCAACGCACCGTTTTCCCACCTGCCGCGGGTCGAATCATGGACCCACAGCGCCGGCACCCCCGACACCGAACGGATGCACCACTACCGATGGGTCGGCACGGCCAATTTCCTTGGCTTCGGCAGCGCCCAGGCGTTTTCCTGGGAGCACGGACGGGACAACCTCTACCAGGTCGAAAGCGACTACCAGTACGAAGTGGTCGAAACGGTCAGCGATGCGCAGGGCACGCCCCTGGATACCATCACCCGCACCTGGAACCGCTTTCATCTGCCCCTCCTGGAAAGCTCGAGACGAGGCGATTGCGAGATCAGCACGCATACCCGCTATGGTATCGATCCTGGCAAAACCTGGGAGGAGCAATCCAGTACCTGCCAGCTCCCCCATCAGGTCTCGACCACTTACACGGACCATCGCCGCCCTGGGGCCATTCGCACCGAAACGACGCTTTATCAGTACGATAACTACGGCAACATCACCCAGGTCGACTACCCAACCGGGATCTGTGAAATCAATTGCTACTATCCCGCCGAAGGGGGAGAAGGTTGCCCAGCGGATCCCCTGGGGATGGTGCGCTTTGTGCGCAAGAAAACTATTCGGCCAGCCAAAGCTGATGGCTCAGCTCCGGTGTTGAGCAGCACGTACACCTATGCGCCACTTCCTTCACGGGTGGTCGATGCCCCTGCGCATATCGTGGTCGAGCGTGAACAGTTCCTTGACGAGTTGGACAGCCGCACGCTGGAGGAGACCCGCCACACCTATTTCCATCAACCTCATACCTGTTACGGGCGAATCCAGCGAAGCGTCACGACCCTCAACGACAAGTCAACCGCTACCGAATACCACTATGGGCAGGCAAACGGCGAACTGCTCTTGCGGACCACGGTGATCGGCTTCGAGAACGACGACGTGAACCGCTCGACCCACGACAGCGCGCAGTCACTGCTCACAGGCCAGACCACTTGGGAACGTAGCGAAAGCGGGGCGCTCACCCGCTACGAGTATGACCAGATTGGCCGTATCGTCCGAACACTCAACTCAGCCGATAGCCCGTACCAGACACAGCGCCTGGTGCGTTACCACCTGGGCGACGCACTGGCGGTGAACCTGCAAGGCTCCAGCGTCCTGCCGCCAATGATGATCGAGCTGGTGGAGGTTACCGGCCAACGCCAGCGTCTGTGGCTCGACGGCGATGGACGTACCCGGCGTATCGAATTGGAAGACCTGGACAACGAGCCCGGCCGCTTCCTTGAAATCATGCATTGCCAATTCGATGCCCTGGGCCGGCAGATACGCCGGACGACCCAGGACTGGTTGTCAAAGGACTCTCCTGGCCCGCTGTCCCTGACTACCATCATTGCCTTCGACGACTGGGGGCAGACCGCCCTGACCATTGACGCCCACGGCATACATGCACACACGCTCCATGACCCAATCACCCGTCGCTGCGAACAATGGCAAGCTGCGGGCGGACTCTGCAGCCCTCGGACCGTGACCCTGAAAAACCTTGCGGGGAGCCCCATCGAACAGCAGCACTACGATTGCAACAACAATCTTGCCCGCACCTTGAAGTGGGTGCGCGATGGCCTGGACAGGGTGGTCGAAGAGCGGCTCAGCGTACCGAACATGTCCACTACCGTTACCCGCTACCGATATGACCACTATTCGCGGGTCATCGAAAAGGTCTTGGAAGATGGCACAACCCTCGCCTGGCACTTCGCGCCCCACAGCGATGGACAGCACCCCGAATTGATTACCACCACCGCCCCTGCGCAGGAGGAACAAGCATGAATGCCATTACCTTGGGCCGGCAGACTTTCGACGGCCTGGGCCGCCAGCGTGCGGTAGAGGTGGCCGGGCGCACCACCCTCTACCACTACCGCCCGGGCCAGTTGCCTCCCTGCGCCAATACGCTTGCCGATGGTCGACGCGTGGACTTCGCCTACGAACCACAACTGAATGACGTACTGCTTTCGTCCAGTACCGAGGGCGGCCACAGCGAACAACTGCACTATCACCCTTGCCTGGGTCAGCCCACCGAGGCCAGTGGTGCCCTGGGGACGCTGAAGTGGAGCTTCTCCCCCGCCGGCTTGCCGCAGCAGGAGTCCTGGGTCATCGATGGCGCCGAGCACATTACCCATTGGCGCACATCGCTAGGTGGCAAGCCACTGGGTTTCGTGGGCGCCAACGGCACCGAACAACAACGCCATTACGATGCCGTCGGCAGGCTCGCGCAAATCATCACAGGCAAGGTCAGTACGCGCATTTCCTATGATGCACTGTCGCGCGTCGCTCAAGCCACCACGCAGGATCAGGATGCCCGCGTGCTGGTCAGGCAACTGAGCTACGATGCCATGGGGCGAGAAGCCAGCAACACCTTCAGCTTGACCGAAAACGGTGCAACTCGAACCTTCACCCAAACCCTCGGCTACAACGCGCTCGATCAGCTCATCCGACGTACTGGCAAGTACGGCCAGCAAGAGGCAGACGAACGCTTCGCCTACGATTCGCGAGGCCGCATGGTGCGCTATACCGCGAACACCAATGCTGCACCGAGGGACCCGTTCGGCAACGCCATCGTCGAGCAACGGTTTGTCTTCAATGAACTCGACGGCTATCGACAGGTCATCAGTCGTTTCAACGACGGCAGCGAAGATATCGCCCAGTTCCACTACGCAGCCGCTGACCCTTGCCGGATCGTGGCGATCGATCATAGCCATTCCAGCTGGCCGGCGCGGATCGAGCTTACCTACGATGCCCACGGGCGCGTCATCGCAGACAGCCTGGGTCGCAAACTAACGTGGGACGCCCACGAACGTCTGCAACGCGTCGAACATGAGGGCAAGACATGCGAGTACCGCTACACCCCGAATGGCCAGCTGCGCGACCGAACGCTCAATGGCTCGCTCAACCGCAGCTTCTTCAGCGGCAGGCAACTGACCCATGAGCACCGGGGGAACACCACGCTTGAGGTGATTGGCGACGGCAGCACGCTGTTCGCCGTGAGCGCGATCACCGAAGGTGTACGCCAGACCACTTTGCTAGGCTGCGACGGCCAAGGCTCGGTGCGCCTCAACGCCGGTGACCAGGTGCGCATGCTGCAATACAGCCCTCACGGCAGCGAACAGGGCAACGACCAGCAACAGCCATTCGGATATGCAGGGGAACGCCGTGAACCCCTGACCGGCTGGTACATCGCCGCAGGCTATCGGCCCTACGACCCATTGCTGATGTGTTTCCTCGCGCCCGACAGCGAAAGCCCGTTCGGTCATGGCGGTATCAATGCCTATACCTATTGTGGCGGCGACCCGGTCAACCGCATCGACCCAGATGGGCACAGCTGGCAGACCTGGGTAATAGCCGGCATTGGTCTGGCGGTCGGAGCCCTGGCCACGGTCGCCAGCTTTGGCGCCGCCGGCGCCGCGCTGGCCGCGGGCGGTATTCTCAGTGCCAGCGGTGCACTGGCCGTGGCGACGGCGACACTCAACATCGTGTCCCTGGGCACGGGAGCGGCAGCCATGGCGATGCAAGTGCAAGGCAAGAATGAGCAAGCCGCCAATGTGCTCGGCTGGATATCGTTAGGCACAGGGTTATCCAGTATTGCCACGGGGGGCTTGACACGGATGGCTGGAAAAAGCGTCAGCACCCTCAAGCGCAGCAATGCACTGAGAAAGCCTGCGGTTCACGCCCCCAAGAATCCTCAGCATCCCATTGACGTCATGTTCAGAAACCCCAGAACCAACCGAGCAGAGGTCGTCTGGTACGACGATGCGTGGGGCAGAGGGATAAAAGCTTTTGAAACACATGGGGGCAAGGACGGTGTCTTGATGAACGCGGCTGGCCAATACGAAGACGCAGCACGCATCGCGCTGCGCGAGATAGCCCCGCGGGTGGCCAACGCCCCAGCAGGCGAGCCCATCGTCCTGCTCGCCTGCTGGGGCGGAAAAAGCGGCGCGGCGCAACGAATCGCCGATGTGCTGCAACGCCCGGTTTATGGTACCGACAAGATCACTTACGTCCCAGGTGTAAGCCGCATGGACAGGCTGGACGTCGGCAATCTCTGGTCCACAGTGCCCATGCAGAAGATCTCCAGATACCGTCGATTGTTCGGTGCCAAAGGTCCGTTCGATTTCGACAGTACCCTGGAACCGGCAACCGGACGAATGTACTTCCCATAATGAGGTTCATGCCGGTAGACACCCCGCCAGGCATATCATATCGGTAGCGCCTTGAGCCAGAACGACATGATCTTGTTGCTGCTTTCCTGCTCGTCCAGATCGCACCAGGCATGACGGGTGCGTAATGAAGGGTCCTGCAGGAAGCCGCGGTTACGCCAGAAACCGTGCAATGGTTTGTAACTGGCAGGCCGCAGCGGGTGTATGCCTGGGCGCTCGACGACGCAGAACGTGCAGTAATCGAACTCCGCCAACTTATGTGCGTAGGATTCGCGCTCGATGAAAAAGCGTACGCCCAGGCCCTGATTGCGATAAGCAGGTAGCAACACCGAGCCACCGAAGTAGTAGACCGACGTCGGATCACGCCCCTGGGCGAGGAACGGTTGCTGGAAGCGAGGCGCTTCATCTATCAGCGGCAGGCCTGTGGAGGCCCCTACCACTCGGCCGCCGTCCAACGCCAGCACCATCAGGCTACGGCCAGAGTCGGCGTAGGTAGCCAAGTGATTAGCCTCATGCTCCAGCGCCCCCTCATAGAGGTAGGGATACTCGCGCAACACCGTCAGGCGCAAGCGTGCAAGCTCATCGATGTAAGGCGCAATCGCCGCGCCATGCAGCAGGCGTATTTCCATGGAGAAGCAGTCGTCTGGTCGCGGTGGATAACGCGCTCGGGCAAGCCGGCCTGAGGGGAAACCCTACCATCGGCGTCGCAACTTGCCCTTGTCCCGGCACGACAGGTATTTCTCCATGACCGCTACCGCCCCCCCCTGAACGCGCCCGCATTGATGCTGACGCCCTTACTGAATGCGCGTCCCAAGCACCTTGAGAAACGCCGCAAGCCACGCCGGATGAGCAGGCCAGGCCGGCGCTGTCACCAGGTTGCCGTCCACATGAACCTGGTCCATCGCGATATCGATGAACTGTCCACCCGCCAGACGCACTTCGGGGGCGCACGCCGGGTAGGCACTGCACTCGCGCCCTTCCAGTACCCCGGCCGCAGCCAGCAACTGCGCGCCATGACACACCGCGGCGATAGGCTTGCCCGCATGATCGAACGCCCTGACCAGTTCCAGCACCTTGTCGTTCAGGCGCAGGTATTCTGGTGCGCGCCCACCGGGGATCAGCAACGCGTCATAGCTCTCTGCCCGCACCTGGACGAAGTCGTAGTTCAACGCAAAGTTATGCCCGGGTTTCTCGCTGTAGGTCTGCTCGCCTTCGAAATCGTGAATCGCCGTGCGCACCGTCTGCCCCGCAACCTTCTCCGGGCAGACCGCATGCACGGTGTGGCCGACCATGAGCAAGGCCTGGAACGGCACCATCGCCTCGTAGTCTTCGACGTAATCGCCCACCAGCATGAGAATCTTCTTCGCCGTCATCGTATCCACTCCTTCGGTAGTCTGGGAACAGTCCCAGCAAGATAGTCCGCTTTGCCCGACCGCGATACGTGCGACTAGTCGCGGCGGTCGAGCAGGTTGGCCACCAGCCGGTCCAGCCAGCCCCATAGGCGTTGTTGCACACGACGCCACAGTGGCCGGGCGTGCCAGCGCGCGAGGTCGACTTCCAGGCTCTGGGCGAAATCGCGCTCGAAGCTGGCGGCCACGGCCGCGCTCAGTGGCGGGTCGATGGCCTCGACATTGGCCTCGAGGTTGAAGCGCAGGTTCCAGTGATCGAAGTTGCACGAGCCGACACTGACCCAGTCGTCCACCAGCACCATCTTCAGGTGCAGGAAGCATGGCTGGTATTCGAAGATCCGCACCCCGGCGCGCAGCAGCCTTGGGTAATAGCGATGTCCGGCATAGCGCACCGCCGGGTGGTCGGTGCGCGGGCCGGTGAGCAGCAGGCGCACGTCGATGCCCTTCTGCGCGGCACGCCGCAGCGAGCGCCGCACGCTGAAGGTCGGCAGGAAGTACGGCGTGGCCAGCCAGATGCGCCGCTGGCCGCTGTTCAGGGCGCGCACCAGCGCATGCAGGATGTCCTTGTGCTGGCGGGCGTCGGCATAGGCCACCCGGCCCATGCCCTGGCCCTGCGCCGGCACCTGGGGCAGGCGCGGCAGTCCGAAGCCCTCGGGCGGGCGCCAGGCGGTGCGGCGCTGGTTGGCGTGCCACTGGCGGTCGAACAACAGTTGCCAGTCGGTGACGATCGGCCCCTCCATGCGCACCATCACTTCGTGCCACTCGCTGGTGTCGGCTTCGGGTGTCCAGAACTCGTCGGTGACCCCGGTACCGCCGACCACCGCCCAGCGCTCGTCCACCAGCAACAGCTTGCGATGATCGCGATAGAGATTGCGCAGGCCCCGGCGCCAGCGCAGGCGGTTGTACCAGCGCAGCTGGACACCCGCCGCCAGCAGGCGCTCACGCAAGACGGAGGTAAAGGCCAGCGAGCCATAGTCGTCGAACAGGCAACGCACCCGCACGCCACGCCGCGCGGCCTGTTCCAGGACCTCGACCACCGCCTCGGCGCACGCCCCGGCCTCGACCAGATAAAGCTCCAGGTCGACCTGATACTCGGCACGCACGATCGCCAGAAGCATGCGCGGGAAGAACTCGGGGCCGTCGATCAGCAGTTCGAACTGGTTGCCATCCCGCCACGGGAAGACCGGCCCCGGCATGTCAGCGGGCGGTGAAGATCAGCACCGCGCTCACCGGCACCGAGGGGTTGATCGACTTGAGCCCGGCCAGCTTGCGCAGGTTCTCCAGGCCCGGCAGGAGACCGAACTCCGAGGCACGCAGGATCAGCGGCTCCAGGGTCACCACCTGGAAACGCCGTTCGTCCAGGCGCGTGGCCAGCAGCAGGGTGTTGTAGCTGCGGGTCTGGCCATGCAGGGTCACGCTCACCGGCAAGCGCAGCTCCAGTTGCGCGCCGTTGGCGAGGTCGTTGATCGGGCGCAGGTCGATCTGTGCCTGCACCGTGGCCTCGGGGAACTGTTCGAAGGCGAACAGGCCGTCACGCATGCGCTCGTCACGCAGCGGGATGCCGCTGCTGATCGAGTCCATCTCGATGCTGACCTCAGCCGCGCCCTTGCGGTCGACCTTGCCATGCAGCACCAGGAAACGGTTGACCTCGGCGATATTGCCATTCTTGCCGGTGACGAAGGACAGGCGCGAGGATTCGCCATCCAGGTGCCAGTTGGCATGGGCGGGCAGGCACAGGGCGAGCAGGAGGGCGGGCAGCAGACGGGACGGCTTGAACATGTGAAATCCTGTGAATCAAGGCCGTCAACCTTACCCGCACGGTTTCACGGCAGCAAGCGGCAGCCTTCGCGGTGACCCTGCCAGGCCGCCTGGTTGCGCCGGCCAAGGCCCTCGGCGGTGACCAGGCGCCGGGGGCTGTCCTCTTTCAGCAGGCCCAAGGGCAGGTACTGGCGCACATAGCCCCGGCAATAGGCCTCAGGGAAACCCATCACGAACCGGCACGAGCAGTACTCTTTCGCCGAGTAGGCCGAAAGGATGCCCGGGAAGTCCGCCAACGCCTGGCGCTCGTGCCAGGCCCAGGCAGACACGGCCAATAACAGCAGGAGCACCACCCGCTTCATGCGCCCTCCCCGGCCACGGCGTCCAGCACCCGCTTGAGCAGTTCGTTGTGGCTGAAGCTGCCATCGCGGTCATCGGCGTAGCGCACGATCACCAGCTTTTGCGTGGGTAGTACATAGAGCGCCTGACCCCAGTGGCCGAGTGCGGCGAACGTATTGCTCGGCGCATCCGGCCACGGCACTGGCTGGCCGGGCAATGGCTGGTTGAGCCACCAGTGCCCGCCGGGGTTGGCCTCGCCCGGCACAGGCTGCGCGGCGCTGAACAAGGTGCGGTTGAACGCCACCCACTCGGCCGGCAGCAACTGTTGCTCGCGCCAGCGCCCGTCACGCTGCATCAGCAGGCCGATGCGCGCCAGATCGCGAGCACTGAGATAGAGGTACGAGGAGCCCACATAAGTGCCCGCGCCATCGCGCTCCCAGACAGCGCTGTCGATCCCCAGCGGCATGAACAGGGCTTGCCAGGGATAGTCGGCATAGCGCTCAGGCGCGAGCATGGCGCGCAGGCTCGCGGCCAGCAGGTTGCTGTCGCCGCTGGAGTAGACGAACTGCGTGCCGGGCGCACTGGCGGCAGGCCTGGCCGCTGTGTAGGCGGCCATGTCGGTGCGGCCACGGGTGTAGAGCATGGCCACCACCGACGACTTCAACGGCGCGTATTCGTAATCTTCCTGCCAGGCCAGGCCACTGGCCCAATGCAGCAGGTCGGCCAGGCGCAACGTTGGGTGCGCCTGCAAGGCCGGGTAATAGCGCAAAGCCGGATCGTCGAGCTGGAAGCGCCTTTCGCCGTAGGCAACGCCCATGACCGTGGCCAGCACGCTCTTGCTCACCGACCAGGTCAGGTGCGCAGTGTCGACACGGGTTGGCTCGGCGTAGCGCTCATGCAGAATGCGGCCATCGCGGATGATCAACAGCGCATCGGTGCGAATGCCGCCGCGCTCGGTATCGTGTGGCGCGAAGGCGTAGGTGTCTACGGTTTGCCAGTTGATAACGGCGTTATCGACTGGCCACTGCGCCGAGGGCCAGTCTTCGGCCAAGGCCGGGGCTGTGGTCATGGCCAGGGCAAGCATCACTGCCTTCATGGAGAGTCCTGCAAGGGGCTGCTTTGCAGCCCATCGCGGCTGAAGCCGCTCCTACAAAGGTTGCGCATGGCCTGTAGGAGCCGCTTCAGCCGCGATGGGGCGCACAGTGGCCCAGGTTCAAAGGTGCCCACAGCCTCTCAGGCTTTCATGACAGTCCGGCGGCACTCCAGGCCTTGGCCAGGCGCTTGTCACGGGCGGCGCCGGCCAGCGCCAGCAGGCCCTGGTCGCGTTGCCACAACTGCGCCCAGTGCTCCGGCCCTGCGGCCAACGCCTGGTCGATCTCGCCTCGCAAATCGTGGAACTGAGCAAACAGGCCTCCCAGCAGCAAATGGCAGGCCACACTGTCCGGGCATTGCCGACTGCCCTCGGCGCACCCGGCGAGCAGGCCGATCAGCTTCAGGCGCAGGGCCTGCGGCCAGGCGCACTCCTGGGCTACGCCATGCAGCCAGGCCACAAGCGCGGCGAGCACATACAGGTCCTCGAGAGAGCGGAACGGCTTGACGTAGGCATCCCAGCCATCACCGGCCAGCAACTCGCACGCGGCATCCTTGAGCTGCAGGCGGCCATGCCCCACTTCGGGCATCAACGGCAGTGTCGGCAAGGCTTCGAGCCTGACCCCCGGCTCGCCCGGATAGACCACCGCCAGTTGCAAGCGCGGCGCCTCGCCCGCGCCTTCGTGACGAGCGGCCACCAGCAGCCATTCGGCGTCCAGCCCAGCGGTGACGAAGTCCTTGTTGCCGGTCAGGCGCAGGCCGTCCAGCCGGGTGTACATGTCCGCCGGGCGCACGCTGCGCCGCTCGGTGGCACACAACGCGCCCAGGCTGGCCGGAGCGCTGGGCCATAGGACCCGCAGCGCCGCCTGGTAGCCGAGCAGGAACGCCAGCCCGGGAGTGGCCATGGCCCGCCCACCCAGCACCGCCAGCTCGAACGGCGCCACCGTGCCCAGGCGCTCGAGCACCGCCGCATAGGTTTCACCGAGGGTCGCCGCCAGCGGGTGGCGCAAGGGGTCGTTGAGTCGTTGCAACCAGGCCATCGCAAGCTCCTTTCAGGGGTGTCACGCAAGCATCACCAAAGATTCACGGGGGTGACACCGGGCGTACCTAGGCTGACTTTGCACAACAAAGCCGACCGGCCGCAACCCTTTGGCTGGCTTATGGAGACTCACGATGACCCGGATCGCTCGCTCTGGCGACACCAGCACTGAACGCCGTCTGCAAGCCGAACGCCTGGTCGGCGCCGCGGCCCTGCAGGAAGCACAGGCCCTGCGTTTCAAGGTGTTCAGCGCCGAATTCAAGGCCAAGCTCAAGGGCGCCGAACACGGCCTGGACATGGACGACTACGACATCCACTGCCGCCACATCGGCGTGCGCGACCTGGCCACCGGTCAACTGGTCGCCACCACCCGCCTGCTCGATCACCAGGCCGCCAGCAGCCTCGGCCGCTTCTATAGCGAAGAGGAGTTCAGCCTGCACGGCCTGTTGCAGTTGCAGGGCCCGATCCTCGAACTGGGCCGTACCTGCGTCGACCCGGCATACCGCAACGGCGGCACCATCGCCGTGCTCTGGAGCGAATTGGCCGAGGAGCTCAATGAGGGCCGCTACAGCTACCTGATGGGCTGTGCCAGCATCCCCATGCAGGACGGCGGCGTGCAGGCCCATGCGATCATGCAGCGCCTGCGCGAACGCTACCTGTGCACCGAGCACCTGCGTGCCGAACCGAAGAACCCGCTGCCCAGCCTGCCGCTGCCGAACAACGTCATCGCCGAAATGCCGCCGCTGCTCAAGGCCTACATGCGCCTGGGCGCGAAGATCTGCGGCGAGCCGTGCTGGGACGAGGACTTCCAGGTCGCCGACGTGTTCATCCTGCTCAAGCGCGACGACCTCTGCCCACGCTATGCCCGTCACTTCAAGGCGGCGGTCTGATGCCGCGCATACGGGCCGCTGCCCGCCTGCTGCGGCTGTTCCTGGTACTGGCCCTGGGGCTGGCCATGGCCAGTGTCATCGCCCTGGGCGAGCGTCTGGGGCTGAGCGCCTCGATAGAACAGCGCCAACGCTGGACACGGATGTTCATGGGGCGCCTGGTCGCCGCCCTGCCCTTCGAAGTGCAGGTCAGGGGCGAGCTGCCGCAACAGCCGATGCTGTGGGTCTGCAACCATGTGTCGTGGACCGACATCCCACTGCTCGGCATGCTCACCCCGCTGTCGTTCCTGTCCAAGGCCGAGGTGCGCCACTGGCCGCTGGCCGGCTGGCTGGCCGAGAAGGCCGGGACCCTGTTCATTCGTCGCGGAGGCGGCGATGCCCAGCGCCTGCGCGAGCAGATCAGCGAACAACTGGGCGAGCAACGCCCTCTATTGATATTCCCCGAAGGCACCACCACGGACGGTCGCAGCCTGCGCACCTTCCATGGGCGCCTGCTGGCCGGAGCAATCGACCAGAACACGCCAGTACAGCCGGTGGCAATCCAGTACCTGCGCGCAGGCCAGACCGATCCGATCGCGCCGTTCATTGGCGAGGACGACCTGGTTTCCCATTTGATGCGGCTGTTCGCACAGGACCGCGGACAAGTGCTGATCCACCTGTTGCCGCCAATCGGCAGCGCGGGCAAGGAACGCGCGGTACTGGCTTTCGAAGCGCAACAGGCGGTCCATCTGGCGCTTTTCGGCGCCGAGAACGTCGAGGTCGCACCGAGGCGACAGGCTCGGGCAGCCTGAGTCCGCGATTGCCGACTCAAGCCGATTGCTGTCCCCGGGCAAATGCCTGCAACTGCGGATAGAACTCGCGAAAGTCCGCCAGCAACGGCTCGTACAACCGCTCCAGTTCCACCATCACCCCAGCTATCCCCTCAGGTCGTGACAGGCGCCGGGCAATCCCGGCAAACACCTGCTCCAGGGTGGCGAAATCGCCATACGCTCCCAGCCAGTCGTCGGCCGCCATCACCGGCGCGATGCGCGCCAACCGCCCCGGCAACTCCGGCTCGGCGAGCAATACCTTGTAGAAATCATCGGTGAATTGCGCCAGCGGCTGTTCGGCATACGCCGCCCAGTGCCGCGCCAGACAGTGGTCGAAGAACACATCCACGACGATCCCGGCGAACCGCCGCCGCTCGCGCGGGAAACGCGCTAGCGCCGCCAGCACCAGTGGGTGGCTGTCGGTGTAGCGATCAATGTGCCGGTGCAGCCGAATAGAAGCCTCCAGCACAGGCGGGAAGCGCCCGGCGAGCTCGCCTTTGACGAAATCGCCATACAGGCTGCCAAGCAGTTGCTGCGGCGCGGGGCCGCCCAGATGAAGGTGCGCGAGATAATTCATGGCGCCAGTCTAGCACCGCTGGCGACTATATCGTCACAAGACGATATAGCTATCAAGACTTGCCTTATGACCACTTCATATTTGTATATCGCGATGCAGCGATTTATATTTCGCCCCATCGCGATATACCGCTACACGCCACGAGCCCAACCATGCCCCTCGATCTCGACGAAATAATAAAAGCCCTGGCCCACCCGGTCCGGCGAGACATCCTCAACTGGCTGAAAGACCCGGCCGCGCAGTTCCCCGAGCAGCACCACAGCACCGAACACGGTGTGTGTGCCGGGCAGATCGACCAGCGCTGCGGCCTGTCGCAGTCGACCGTGTCCGCTCACCTGGCCACCCTGCAGCGCGCCGGCCTGATCAGCAGCCAGAAGATCGGCCAATGGCATTTCTTCAAACGCAACGAGGCGACCATCAAGGCGTTCCTCGAGCAAATGAGCCAAGAGCTCTGACCTGATCCAAGCGAGGCTTCGCACATGACTACGTTGTTCGACCCGATCACCCTGGGCGACCTGGAACTGCCCAATCGCATCATCATGGCCCCGCTGACCCGTTGCCGCGCCGACGAAGGCCGCGTGCCCAATGCGCTGATGGCCGAATACTACGTGCAGCGCGCCAGCGCCGGCCTGATTCTCAGCGAAGCAACCTCGGTCACGCCAATGGGCGTCGGCTATCCGGATACCCCCGGGATCTGGAACGACCAGCAGGTACGTGGCTGGCACAACGTGACCAAGGCCATCCACGGCGCGGGCGGGCGCATCTTCCTGCAACTGTGGCACGTCGGGCGCATCTCCCACCCGTCGTACCTCAACGGTGAACTACCGGTGGCCCCCAGCGCGATCCAGCCCAAGGGCCATGTCAGCCTGGTGCGCCCGCTCAGTGACTACCCGACCCCGCGCGCGCTGGAAACCGAAGAGATCGCCGACATCGTCGAGGCCTACCGCAGCGGCGCCGAGAACGCCAAGGCCGCCGGTTTCGACGGCGTGGAGATCCACGGTGCCAACGGCTACCTGCTCGACCAGTTCCTGCAGAGCAGCACCAACCAGCGCACCGACCGTTATGGCGGCTCGCTGGAGAACCGCGCGCGGTTGCTGCTGGAAGTGACCGATGCCGCCATCGAGGTGTGGGGCCCAGGCCGTGTGGGTGTGCACCTGGCGCCACGGGCCGATGCCCATGACATGGGCGACGCTGACCGTGCCGAGACATTCAGCTATGTGGCCCGGGAACTGGGCAAACGCGGCATCGCCTTCATCTGCTCGCGGGAAAAAGCGGCTGACGACAGCATCGGCCCGCTGATCAAGGCAGCGTTCGGCGGCCCCTACATCGTCAACGAGCGCTTTGACAAGGCCGGCGCCAACGCTGCCCTGGCCAGCGGTAAAGCCGATGCAGTGGCCTTCGGCATTCCGTTCATCGCCAACCCCGACCTGCCAGCGCGCCTGGCTGCCGATGCACCGCTCAATGCGCCGCATCCGGAGACGTTCTATGGCAAAGGCCCGGTTGGGTATATCGACTACCCACGGATGTAGGGGAATGCAGGACTTGTAGAAGCGGGCTTGCCCGCTTCTACAAGTGGATACCTGCGAACGATCAGAAGTTGTAGCGCAAGCCCAGGTTCACCCCGTACGGCTGCTCGATATGCTCGCCATTGCTGTACTGGAACTCGCCATGCAGCTGCAACACTTCCGAGACCTGCGCCACCAGGCCCACTGCCACCTCGCCTCGGGTACCGGAGAGGTCGTTGGTGAAGTGGTTGTTGTTGACCTTGACCTTGTTGCTGTTGATGAACTCGTGGGCCGCCGCCACCTTGAGGTACGGTTGCAGGATGCTGCCATTGTCCAGCGCCAGGCTGCGCCCGACCTGCGCACCGACCTTGCCAAGCACCGAGTTGGCGCCATCGCTCTCGGCCCGCAGGCCGTTGTCCAGGGTATAGCTGTCGCCATCGACCCACAAAGCGGACAGCTGGGTGAACGGCTCGACATACCAGCCATCGTCCAGCTTGAAGTGCCGACCAACCTCAACCGAGGCCCCGAGACCTTCGTTGTGATACTCGCCCTTGGTCTTGCGACCATCGCTCATCACCACATCGTTGCGGTTACGGAAACGGTTGTACTTGAGCACGGCGTCGATGTAGTAGCCACTATCGGCCATCCAGGTGCTGTAGGCGCCGACATAGTAACTTTTGATCTTGCCGGAAGAGCCGAGGCTGTAATCCAGGCCCGACTCGCTGTAGCCGCCCATCACCCCGAGCAACCAACGGCCATCGTAGCCAGGCAAGGTGCCGTCGGCGCCGAAGCTCACACCGTTCTGGTCCTGCTGGTAGGCCACGGCGCTGCCCGCCGACAGGTTGTAGCGGTTGCCATAGCTGCGCATCCACAAGCCCTGGCCCTGGCCCAGGCGCAGTTCGCCCATGCGGCTGCGCAGCGACGACAGCTCGCCATACCACACGGTCGGCGCGGCGCTGAACATGCCCAACACCGCATGAGCACTCGGGGTCAGCACGTTGCCGGGCTTCTGCTTCAGGTACCAGTTGTCCTCACCGTCGCCTTTTTCCAAGGTGTAGAGGAAGGTGCCGAAATCGATCTCGTGCAACAGGCCAAACGTGGCATCACCGCCACCGGTCTCGACTATGCGATGTGGCGCCTGCCCTTCCACCGGGTCAACACCGGTGCTGGCGATGCTCAGTTGATGATTGCCCTCTGCCGCGCCAGTTACTTTCAGCAAGTCGCCGGTGCCGCTGGCCAGGTCGATGCCCATCACGAACACGCCCGAACCCTCGAGGCTGTCGAGTGTCAGCGTCTTGAAACCGGGCGTGGTATCCCGGTCGGTGAAATCGACGGTGCCGTCGTCCAGCGAGAGGTTGCCCACCTGCGCATCCTGGGTCATGGCCCAGCGACCGCCGCTCTCAAGCGTCAGGCTCTCCACGTTCACCAGGTTACCCCTGAGCGACGCCCCGTTGCGAAACAGCAGATTGGCCGTACTGGTGCCGTCGACAACCACATCCCCGGACAACTGGCTGTTGTCTGCCGTGAAGTCGGCGGTCATGCCACGGGTGACCTCGAGGATGTTGCCATTGCCGCCGATGAGCCGGCTGTTGTTGCCCACGAGGATGTTTACCGTGCCTTTGTTGCCATCCGCGGAATCGCGCACAATGATGGCACTCCCCGTCTTGCCTTCGACGGTCGAGCCGTCCAGGGTCATGCTCGAGTCACTACCGCCAGTGGCCGTGGTGCCCTGGCGCAATTGCACCCCCTGGGTCTGTCCGGTAATGACCGAGCCTTGCGACGCGTTCAGAGTGCCGCCTAGCATGAAGGCACCGACCCCGGTCCTGCCGGTAAGGGCCGCAGCGGACAGGCTCAGGGTACTGCCCCCCGTGAACGACGCACCATTGTTGCCGACGATGGTGCCGCCTTGCACCTGCATGCTCGACTGGGTGTTGCCCGACACGCCGAAGGTTCCCCCGGAAACGGTCGCATCGACCAGGGCCGCACTGCTCTCGTCAGACAGGGCGACCCCCACCTGGGTGCCGCTACCGGCCACTTCCCCACCATTGACGACGAGAGTCGAACGGCTGCGCACATCGATGCCCTGCGTACTCCCCGTGGCAGTGACTTCCAAGGCCCCGCGGTTGCGCACCATATAGTCGTCCGCCACCGGGCCGCTGACCACTTCGGAACGGTTGTCGATAATCTGCGTTGCCTCGACCGCCCCGGTACTTGCCATCACCGCCAGGCCGACGGCGAGGCTCAGGGGTACTCTTGCGTGCTTTACCTTCATGTTGTTCTCCCGTCCCAGTTTTTCACCCGTGCTACCGAAAAGTTGAAATCAGCCACCTGGATGTAGCCAATTGGCCGCAGTCTCGACAAAAAAGGTAAAAACCTATGTAGGAGAATTCCTGTTTTTATATCGGCAAACACTGCCCCTTCTTACCAGGGCCCAGCACATCGCCGTGGCAATTGATATCAGTCGGGTTGGAATGACTTTACTTGGGAATACAACCTTGAACCGTCTACTTCGAGGGAGTAACTGGCGAACACTTTCTTGCGTCTGTCAGTCTGGGGCCAGGCCGGATTCACCTTTATCAGGAAGGATCGCCCATCCTTGTACACATCGAGAGTGGCCTCGCGCAGGGTGGGCTCAATTGCCGGATCCACTTCCCAGCGGATCTCGACTTTGTCTCCCTCTTTGATATTGGGATAGTTGAGGTTGAACCTTGGATTGTCTCCCCCGGAAGACAGGTACCCGGGGGCCGGTAGCTCCAGCGCCTGGGCAAGCACGGTCAACGCCAGGGCCTCCGACGTTGCCTCGGGCGGCTCACCACCACGCTCGACGAGGTACTTGACGTCAACCGTTGTTCCGATCGAGTCCAGCAACACCACCCGTGGCAACTGGAACACCACATCCCCAGGGGCTGTGATCACTTGCCACGGCATTTGGTAGGGGAAGTTGGGGCCGGTCCAGACCACTGCCACCTTGTCGCCAGTCACCATGCCGGAGTATCGCGGAACCGTAACTTTCACATGTGACGCATTGGCAAAATCCTTATGGAAATCGAGCTGGTCGTTTCCGTCCCCGAACGCCTTCTCCACCGAGGGGCGTCGCAAGTCGACCGGCACCACCAGTTCGCACGGGGCAGACTCGAACTTGGCGCCCCCCTTGGCGGTCAGTGTGTAGAACAACTCGAGCGTCCCGCCCACCAACTCGAGTACCAGGTCCTTCTCGACGAGGTGCTCGATATCGCCGACGCGTTCCACCGGCAAAGTCCAATCATGGTCGTGAGTAGCGCCATCCGCAGCAGTGCCTTTCCACCACACCGACACTTCGTCACCCACGGCCATATGCGCGTAGGCAGCGATGCGAATGGTTACGCCGTCGTCCGGCACATCATGCGGGTCGAGCCCCCCGCGACTGGCTTCATCCACACTGGGCGCGTCGAGTTCAAGGTTGCCCGATACAGTGATTTCCAGAACATGCGACTTGCGCCCCGCCTGGTCGTTGACCTGGTACTCCAACAATGCGCCCCCTTGCAATGCGGCGACCGCCAAGTCATTTTTCAACTCGAGCTCAATGCCGGCGGTGACTTCCTGCTGGGTCACGGTATGGGGTTGGTCTACGGGGTCCAGGCGCTCCTGCTTGGCATTGACACCCGTCCAGGTCAGCTTCAGCTGATCGCCGGCTGTAATATCGCGGTAAGGTTCAATCCTGACTTTGAGCGGCGTACCCTCCAGGGCGTTGAAATCGATGTTGCCGTCCTCGTCGGCATCCAAGGCCACCGGCGCGTCCAGGGTACGCTCGGCAAGATCCACCTTGGCGTAGGCCTCTCGCGACCACAGCGAGCGATTATTGACCTCGTCGCGAATTTCATAGCGAACGATGAGCTGTTCGACACTGCCGACCTCTTCGATGATGTCCTGGCCGACCGTGACAGGGAAAGAATCCGCGCCTGAAGGCACCGGCCCCTTTATGGATTTGCCATGCCATTGGAGCTCGTAGCAATCGTTCGGCCCACGATTGGGGTAGCCGCCCATGATGATGGCCTCTACTCCCTTGGCAGCCTGGTCAGCATCGATGAAAGGCGGGATGCCCCCCGGCATATCCAGGTTCTCGTTGAAGGAGGTGCTGGGATCGGGGTCGACACCGCCGGGCAAGCTGCGCTTGACCATGACATCAAGCTCTAACGAATCGTCCTCCTGCTCACCGATATCGTCTTTCCACTTGTACCAGACGACGCCAGCACCGTCGGGAATCTTCGACGGTGGTACGTCGAAATCAAGATAGGTACCGGATTCGATACCGAGTGCCTGCGCCTTGCGAACTCGCTTGACCACCGACGGGCTTACCGTCTTGCGCTCTATTTCACCGTCGTTCCAATACAGCGTGACGAGGTCGTTCGGTTGCATGTGGATTGCCAGCACTTGGACCTTCAACGGCGACTGCTCATCATCCAGCAAGCGCAAGCCAATCCCCCTGCCCTTAAAAGCCTGAGGGATCACAGGTTCAGGCAGTTGCGCGACGTGTTTACCGACAGCGGGGCGATTGCGCGACAGTTCTTCGGACATGGCCTTTGCCTCCCAGGTAGTGCCCCCTGGCGAGCAGGCGCTCGCCAGGGATATGGCTTCAGAAGCGTTGAGTGGGAATTGGGCAGTTATCCTGCCCAGCCTCACGCACGGAGACTGGCGTAGGTTGATGCGCCGCCGCCACCGAGCCGAAAACGTTACTGGCGGTGTAGCTCACGTGCAGGTGACCTCGACAAACCATGTAGGCATATTGGCGCTTGAGCGCCAGCACTACCTCACCCTCGTCAATATGGTGCTGCTCGATGCGGAACGACGGCCCGCTCACCGGGAAGCCGGGAATCGGATCTTCTGGCATCCCAAGGCCGCGCTTTCCATCGACCGTGATCACGATCACATCGCCGGGCGCCATACCTTTGTAGCCAGCGATACGCACCGGCAGCTCTCGTTGTGCCTCCTCCCGGCCAATGGCACCGTTGCCATTCAGTTTGGTGAACTCCAGCGAAGGCAGTGGCCCCCCTTGCCCCGGCAACTCGTCGGCGCGCAGGACCTCGACCAGCTTCGGGGGTGAAAACGAGGTGTTTTCCGGCCCTCCTGTTTCAGTTTCCCGGGTGACTGCATAGGCCATTACCACTTGGCCGCTGGGCTCGGCACCCAACAACGCTGCTGGCACCGCACGGACGATAGGTAGCTGCTCAGACGCCTCGTGCGCAGTGACCGAATCGAGCGGATGAGGCGATTGGTTTCCCCACCACAGTGCGAGTTTGTCCCCCTCGGCCAGGACTTCCCTAGCACTGAGCCCCTCCCACGCAATGGTAACCTCGGCGCCTGCCGCGACATCCTCGGGATCCAGCTTGTCGTCCTGGCCTGAGCTACCACCTTTGATCGTGGCGGGCACCAGGTCGTCATGCCCGGGCGTTTCCGGATCAGGGTCGGGGCCACCTGGCACCCGTAGATCGACCTCTACATTCGCGGCGCCATCCGATGTACCGATCAACGAACCGGCTCGCCACAGTTCATAGGCAACGGCCACCGGGCCGTACTCCGTTTCCGCGCTGGTCAGCGGGTAGGGCAGCTTGAGCACCATCAGTGGATCCGGCGCTGGCGGAATCTGGTTGACCCGCTGCGGCGCGTCACGTTGGCTCCCCCACAACACGACGATCTCGTCACCCACCGCGACGCTGGTGATCTGGGGAACATGCACGTCCACACCCGCCCGGGCATCCGCCTCGAGGACAGGTGGATCACCGCCAGCATCGAAACCTGGCACTTCGGGAACCGGCAGCAGGTCCGGGATATCCGTCAACAGCAACTCGAGCGCGTCGTGCGGGACCGAAGCCAGCGACACGTTCCCCGCCCGGTCGGTCGACTGGTAGGTGAAGGTGATGGGTTTTCTGTCGTCCAACTTCTGCAAGTCGATCAAAGGCAATGGCACGGTAGTGGGATCAGTTGCGCTAAAAACGGTGATCGGCCCGATCGGTACCGTGTTGGTACCATCGGTCATGGTGACCACGATCTGGTCACCCACCTGCTGCGACACATATCCCTTGACCTCGGTATCCAACAGGCCGGAGGTGAAGTCTCCCACCAGAATGCGCCTTCTCTCCTCCACCACCTTGGGAAACTGCAGTTTGGCCAAGGCTCCATCGCTGCCTCCCGGAGCCTCTCGGTCGATGCGCACAAGGCGCCGGGGCCCTAAATCCCAACGGTCATCCGGGAACGGTTGTACGTCATAGCCCAGGCGAAACCGCGCATCCTCTCCATCAGCCACCGAGGCCCAATACGTGGCAGGCACGCTGAGCTCGAATTTAAAATCAGGGTTTGCCTGTTCTGCCTGAGCTATGGAGTGGAAAGCGCCAGGAATGTTATCGAGACGCACGTCGTCCCATGTCAATGCGATGATGTAATCGACCTCGGACTCTGGCCAGTTCGGTACCTTTACCTTTAGCGCGTCTTCTTGCTTGGTTTTAGGCAGCAATTCTATCTTTCCGGTACCGTCATCAATCAGATCTTCAACGATGGCCTCGCCCATCGCGAGTTTCGGAAAAACCAGCGTCGAAGTCTTCTTTACTTTTGCGCTGCTGATCAACGGGTGAGCAGGCGTATTCATGGCAACCTCCCCTTGCATTTGGCGTGTTCAGGCGTGCTGTTGTGAGCGTGGATTGCGCGGTACCTGAATGTAGGCTCCACCCCGGTGTCATTGGCCCGGATGATGCTCAGCCCCGGATGACGCGGTGCCGAGATCGTGATCGCGGCTGCTTGGCCACCACCGTCTGGGTGAAGCAGTAATAACAAAGTCCATCCAGGCCCACACCTGACAGAAATGCTAGGTGCGCGCTGCCATAGGCCTGAAAGCTGACGCTGCTGCGCCCAGGTTTACGCGCACCTGGGGCTTGCAAGAGGCGGCTGAAACCACTGTGGACAAACCACGAGCAAGCCCCGCGCGTAGATCACGCACGGAGCTTCAAAATAGGCAGGGAAGTAGAGCAGGCGCGTAGAAGCGCGCTCAAGGACGGGAGTTAATCTGCTGCTGCAGGTTCTGGATCTGGCTCTGCAGCGTGCTGATGTTGCGGGTTACCTGCCCGCGGAAGGCATCGAATTCCTGCACCGAGGCGCCACCGGCCGTGGGCGTAGGGCGATTGTCCACCTGGCTCTTGAGCACCAGGATATCTTGCTCCAGACTCTCGATGGCGGCATTTGGGTTGCCCTGTTTCTTCAAAGTCGCCACGTCGTTGCTCAGGCTCTTGAGCTGGCCATCGAGCTTACCGCCATCCACCTGCCCCGATTTGAGCGCGGCCAGCTCGGCATTGAGGACCTTGAGTTGCGCCTGCAACTGGCTTTGCAGTTCAGTGACCGCCTTCTGCTGTTCACGGGTATCGGCCAGCACTTGCTCCAGGCGCTTGCCCAGGTCCCCCGCCTGCCCGGCGACGCCCAGCTGCTGCTTGCCCTGCTCGGCCAGGGAAGCCTGCAACTGGCGAATCTGCAACTTCAATGCCTCGCTGCCGGTGCTGTTGCTGGACTCACTGGCGTCGACCTTGCCGCTGATCACCTGCAAGCGCCCGGCGGCTTCTTCACTGATACGGGCAAAGCTTTCCTGGGTCGCGACCAGCTGTTGCTCCATCAGGGTGATCTGCTGGAAGCTCCACCAGCCAAGCCCGGCCAGGGCGATGAACGAGGCGCCCAGCAATGTCCACAGCGGGCCATTGCTACGCGGCCGCACCGCCTTCTGGCGGCTACGGGCCACATGGGCAGGCAGCAATTCATCGTCATCAGGGGTGCCGGCACGCAGGGTGGGCACGTCGTCGAAATCATCGTGGGCGTCGTTACGCATGGGTGCATTCAACCGCGGTGGTAGCAAAGAGGCATGAGTATAAACCGCCAGGGCGGCGCACTGATGACCATCATCCCGCGCACAGGTTCAGCGTTGCCCGTGTTGCGCCTGCCACCAGCTGCAGAATTCATCCAGCGCCGCCCACACATCGGTGCCGGGCCGGTAGTCCAGATACTGGCGGGCGCGGCTGATATCGAGGGTGAAATCCGTGCTCATCACCTGCACCGCCGTGCGGCTCAGGGTCGGTTGCGGGCGCCCGGGCCAAAGCAGACAGGCAGCCTCGTTGAGCGCCCCCAGACTGTAGGCCAGGGCAGGTGAACGATAGCGGGTGACCTGGGGTAGCTGCATGCGGCGCATCACGTAGTTGACCACATCCCACAGCGGCAGTGGCTGGCCGTTGCTGATGTTGTAGGCCTGGCCCAAGGCCTGGTCCTCGGCGAACAGCGCGCTGAACAGTGCCTGGTTGAGGTTGTGCACACTGGTGAAGTCGACCTTGTTCAGGCCATTGCCGATGATCGCCACACGCCCCTTGGCCTGCATGCGCATCAGCCTTGGGAAGATGCTCGCATCGCCAGCACCGGTGACGAAGCGCGGGCGCAGCGCCAGCACCTCCAGGCCGAACTCCTGGGCGCCGAACACCTTCTGCTCGGCCAGGTGTTTGGTCAGCGCGTAATGGTCATGGAATCGACGCGGTACCTGGTCCTCGCGGACATCCATACGCGAGCGGCCGGTGAAGTAGATCGACGGCGACGACAGGTGTACCAGGCGCCGCACATGCTCCTTGATGCAGCCTTCGACCACGTTCTCGGTGAGCACCACGTTGCCTTGGTGGAAGTCCTGATAGCGGCCCCAGGTGCCCACTGCGCCGGCGCAGTGCACCACCGCGTCCACCCCCTGGCACAGGCGCCGGGCCAGTTCGGCGTCGCCCAGGTCGCCGGGGATGAACTGCGCCCCACGCTTGACCAGATGCTCCACACCCTCTGCCCGCCGGCCGTTGACCCGCACCTCCAGGCCCTGCTCCAGGGCGAAACGCGCAAAGCGCCCGCCGATGAAGCCGCTCGCGCCGGTGACCAGAATTCGCATGTAAGACTCCGCCTTGCTCTATTTCAGATGCAGCTGACGCTTGAAGTGCCTACAAGGGCACCAGCCAGTCCCGCGCCGAATGGCGCAGGTGGTCGGTCAACTGGGCGAGCAACTGCCCGCCGTTGCGCCAATGATGCCAGTACAGCGGCACATCGATGGGGGTATCGGCACAGATTTCCACCAACTCGCCACGTGCCAACTGCTTGGCCACCTGCCGCTCCGGCACCAGCCCCCAGCCGAGGCCGGCCTCGGTCATACGCATGAAACCTTCGGACGAGGGGCACAGGTGATGCAGGAAACCCTCCTGTACCCCCAACGACGCCAGGTAGCGATGCTGCAGGAAATCGTCCGGCCCGAACACGACAGCCGGGGCGCGGGCCAGGCGCTCGACCGCGAACCCGTTAGGAAAGTAACGCGCCATGAACGCGGGGCTGGCCAGTGCCCGATAACGCATCGAGCCCAGCGGCAAACTGCGCGCTCCGGCCACCGGCCGTTCGCTGCCACACAGGCAGGCCGCGACCTCCCCAGCGCGCATGCGTTTCAGACCGACGTCCTGGTCCTCGACCACCAAATCGAGCAGCACCTGCTGCTCGGCGCAGAACGGCCCCACCGCCCCGGCCCACCAGGTTGCCAGGCTATCGGCGTTGAGGGCGATGCGCAGGCGCTCGGGCATGCCCTCCTCGTCCAGTGCCGGCACCTGGCGTTGCAGATCGCGCTCGAGCAGGCGCACCTGCTGCACATGGTTGAGCAACTGGCGCCCGACTTCCGTCGGGCTCGGGGGCGCGGCGCGCACCAGCACCGGCTGGCCAACCCGTGCCTCGAGCAGCTTTATGCGTTGCGAGATGGCCGATTGCGACAATCCCAGTACCTGGGCGGCGCGCTCGAAGCCGCCTTGCTCGATCACCGCGGCGAGGGCAGCGAGCAATTTGTAGTCGAACATCGATTTCTCTAATGACTGATCAGCTCTATTTGTTTTTCTTATACCGCCGCAACCGCCAGAATGGCCACATCTTTCTTGGTAACCCGCGCCGATCCCGCATCGGCGCCAGTGGAGTGTTCCCGCTATGTGGCAAAGCTATCTCAACGGCATGCTGGTGGCCTTCGGCCTGATCATGGCCATCGGCGCGCAGAACGCCTTCGTCCTGGCACAAAGTCTGCGCCGTGAACACCATCTGCCAGTGGCGGCACTGTGCATCGTCTGCGATGCGCTGCTGGTCGCCGCCGGGGTGTTCGGTCTGGCCACGGTGCTGGCGCACAACCCGACACTGCTGGCCGTGGCCCGCTGGGGCGGTGCGCTGTTCCTGATCTGGTACGGCGCCAAGGCCCTGCGCAGCGCCTGCTCGAAACAGAGCCTGCAGCATCAGGAAGGCCAGGGCATGCGTTCGCGCCGCGCGGTGCTGCTCAGTGCCCTGGCGGTGACCCTGCTCAATCCGCACGTCTACCTCGATACAGTGCTGCTAATCGGCTCCCTCGGCGCCCAGCAGACCGTGCCCGGCGCCTACGTGGCCGGCGCCGCCAGTGCCTCGCTGGTGTGGTTCTCGACCTTGGCGATCGGCGCCGCCTGGCTGGCACCGTGGCTGGCACGCCCGGCGACCTGGCGCATGCTGGACCTGATGGTGGCGGTGATGATGTTCGCGGTGGCGGCGCAGTTGATCTTCAACTGATGCCGCGAAAAAACCGGGTATCCCACGCAGGGCTACGACAGTCACGCAGCCCACCTGTCGGCCCCAGCCAACCGCTCTGGAACCTCTATTCCCTATAGATGTTGCGTGGTTAAGCGCCGAGGCCGGTGCTATGATCCAGCCCTTGCGTCGCAAAGAGTACAAACTCGCCGACGCTCACCGGGCCGCCCGTGATCGGCCTTGCGCATACCGCGAACAGACCTGAATCAGGAGATCCACCATGGCTTTTGAATTGCCGCCGCTGCCATACGCCCACGATGCCCTGCAGCCGCACATCTCCAAGGAAACCCTGGAGTATCACCACGACAAGCACCACAACACCTATGTCGTGAACCTGAACAACTTGGTCCCAGGCACCGAATTCGAAGGCAAGACCCTCGAAGAGATCGTCAAGAGCTCCTCCGGCGGTATCTTCAACAACGCCGCTCAAGTCTGGAACCACACCTTCTACTGGAACTGCCTGGCGCCGAACGCCGGCGGCCAACCAACTGGCGCTCTGGCCGAGGCCATCAACACCGCCTTCGGTTCCTTCGACAAGTTCAAGGAAGAGTTCACCAAGGTCTCCGTCGGCACCTTCGGCTCCGGCTGGGGCTGGCTGGTGAAGAAGGCCGACGGCTCCCTGGCCCTGGCCAGCACCATCGGCGCCGGCAACCCGCTGACCAGCGGCGACACCCCGCTGCTGACTTGCGACGTCTGGGAACACGCCTACTACATCGACTACCGCAACCTGCGTCCGAAGTATGTCGAGGCGTTCTGGAACCTGGTCAACTGGAAGTTCGTTGCCGAGCAGTTCGAAGGCAAGACCTTCAAGGCCTGATTGTTCGCCAAGCCTGCAAAAAGACCCGGCCTCGTGCCGGGTTTTTTGTTGCCTGGCATGACGCTAGCGCCAAGCAAGCTCGCTGCCCCCAGGGCCAACCTGACAGAATTGCCTGCAACCCATCCGTGCGCTCTTGCTCAGCCCGCATAGCGCGCTAACATCAACCTTCTGGAAAGTTGACGCAGCGCACTCAAGTCGCATGACCGCTCAACCGATATAGAGCCAAGGGCAGATCCGTCGACGGACGTGTTGCCTGCCGGGGCATTCGGTCGATAGTCTGTCGCCATGGTTGATGGCAAAATAATGGCATGCGCATGGATTAAGGAAACCCCATTGAAGCTGGAATTCCGAAACAGCTTATCGGTCAAGTTGCTGCGGGTCGTACTGCTCTCGGCATTGGCTGTCGGCGTCGTACTCAGCTGTGCGCAGATCGTCTATGACGCCTACAAGACCCGCCAGTCGGTGAACAACGACGCCCAGCGCATCCTCGACATGTTCCGCGACCCCTCGACGCAGGCGGTGTACAGCCTCGACCGGGAAATGGGCATGCAGGTGATGGAAGGCCTGTTCCAGGACGGCTCGGTCCGCATGGCCTCCATCGGCCACCCCAACGAAACCATGCTCGCGGAAAAGTCCCGGCCACTGCAGGACATGTCCATGCGCTGGCTGACCGACCTGATCCTCGGCCAGGAGCGCACCTACACCACGCAACTGGTCGGCCGCGGCCCCTACAGTGAATACTACGGCGACCTGAGCATCACCCTCGACACCTCCGCCTATGGCGAGGGTTTCCTGGTCAACGCGGTGATCATCTTCATCTCCGGCGTGCTGCGCGCCCTGGCCATGGGCCTGGTGCTGTACCTGGTGTACCACTGGCTGCTGACCAAGCCGCTGTCGAAGATCATCGAGCACCTGACGCAAATCAACCCCGACCGCCCCAGCCAGCACCAGATCCCCCTGCTCAAGGGGCACGAACGCAACGAACTGGGCATCTGGGTCAACACCGCCAACCAGTTGCTGGCCTCCATCGAACGCAACACCCACCTGCGCCACGAGGCCGAGAACAGCCTGCAGCGCATGGCCCAGTACGACTTCCTCACCGGCCTGCCCAATCGCCAGCAACTACAGCAGCAACTGGACAAGATCCTCATCGACGGTGGCCGCCTGCAACGCCGTGTCGCCGTGCTGTGCGTAGGCCTGGACGACTTCAAGGGCATCAACGAGCAGTTCAGCTACCAGGTCGGCGACCAGCTGCTGCTGGCGCTGGCCGACCGCCTGCGCGCCCACAGCGGGCGCCTCGGCGCCCTGGCGCGGTTGGGTGGCGACCAGTTCGCCCTGGTCCAGGCCAATATCGAACAGCCCTACGAAGCCGCCGAGCTGGCCCAGAGCATCCTCGATGACCTCGAGGCGCCCTTCGACCTCGACCACCAGCAGATCCGCCTGCGCGCCACCATCGGCATCACCCTGTTCCCCGAGGACGGCGACAGCACCGAGAAGCTGCTGCAAAAGGCCGAGCAGACCATGACCCTGGCCAAGGCCCGCTCGCGTAACCGATACCAGTTCTATATCGCCAGCGTCGACAGTGAGATGCGCCGCCGCCGCGAACTGGAAAAGGACCTGCGCGAAGCCCTGCCGCGCAACCAGCTGTACCTGGTGTACCAGCCGCAGATCAGCTACCGCGACCACCGCGTGGTAGGCGTCGAAGCCTTGCTGCGCTGGCAGCACCCGGAGCTGGGCATGGTCCCGCCCGACCAGTTCATTCCCCTGGCCGAGCAGAACGGCAGCATCATCAGCATCGGCGAGTGGGTGCTCGACCAGGCCTGCCGGCAGTTGCGCGAATGGCACGACCAGGGCTTCAGCGAGCTGCGCATGGCGGTCAACCTGTCCACCGTGCAACTGCACCACAACGAGCTACCGCGGGTAGTCAACAACCTGCTGCAGGCCTACCGCCTGCCACCGCGCAGCCTGGAGCTGGAAGTCACCGAGACCGGCCTGATGGAAGACATCAGCACCGCCGCCCAGCACTTGCTGAGCCTGCGCCGCTCCGGGGCGTTGATCGCCATCGACGACTTCGGCACCGGTTACTCCTCGCTCAGCTACCTGAAATCGCTGCCGCTGGACAAGATCAAGATCGACAAGAGCTTCGTCCAGGACCTGCTCGACGACGATGACGACGCCACCATCGTTCGCGCCATCATCCAGCTGGGCAAGAGCCTGGGCATGCAGGTGATCGCCGAAGGCGTGGAAACCGCCGAACAGGAGACCTACATCATCGCCCAGGGCTGCCATGAGGGTCAGGGCTACCACTACAGCAAGCCGCTGTCCGCGCGCGAACTGACCAACTTCCTCAAGCAGGCGCAACGCAACCAGGTTTCCGCGTTGTAACCCCCACCAATCTCGGCCAAGCAGGGCAAGCGGGCGTTTGCATGAAATGCGCGCCCGCCCCTTTACAGCAAATGCAAATCTTTCGCATGATGTTGCGGTTTCGCGTGCCACGGCGCACGGTCCACCCATGGTCCAACCACACGACGCAGGAAACCAACAATGATTCGAATGCCTCTGGCCTCCGCCAGTCTGCTGGCCATCGCCATCGCCCTCGCCGGTTGCGGCGAAGGCAATGACGACAAGGCCGCCGCACCGCAAGCCCAGACATCTGCCGCTGTCACCACCGCGGCACCAGGGGCTGTCGATGAAGCCGCCGCCAAGGCCGTGGTCAAGCACTACGCCGAGATGGTCCATGCCGTGTACAGCGACTCGCTGAGCACCGCCAAGCAGTTGCAGACTGCCGTCGACGCCTTCCTCGCCAAGCCCGACGACCAGACGCTCAAAGCCGCCCGGGACGCCTGGGTCGCCTCGCGCGTACCCTACCTGCAGAGCGAAGTCTTCCGCTTCGGCAACACCATCATCGACGACTGGGAAGGCCAGGTGAACGCCTGGCCCCTGGACGAAGGCCTGATCGACTACGTCGACAAGAGCTATGAGCACGCCCTGGGCAACCCGGCGGCCAACGCCAACATCATCGCCAACACCGAGATCCAGGTGGGCGAAGACAAGATCGACGTCAAGGACATCACCCCCGAGAAGCTGGCCAGCCTGAACGAGCTGGGCGGTTCCGAAGCCAACGTCGCCACCGGCTACCACGCCATCGAATTCCTGCTCTGGGGCCAGGACCTCAACGGCACCGGCCCAGGCGCGGGCAACCGCCCGGCCTCCGACTACCTTGAAGGCAAAGGTGCCACCGGCGGGCACAACGACCGTCGCCGTGCCTACCTGAAGGCGGCCACCGACCTGCTGGTCAAGGACCTTGAGGAAATGGTCGGCAACTGGGCGCCGAACGTCGCCGACAACTACCGCGCCAGCCTGGAAAAAGAGCCGGCCAACGATGGCCTGCGCAAGATGCTGTTCGGCATGGGCAGCCTGTCGCTGGGCGAACTGGCGGGCGAGCGCATGAAGGTCTCGCTGGAGGCCAACTCGCCGGAAGACGAACACGACTGCTTCAGCGACAACACCCACTACTCGCACTTCTATGACGCCAAGGGCATCCGCAACGTTTACCTCGGCGAGTACACCCGTGTCGACGGCAGCAAGCTGAGCGGCCCGAGCCTGTCGTCGCTGGTGGCCAAGGCCGACCCGGCCACCGACGCCACCCTCAAGGCCGACCTGGAAGCCACCGAAGCCAAGATCCAGGTGATCGTCGACCACGCTCTCAAGGGCGAGCACTACGACCAGCTGATCGCCGCCGACAACGCCGCCGGCAACCAGATCGTGCGTGACGCCATCGCTTCCCTGGTCAAGCAGACCGGCGCGATCGAGCAGGCCGCGGGCAAGCTGGGCATCGACAACCTGAACCCGGACACCGCCGATCACGAATTCTGATCAGCGTTGCGGTTCAGCAGAGGCGGCCTTCGGGCCGCCTTTTTCATTTCCGTGTTCGGGAGCGGAATGGGTGGTCGCGGACATTTCCAGGTAAAGCCTATTTCATCTGGTAATTGCAAATTGCTCTTATTCAATCCCCCCTGGCCTGATAAGCTTGCACGCCGGTTTTTCGCCCATGCCCAGGATTGTCGATGTCCTTGCTCCGCCTAAGCCCTCTGCTGCTGGCCTTCGCCCTCGCCGCCTGTGACGACGCCCCGCGTTTCACCCAGGCCGAGCCCGGCGAGGCGCTCTCCGGCGGCAAGGCGACGGTGCAGCGCAGCGATCGCAACGCCTACTCGCTGCCCTCGGCCAACCTCACGCCCGAGCGGCGCCTGGACTTCGCCGTGGGCAACAGCTTCTTCCGCAACCCCTGGGTAATCGCCCCCTCCACAACTACCGCCCGCGATGGCCTCGGCCCGTTGTTCAACACCAACGCCTGCCAGAACTGCCACGTGCGCGATGGTCGCGGCCATCCGCCGGAGCCAGACGACAGCAACGCGGTGTCGATGCTGGTGCGTCTGTCGATCCCCGACCAGCCGTACTACGCCCAGGTGATCGAGCGCCTGGGGGTAGTCCCGGAGCCCGTCTACGGTACCCAGTTCCAGGACATGGCCATCCCCGGCGTGGCCCCGGAAGGCAAGGTCCGCGTGACCTACGACAACCACAATGTCACCTTCGCGGACGGCCACCAGGTCGAACTGCGACGCCCGACCCTGCGAATCAGCCAGCTCGGCTACGGCCCGCTGCACCCCGACACACGCTTCTCCGCCCGGGTCGCTCCGCCGATGATCGGCCTGGGCCTGCTTGAAGCCATCCCCGAAGCCGACCTGCTGGCCAACGAGGATCCCGACGACCACAACCGCGACGGTATCCGTGGCCGCGCCAACCGCGTGTGGGACGATGCCCAGGGCAGGACCGTGGTCGGCCGCTTCGGCTGGAAGGCAGGACAGCCAAACGTCAACCAGCAGAACGTGCACGCCTTCGCCGGCGACATGGGCCTGACCACCACCCTGTTGCCCAAGGACGACTGCACCGCAGCGCAGGTCGATTGCCTGGCCGCGCCCAATGGCAATGGCCAGGGCGGCGAAAAGGAGGTCAGCGACAATATCCTGCGCCTGGTCACCTTCTACACCCGCAACCTTGCCGTGCCGGCCCGGCGCAACGTCGATGCGCCGCAGGTATTGGCCGGCAAGAACCTGTTCTACCAGGCTGGTTGCCAGGGCTGCCACACCCCGCAATTCACCACCGCCGCCAATGCGGCCGAGCCGGAACTGGCCAACCAGGTGATCCGCCCCTACAGCGACCTGCTGCTGCACGACATGGGCCCGGGCCTGAGTGACGAACGCACCGAATTTGCCGCCAACGGCCAGGACTGGCGCACCCCACCGCTGTGGGGCATCGGCCTGAGCGAAACCGTCAGCGGCCACAGCCAGTTCCTGCATGACGGCCGCGCCCGCAACCTGCTCGAGGCCGTGCTCTGGCACGGCGGCGAAGCCCAGGCGGCGCGCGACCATGTACTGACCTTCAATGCCGAGCAGCGCGCAGCGCTGCTGGCGTTCCTGAATTCACTTTAAACGCACAAGGAGCCGGGCATGTTCCGACCCAAACTGTTGTTCACCAGCCTCGCCGCACTCGCCTTGGGCGCCTGCTCGCCACAAGACCCACAGGCAGTGACCTCCGCGGCCATCGCCAAGCAGGTGATCCTGCCGACCTACAGCCGCTGGGTTGAGGCCGACCGGCAACTGGCCGCCAGCGCCTTGGCCTACTGTGAGGGCAAACAGGACCTCGAGACCGCCCGTGCCGACTTCCTCAACGCGCAAAAAGCCTGGGCCGAATTGCAGCCATTGCTGGTCGGCCCGCTGGCCGAAGGCAACCGTGCCTGGCAGGTGCAGTTCTGGCCGGACAAGAAAAACCTGGTCGGCCGCCAGGTCGAGCAACTGGTCAACGGCGAGCAAGCGGTCACCGTCGAATCGCTGGGCAAGGCCAGCGTCGTGGTCCGTGGCCTGTCCGCCTACGAATACATCCTGTTCGACAGCAAACCGGACATCGCCAGCGCCGAACAGAAGGCCCGCTACTGCCCGCTGCTGGTCGCCATCGGCGAACACCAGAAGGCCTTGGCCGAAGAGATCCTCAAGGGCTGGAACAGCACCGACGGCATGCTGTCGCAGATGACCAAGTTCCCCAACCAGCGCTACGCCGACTCCCACGAGGCGATCGCCGACGTGCTGCGTGCCCAGGTCACCGCCCTGGACAGCCTGAAGAAAAAGCTCGGCGCGCCAATGGGCCGGCAGAGCAAGGGCATTGCCCAACCACTGCAGGCCGAGGCCTGGCGCAGCCACTCGTCGATCAAGAGCCTGGAAGCCTCGCTCAAGGCCGCCCAGACTGTCTGGGTCGGGGTCGACAACCAAGGCCTGCGCGGACTGCTGGGCAAGGACCAGACGGCACTGGCACAGAAGATCGACGACGCCTATGCTGCTGCGCTCAAGCTGCTGGCCGACAACCAGAAGACCCTCGGCGAACTGCTGGCCGATGACGCCGGCAAGCAGACCCTCAACCAAATCTACGATGCCCTCAACGTCGTCCACCGCCTGCACGAAGGCGAGCTGGCCAAGGCGCTGAACATCCAGCTGGGCTTCAACGCCAACGACGGTGACTGATCATGCTGCGACGCCAGGCCCTGAAACTCGGTAGCGTTCTGCTCAGCGCCCTCACCCTGGGTGGCTGGAGCCTGTTCCGCGGCAAAGGCAGCGAACCCTTGCTGCTTTCGGCCCGCGACGACGGCGACGGCAAGCACTACGCCGTCGGCTTCCGCCTGGACGGCACCCAGGTGTTCAGCACCCAGGTGGCCCAGCGTTGCCATGCGATCATCAACCACCCGACGCTGCCGATCGCACTGTTCGTCGCGCGCCGGCCCGGTACCGAGAGCTATCTGGTCGACCTGCGTGACGGGCGCCTGTTGCAAACCCTCGCCTCACAGCCCAGCCGGCACTTCTACGGCCACGCAGTGATCCACAAGGGTGGCGAGTGGCTGTATGCGACCGAGAACGACACCAGCGACCCGGGCCGTGGCGTACTGGGCGTCTACCGCTTCGAGGGCGAGCGCCTGGTGCACAGCGGCGAGATCCCCACCCACGGCATCGGGCCCCATGAAGTGGCCTGGCTGCCCGATGGCGAGACCCTGGTGGTGGCCAACGGCGGCATCCGCACCGAGGCCGAGAGCCGGGTGGAGATGAACCTCGACGCCATGGAGCCGAGCCTGGTGCTGATGCAGCGTGACGGCACGCTGCTGAGCAAGGAGACCCTGGCCCAGCAGATGAACAGCGTGCGTCACCTGGCAGTTGGCGATGATGGCACCATCGCCGCCTGCCAGCAGTTCATGGGTGGCTCGGAAGAAACCGCCGAACTGCTGGCGATCAAGCGCCCGGGCGAGCCGTTCCAGGCCTTCCCGGTGCCGGAGCGCCAGCTGCAATCGATGGCCCAGTACACCGCCAGCGTCGCCATCCACAGCGACCTGCGCCTGGTGGCGCTGACCGCGCCGCGGGCCAACCGCCTGTTCATCTGGGACCTGGACAGCGGCGCCGTCAAACTTGATGCGCCGATGCCCGATTGCGCCGGGGTCGGGGCGGTGAAGGATGGTTTTGTCGTCACCTCCGGGCAGGGGCGTTGCCGCTTCTATGATTGCCGCCAGGCGCAGTTGATCGGGCAACCGATGGACCTGCCTTCAGGCTTCTGGGATAACCATCTGCACCTGGTCTGATCGCTCTATTGCCTGCACCGGCCCCATCGCACGTGGGCCGGATCGCCCGTGGTCGTGCCCGACGAACAACAAAATCCACCTCCAGGGAACCGGACCATGTTGCGCCGCCGCATGCTGATCATGTTGGCCGTCGTCCTGCTGATCGTGTTGATCCTGGGGGGCATCAAGGCCTTTTCCATCTACCGGCAAGTGCAGATGTTCTCGCAGCCCAGGCCCCCGGTCAGTGTTGCCGCTGCCCAGGCCGAGCTACGCCAGTGGCAGGAGCGCCTGCCGGCGGTCGGGAGCCTCAAGGCCTACCAGGGCGTTGAGTTGAGCCTTGAGGTGGCCGGGACGGTAAAGTCGCTGCATTTCGAATCCGGGCAACAGGTCAAGGCCGGCCAGTTGTTGCTGCAATTGGACAGCGACCAGGAAACCGCCCTGCTCGGCACCGCACAGGCCGACCTGGGGCTGGCCAAGGTCGACTTCGGCCGCGGCAGCCAACTGGTCGGCGACTCGGCGATCTCCCGTGGCGAATATGACCGCCTGGCCAGCCAGTACCGGCGCAACCAGGCCGTGGTTGACCAGCTCAAGGCATCGCTGGCGAAAAAGAGCATCAGCGCTCCGTTCAGCGGCACCATCGGCATCCGCCAAGTGGACGTCGGCGCCTACCTGCCCAGCGGTACGGTGATCGCCACCCTGCAGGATCTGTCCAGTCTCTACGTCGACTTCAATGTGCCCGAGCAGGCGTTGCCACACCTGAGCCTCGGCCAGCGCGTGCTAGCCCAGGTGGCCGCCTACCCTGACCAGACCTTCCCCGCCAGCCTCAGCGCGATCAACCCCAAGGTCGAGGAAAGCACGCGCAACCTGATGGTCCGCGCCACCCTGGCCAACCCCGAAGGCAAGCTGCTGCCGGGCATGTTCGCCAGCCTGCAACTGTTGCTGCCCGACCCGCAACCGCAGGTCGTGGTGCCGGAAAACGCCATCACCTACACCCTCTACGGCAACTCGGTGTATCGCGTCAGCCCGAAAAAGGGCGAGGACGGCCAGCCGCTGCACGATGCCAACGATCAGCCGCAGCTGATCGCCGAACAACTCACCGTGCAGACCGGCGAGCGTCGCGACGGTTGGGTCGTGGTGCTCAAGGGCCTGCAGGCCGGTGACCAGGTCGTCACCGCCGGTCAGCTCAAGCTGAGCCCAGGCGCGGCGATCCGCATCAGCGCCGATTCAGCCCTGAAACCCGCCGCGCCTGGCGCGCAGTGAACGGGAGGCGGCCATGGCGTTCACCGACCCGTTCATCCGCCGCCCGGTGCTGGCCTGCGTGGTCAGCCTGCTGATCCTGCTGCTGGGCCTGCAGGCTTGGAGCAAGCTGCAGATCCGCCAGTACCCGCAGATGGAAAACGCCCTGATCACGGTGACGACCGCCTACCCCGGGGCCAACGCCGAGACCATCCAGGGCTACATCACCCAGCCGCTGCAGCAGAGCCTGGCCAGCGCCGACGGCATCGACTACATGACCTCGGTGAGCCGGCAGAACTTCTCGATCATTTCGGTCTACGCGCGGATCGGCGCCGACACCGACCGGCTGTTCACCCAGTTGCTGGCCAAGGCCAACGAGGTGCGCAACAAGCTGCCCCAGGACTCCGAGGATCCGGTACTGAGCAAGGAGGCCGCCGACGCCTCGGCACTGATGTACATCAGCTTCTACAGCAAGGAAATGAGCAACCCGCAGATCACCGACTACCTGTCACGGGTCATCCAACCCAAACTGGCCACGTTGCCGGGCATGGCCGAGGCCGAGATCCTCGGCAACCAGGTGTTCGCCATGCGTATCTGGATCGATCCGGTGAAGCTGGCCGGCTTCGGCCTGTCGGCAGTGGACGTGACCAACGCCGTGCGCCGCTACAACTTCCTCTCCGCAGCTGGCGAAGTGAAGGGCGAGTACGTGGTCACCAGCATCAACGCCAGCACCGAGCTCAAGTCTGCCGAAGCCTTCGCCGCCCTACCGGTGAAGACCAGCGGTGACAGCCGGGTACTGCTGGGTGACGTGGCCCGGGTGGAAATGGGCGCCGAAAACTACGACACGGTCAGTTCGTTCGACGGCACGCCCTCGGTTTACATCGGCATCAAGGCCACGCCGGCGGCCAACCCGCTGGAGGTTATCAAGGAAGTACGGCGGATCATGCCGCAGCTCGAAGAACAACTGCCCTCCAGCCTGAAGGTGTCCATCGCCTACGACGCCACCCTGTTTATCCAGGCCTCCATCGACGAAGTGATCAAGACCCTCGGCGAGGCGGTGCTGATCGTCATCGTCGTGGTGTTTTTGTTCCTCGGCGCCCTGCGGTCTGTGGTGATCCCGGTGGTGACCATCCCGTTGTCGATGATTGGCGTGCTGTTTTTCATGCAGATGATGGGCTATTCGCTGAATTTGCTGACCCTGCTGGCGATGGTACTGGCCATCGGCCTGGTGGTGGATGACGCCATCGTCGTGGTGGAAAACATCCACCGCCATATCGAAGAAGGCAAGACGCCCTTCGAAGCGGCCCTGGAGGGTGCCCGCGAGATCGCCCTGCCGGTCGTGTCCATGACTATCACCTTGGCTGCTGTGTACGCTCCCATTGGTTTTCTCACCGGGCTGACCGGCGCCCTGTTCAAGGAGTTCGCCCTGACCCTGGCCGGAGCCGTGGTCATCTCCGGGGTCGTCGCCCTCACCCTCTCCCCCATGATGTGCGCCGTGCTGCTGCGCCACGAACAGAACCCCAGCGGGCTGGCCCACCGCCTGGACCTGATCTTCGAATCGCTCAAGGTACGCTACCAGCGCCTGCTGCACGGTACGCTCAACAGCCGCCCGGTGGTGCTGGTGTTCGCCGTGCTCATCATGTGCCTGATCCCGGTGCTGCTGATGTTCACCCGCAACGAGCTAGCCCCGGAGGAGGACCAGGGGGTTATCTTCATGATGAGCAGTTCACCGCAAACCGCGAACCTGGACTACCTCAACGCCTATACCGACCAGTTCACGCCAATCTTCAAGGGCTTCCCCGAGTACTACTCGTCATTCCAGATCAATGGTTTCAACGGCGTACAGAGCGGTATCGGCGGCTTCCTGCTCAAACCCTGGAACGAACGCGAGCGCACGCAGATGCAGCTGTTGCCGCTGGTGCAGGCCAAACTCGAACAGATCGGCGGCCTGCAGATCTTCGGCTTCAACTTGCCATCGCTGCCCGGCACCGGCGAGGGCCTGCCGTTCCAGCTGGTGATCAACACCGCCGGTGATTACCCGGCGCTGCTGGAGGTGGCGCAACGGGTCAAGGAGCGCGCCCAGGCCTCGGGTAAATTCGCCTTCCTCGACATCGACCTGGCCTTCGACAAACCGGAGGTGGTGATCGACATCGACCGCGCCAAGGCGGCGCAGATGGGCGTGTCGATGGACACCCTTGGCAGCACCCTGGCGACCTTGCTTGGCGAGGCCGAGATCAACCGTTTCACGCTGGAGGGTCGCAGCTACAAGGTCATCGCCCAGGTTGAACGGCCCTACCGCGCCAACCCCGGGTGGCTGAACAACTATTACGTGAAGAACGAGCAAGGCCAACTGTTGCCATTATCGACCTTGATCACCCTGAGCGACCGGGCCCGGCCGCGACAGCTCAACCAGTTCCAGCAGCTGAACTCGGCGATCATCCAGGGCGTTCCGCTGGTGAGCATGGGTGAAGCACTGGAAACCGTGCGCGCCATCGCCCGCGAGGAGGCGCCGGAAGGCTTTTCACTGGACTATGCCGGGACAGCTCGGCAGTTCGTCCAGGAGGGCAGCGCGTTGTGGGTGACCTTCGGCCTGGCGCTGGCGATCATCTTCCTGGTGCTGGCGGCGCAGTTCGAGAGCTTCCGCGATCCGCTGGTGATTCTGGTGACCGTGCCGTTGTCCATCTGCGGTGCGCTCTTGCCGCTGTTCCTTGGGGTCTCGAGCATGAACATCTATACCCAGGTGGGGTTGGTGACACTGATCGGGCTGATTACCAAGCATGGGATTCTCATTGTCGAGTTTGCCAATCAGCTACGGGACGAGCGGGGGTTTGGGGTACGCGAGGCAATCGAAGAAGCCGCTGCGATTCGCCTGCGGCCGGTGCTGATGACCACGGCGGCCATGGTGTTTGGCATGGTGCCCTTGATTTTGGCCACCGGGGCCGGGGCGGTCAGCCGGTTTGATATCGGGATGGTGATTGCTACCGGGATGTCGGTGGGGACTTTGTTTACGTTGTTTGTTTTGCCGTGCATTTATAGTGTTTTGGCGCATAAAGGTGTTGCTGGGGCTTGAGGGTGATTGTTTTTGGTTTTGTATGCGTATTCGTAGACGATATCGACATTTAGTCACCTTTCCGCCCTTACGGCGGCCGACTTTTGTCGTGGCAAAAGTCGGCAAAACCGTTCGGCTCCGTTCATACGGCCCCTACGCTCCGCGCCGGGGTTCCCTCGCTCCGTTCTTGCTCCCGTGGGTACCGCGCTGTACGCCCCATCCTGGGGCGCAGCGCTCGACGG
>NZ_JAOXMC010000089.1:0-290 GCF_026343815.1 Pseudomonas sp. BJa3 | reverse complement strand
CACCATGTCGTCGCCGTGACCGCCCAGGGTCCAGGCGTGGATGTCCTGCACCGACACGCCGGTCTTTTCAGCCAGGAAGTAGGCGAAGCGAGCCGAGTCCAGCACGCCGGCCATGCCGACGACCTTCTCCTTCGGCAGGCCCGAGAACTTCTGCAGGGCCCAGACCATGGCGTCGAGCGGGTTGGTGATGCAGATGACGAAGGCGTTGGGGGCGTGGGCCTTGATGCCCTCGCCGACGGCCTTCATGACCTTCAGGTTGATGCCGATCAGGTCGTCGCGGCTCATGCCCG
>NZ_JAOXMC010000088.1:0-296 GCF_026343815.1 Pseudomonas sp. BJa3 | reverse complement strand
GTGATCTCACCACCACGGTTGTCGATGCGGTCGACCTCCAGGGTCAGCGCGCCATTGCTGCCGAGCAGCCCCGCCTCACGGTTGTCCAGCTCACCGCCCTGTATCCGCAGTTGCTCGAGGCTGACCAGCGAACCGGCGTTGTTGAGCAAGGTGTCGGCCTGGACCTCGCCCTGGCCTTTGCCGGAGACCTTGCCCTTGCTGTTGTCCAGCGTCCCGGCCACAAGGTTGAGGGCGGTGTCGCCCACCAGGGTGCCCTGGCGGTTGTCCAGGCGACCGTCGACGGTCAGCACCAGGCC
>NZ_JAOXMC010000087.1:0-298 GCF_026343815.1 Pseudomonas sp. BJa3 | reverse complement strand
AACGGCGGGCAGGTCATCGCGATTCCACAGGAGGGCGACGCCCTCGAGGTACTCACCGGTAAGGCTTGCCTGGTCGCCCTGCTGGTCGTACAGGCCAAGCCCTGCGTGGGTATCGATATAGGCGAACGGCTGCTCCTTGCGCGACATCAGGGCGATGAGGCGAGTGAGCACGATGTGCTTGAGGACGTCGGCGTGGTTGCCGGCGTTGAAGGCGTGGCGATAGTTCATGGCAGCTCCTGCGACGGCGACTAGTTGACCTTGCCTTGACCGCCGCAAAAAGCATCGCGGGACAAGCCCT
>NZ_JAOXMC010000086.1:0-298 GCF_026343815.1 Pseudomonas sp. BJa3 | reverse complement strand
ACGCCTGCGCCTCGGTGGCGGTGAGCATGGCGATGATGCGCTGCGGAGCGTCGCTGCCCGCGATGCGCAACTCCACATGGGGGTGCAGCCCCTTCACCTGCAGACCCACGCGCAGACCCAGTGCATCCGGCGAGCCGACCCTCAGGCGCGCAACCGCGCCCCCCGACTTGAGGGGCACCCAGCGCAATGCGGGCGTGATGCGGTCGATGCCTTCGCCGCTCAGCGTGCGGCCGATGCCGATCTGCACGGCCTTGACGCCTTGGCGTGCGTTCCGCCGCTCCATGTCGACGAGGCGCTC
>NZ_JAOXMC010000085.1:0-300 GCF_026343815.1 Pseudomonas sp. BJa3 | reverse complement strand
CGCAGCGCTCGACGGCCATCCATGGCCGTCGCCCCACTACGCAAGAACTCCGCTCGGCCTCCTGAAGTCGCAATTGGCAGCGCCTGAACTATCGCGCGCTTAGAAGCAAGAGCAAGAGCAGGAAATGCGAGGTTTACTGTTTCAAAGTAAGTTATATATTGGCTGTGCCCCGCGAAACAATCGAGAGTTTAATTACGCTCCAACTAGCGACAGCTGCGCCAGTCCAGGCGCCGCCCGTAACTTCGCGACTTCAGGAGGCCGAACGCAGGTCTTGCGGAGGGAGGTGACGGGCATGGATGC
>NZ_JAOXMC010000084.1:0-307 GCF_026343815.1 Pseudomonas sp. BJa3 | reverse complement strand
CGCCGCCCAGGCAGTCAGCAGGCGACCATGGATGGCACCGACCATCTCCGTGCCGAACAGGTCGGCCAGGTACGCCGGCACGGTGGCGAAGCCGCCGCCGTACCTCGACAGGATGATGCAGAGGGCTGCCACGAACAGCGCCACGTTGCCGATGTGACCCATGTTCGGCACCAGGCTGTAGAGCCCCACGCCCAGGGCGAAGAACGCGATGTAGGTGTTCTTGCGGCCGATATAGTCGGAGAACGACGCCCTGAAGAAGCGCCCGCTGATGTTGAACATGCTCAGCAGGCCGGTGAAACCGGCGGCA
>NZ_JAOXMC010000083.1:0-308 GCF_026343815.1 Pseudomonas sp. BJa3 | reverse complement strand
CACGCTGCGCGCTGGCAGTACGGGCCGTCCTGGGTCGACTTCGAGTGCGGCAAGGTCACCGGCTGGTACAGCGCGCCCGCGCGGCCGCTCGAGGTGGGCCGGGATTCCGCGCACCAGGCCAGCGAAGGCCCGCACGGCGCGGCCAGCTGCGGTTGAACGACGGCGAAGGGGACAGGGACATGTGGAGCGACACCGCCAAACTGCTGAGGAAGGCCCAGCGCCGCTTGTGGATGAAGTACGCCCTACGCGGCGTGGGCGGCAACGACAACCACGCGCGCCTGGAATTGGCGTACCGCATGCCGGATCCC